>DATDBB010000397.1:0-19644 GCA_036525085.1 Allobosea sp.
TGCCGCTGGACGACCAGCTTTGCTTCTCGATCTACTCCGCCGAGATCGCGATCCAGCGGGCCTATAAGCCTTTGCTCGATGGGCTGGGACTTACCTATCCGCAGTATCTCGTTCTCAACGTCCTCTGGCGCGAGGACGCCCAGACCGTCGGCGGCATCGCTCAGCAGCTTGCCCTGGACTCCAGCACGCTGACGCCGCTGCTCAAGAGGATGGAAGCAGCGGGCCTACTGCGTCGCACCCGCAATCCCCAGAACGAGCGCCAGGTCATCATCGCGCTCACCCCGGAAGGCGACCGTCTTCGCTTTCGTGCCGGTTGCCTGAACGACAATTTGCTCCTGGCGTCCGGGCAGACGCCAGGCCACCTCGCCGAGCTCAATCGCATGATCCGGCAACTGCGCGATGCCATCTACGGCCATACCGGCGTCTCGGAAGGGGCAATGCCAGGGCCGGTCACTGCCCCCGAGAGCTGAATGGCGAAGGCGAACGTCGCCTAGACCGTCGGCACGGTCCCGCCATCGATGACGTATTCGGTCCCAGTGATGCTACCCGCTCGGTCCGAGGCGACGAAAGCGACCAGGCTTGCGACTTCCTCGGCGCTGGCCGGGCGGCCGATCGGAATGCCGCCGAGCGCATCCATGATCATCTTCTTGCCAGCCTCGACGCTGACGCCGTGCTGACCGGACAGGCGCTCGGCGAACGCAATGGACCCCTCCGTGGCAATCCATCCCGGCGAAACACGGACGACCCGAACCCCTTTGGGCGAGACCAGCTTCGAGAGGCTCTTGCTGTAGGAAGCGAGCGCGGCCTTCGCCGCAGCATAGCCGATCGTCGATTCCGGCAAGGGCATGACGCGTTGGATGGACGTGACGTGAATAACGACACCGCTGCCTTGCGCCGTCATCGCCGGCACCAGCTCGCGATCGAGGCGGACGGCCGGCATCAGGTTGAGGTCGAGTTCCTTGCGCCATTCCTCGTCGGTGAGGGCTTCATAACCGCCCGCAGGGGCCAACGAGCCACCCAACATGTGCACGATAATGTCGACGCCGCCGAGGCGCTCCCGAACGGCCTCCGCGAGCTGCGCACAGCCCTCCGGCGTCGTGAGATCGACGCCGACGAACATCTCGGCCGGCAAGTCGTCCGGCTTCGACCTGGCACTGGTCAGGACCTGAGCTCCCAGCTCCCGGAAAAGCTTGACGGTTGCGGCGCCTGCGCCACGCGTGCCGGACGTCACAAGCGCCCGCTTGCCCTCAAGGCTGATGAATGGGGTCATGGGGTGATCTCCAGTTCGCCGATCTTGTCCCCTTCCAGGCGGAAGAAGAAACGCAGGTCGATCGGGCTGCCGGGGAAGTTGCCTTCGACGTGGCAGGTGACGACGGTGCGGCCCCGATCATGGGCGACTGCGGTCGGGGTCGACGTTGCGGTGAACTTCTTCGAGTAGTCCACTTTCCACTGACGAATCTCGCCCAGCCCGGTGTGGACTTGGTTTTCATCCCTGACAGTAGCCTTGGCGGAAAAGCAATCGGCCATTGTCTGTGGATTTGGATCGAGATCAGCGGTGAAGTACCGCGCGATTGGCAAAGGAAGTTCAAGAGACATCATTATCCTCCTCGTATGATGAAGTCGGTAGATTTGGCCGACGGCTGATCCATCAAGGCGTTGCCGCTACGGTTGCTTCCACTGACATCAACTTAGCGATGGACAATCGAATTGATAATCGGGATAAAAGTGGATGAAACATTGCGAAATCCGGGACAATGATCGGCCACAACCTTATCGAGCTGGATGCCGTCATGGCGGTCGCGCGCCGGAAATCGTTTCGGGCAGCGGCCGTGGAACTGCAGATTTCCACGACGGCTCTGAGTAATCTCATCGCGAAGTTCGAGAAGCAGCTCGGTGTGCGTTTGTTCAATCGGACGACGCGGAGTGTTTCGCTGACCGATGCCGGGCGGAACTTCGTCGAACAGATCGGCCCTGCGCTCGTCGAGATTCACAGCGCGATGGACAGCGCCATGTCTCAGCAAGAGGTGCCGTCCGGGACGATCAGGATAAATGCCTTCCCGACCGCAGCCCGGGAGATCCTGGAGCCGGTGATATTCGAGTATCTGCGCCGATATCCGCAGGTTCACATCGACCTCGTAACCGAAGGTCGCTTGCTCGATGTCGTGGCTGATGGCTTCGACCTCGGCGTCAGAAGCGCGGATTTCGTGCCCAGCGATATGATCGCTGTTCCTATCGGTCACGCCCGATCCTACGTCGTTGTGGCTTCGCCGATTTATCTTGAGACGCACGGCACACCACGCGTGCCTCTCGATCTCCTCAATCACACCTGCATCCGCATCCGGCTGCCCAATGGCGGCATCTACAAGTGGCACTTCGAGAAAGATGGCCAGCCGGTCCAGATCGACGTCAAGGGGCCCATAACCCTCGATGAGGCCAGCCTGTCGCGGACCGCTGTCCTACGTGGGATCGGCCTGGGCCTGTTCATGGAGTCGGATGTCCGTGAGGACATTTCAGGCGGCCGCCTCATCCGCGTCCTGGAAGACTGGATGAAACCCGTGGCGCCGCTTTGCCTCTACTATCCAGGGCGGAAGAACCCGTCCGCTGCGTTCAAGGAATTCATCAACCTCGCACGAGAGTTTACCTCGGCTTTGAATGCCGATCTCAGGTAACGCGGCCGTCAGATCGCGTCACGACGAAAGTCCGCTTGTCGGCAAGTGCCGAGAGTCAGCTAATGGCGCGGCAGAGCCCTGATGAGCCCGCTCTGTCCAGCACGCGTTTCAGGCTTTCAAGTGCCAAGCCACCAGCAGGGTGATTTCGGAGCCTTCCGGCAGCGTTGCGGCCACGCGGACGAAGTTGCCGAAATGGCCAAGCCTCTGGAAAGTGACCGCGTTCTCGGCGGCTGGAAGGTCGAACTGCGATCCTTCCGGTGCCCAGTGCATTCCATCGGCCGAAATCTCGATGCATGCCTTCGGCAGCGTGCCCTTCGGCGGCTTGAGCGCGCGCACGAAGACGATCGCCTCCCTGGCCCAGCCAGCCTCATAGGGTTCGGTCGCACTCTCGCCGGTCCAGACCTCGTTGCGGGCGACGATGGCGGTGAGGTTTTCGGGCAGCATCAGAAGTCTCCCGACAGGCATACGGAATCGAGATAGGCGAAGGCGCGCTTGTCTGTGTCGGTCTCGGCGAAGAAGCCGATGTTAAGCATGCACCAGAGGTTCTTCATCGCGGGGATGCGGATGGGCTCATAACTGCTGATGTCGAAGACGCGGTCGTTCACCTGGAATCCCGTCGCCTGCATCGTGGCGAGATCGAAGTCGAAGCGCAGATAGTGCCAGTTCACCTTGGTCGGAATCTCATTGTAGCAGAGCCGCTGGCCGCCGCCGGGAAGATCCTCCCAATCCTCTGGGGAGAGGTGATAATGCGTGATCGTCTTGCCGGCGGTGCCGATCGGCTGGATCGGCGTGGTCTTGCGCTTGAACTGCCATTTCTGCAGATGCACGCCATTCTCGGCGTTCAGGAAGCGCAGATGCGGCATCACACGCTGGCCGCCGGCGCCGTGGCTGTCGCCGACCTGGAGATCGTAGAGGAAGCCGAAGGAGCGGATGTCGGTCTCCGACAGTTCGAGATCGGTCGCCTCCGGCTTGAAGGTGAAATAGGCCTCGATCCGGATCGGGCCGGCCTTGCGGAAGGTCAGCCGCTTGATCGCGACGTTCTGGGCGCCCTTCCTGGGTCGCGTCGCGATCTTGAGGGCATAGGAGCCGTCGACGCCGCCATGCGAGCCGAAGTCCCAGTTCGGCAGGGTCGAGAGCATGGCATGGCTGTGCTGGGCGTAGCCGGGCAGCATCGCGTCGAGCGAATGCTCGTAATTGCCGACGAGCTGGGTCCAGCCGCACATGCCGCGGTCGAAATCGTCGAGGCAGATGATGCGCGGCAGCGGATCGAAGCGGCTGAGCTGCGGGTCGGCCTCGCGGATGGCGCGGCGCATGTCGTCAAGCTGGGTCATGTCGCTAACCTTTCACCGCGCCGGCGGTCAGGCCCGCAACGAGATGCTTCTGCATGAGGATGACGAAGGCGAGGACGGGCAGGAGCTGAACGGTCGAGGCCGCAAACAGCACGCCCCACTCGACGCCCTCGACCGCGCCGATCATCTCCGAGATCACCAGCGGCGCCGTCTTGGCTTTGGTGGTGGTGAAGATGAAAGCGAAGAGGAACTCGTTCCAGGCGTAGACGATGACGAAGACGGCGACCGCCAGCATGCCCTGCGCTGCCATGGGCAGGATGACCCGCCAGACGATCTGCATCTGCGTCGCCCCGTCCATCATCGCCGCTTCGTCGAGCTCGCGCGGGATCTGATCGATGAAGGTGCGCATCACGATGGTACCGAGCGAGACGAAGAACGTCGCGTAGAGCACGATCAGGATCGCGTGCGTGTCGTTGAGCCCGAGCCAGTTGACCACGGGAAACAGCGGCAGGGTGATCACGATTGGCGGGATCAGCCGGATGAAAATCAGGAAGAAGGCGCTGGCCTGGAGGCCCCTTGAAGCGTGCCGCGAATAGGCGAAGCCAGCGAGCAGCGAGACCAGGACCGCCAGCACCGTGGCGCCGGCGGTCACCAGGAAGCTGTTCCAAAGGCCATGAAAAAAGTCGCCCCAACGGCTCCAGAGCTGCACGTAGTTGGCCCATGTCGGCGCGAAGACGAAGCGCGACCCGGTGGAAAAGATGTCGCGGTCGGACTTGAAGGACGACATCACGATCAGCACGATGGGCAGCAACGACCATGCGGCGACCATCAGGACGCCGAGCCATTTTAGAACCAGACGGGGGAGCGAGAGCTTACGCATCCTTGCGGAACATCTCCCTGTAGAGCCCGCGCAGATAGACCAGCGCGAGCAGCAGCGAGGCCAGCACGAGCAGCCAACCGGTGGCGGCTGCCGAGCCGAAGGCGTTGTATCGGAAGGCCTCGAGATAGAGGTAGACGGCCAGAACTTCGGTGGTCCGGGCCGGGCCGCCCCCGGTCATCAGCCAGACCTCGGAGAACAGCCGGAACGCGAAGATGTAGCGAAACAGCGCTGCGATCAGCAGGGCCGGCATAAGCAACGGCAGGGTGATGCGCCGGAAAGCGGCCCAACCTGTGGCGCCGTCGATCGCGGCGGCTTCGTAGAGATCACCCGGGATCGAGAGCCGCGCCGCATAGATGATGATGAAGCTGAACGGCAGGTGCAGCCAGACCGAGAGCAGCGAGACCATGAAGAGGCCGTGGCTGGGCTTCACCGCCCATTCGATCGGCGGCAAGCCGAACCAGGCCAGCATCTGGCTCATCATCCCGACATCGGGTTCGAACAGATAGCGCCACATCACGACGGCCGAGACTTCGCTGACCGCATAGGGGGCGAGCACGATGGCCAGCAGGATCGGCCGGAAGGGCACGCCCGAGGCAAAGAACAGCGCCATCAGGAGGCCGAGCAGCAATTCGACATGCACGACGACGACGACCACGATGACGGTGTTGACCAGCGCGCGCCAGAAATACGGGTCGCCCAGCACTTTGGCGTAATTGGCGAGCCCCACGAAGGTCGCCGCTTGGCCAAAGCTCGACTGATTAAGGCTAAGCCAGAAGACGTAGAGCGCCGGCAGGAAGATGACGCAGCCGACCATCAGCTGCACCGGTCCCACGAGCGCCATGGCCGAGAGAGGCGTCCGTGCGCCCATCACGTGATCCTGAAACGCTTGAGCGCGTCCCGGTCGATTTCGATGCCCAGCCCAGGCCCTTGCGGCACGGCCAGCTTGCCGTCGATCAGCTGAAAACCCTCGCCGACCACCGGTCGCGTGAACGCGTCCCGCAGCGGATTGGCGTAGACCATGCACTCGAACGTGCGGAAGGTCTCGGCCGCCGCGGCGAGTTGGAGGCTCGCGGCGACGCAGATCGCGCCCGACCAGCCGACATGGGGCGCGTAGGCGGTGTGAAAGCTCGCCGCGAGCTCGGCAATGCGCCAGGTCTCCGTGATGCCGCCCGAGCGCGTCACATCGGGCTGGATCAGCCCGATCGAACGGTCTTGCAGCATCATCAGCGCCTCGGAGGCGACATAGTCGCTCTCGCCGGCGGCAAGCCGGATCGGCAGATGTTGCGCCAGGCGGCGATAGCCTTCGCGGTCATGGGGTGCGATCGGCTCCTCGAAGAAGCCGTAGCCGAGATCGCAAAGAGCCTTGCCAACGACCATGGCGTCGTCGACGTCATAGGCCCAGTTGGCATCGACATAGAGCGCGATGTCGTCGCCGGCGAGCTTGCGGATGAATGCGGCCCTGGCGATCGCATCCTTCAGCGGATGGCCGAGCTTGACCTTGATCTCGCGGAAGCCCGCCTTGAGCGCGCTTTCGACCTCGGCTTCGACGGTTGCATCGTCGAGCCAGTTGATCGAGGAGGCATAGGCCGCGACCTGCGTCCGGCCGATGCCACCGAGCAGTTTGTGGATCGGCAGGCCCGCCGCTTTGCCGACGATGTCCCAGAGCGCGATGTCGATCGCCGAGATCGCCTCGACCAGTTGGCCGCCGGGCCGGCCGGAGAGCACAGCCCGCATCGCCTTCCAATGCGCACGCCGGTCGGCCGGGTCTTTGCCGATGAGCTTCGGCGCCAGAGCCTCGTCGATGAGGCGCGCATAGCCGGCCGCGCCACGCCGCGCCAGGGCCTCGCCGATGCCGACGATCCCGTCGCTGGTGGTCACCTCGACGACGACGATCTCAATCGCCGGGAATTCGCCCTGCGAGGTGCGCTGCACCTTGGGCAAGGTCGCGCGCAGCGGATGGGCCTCGATGCTGACGATGGTGCGCGCGGTCATGTGGGTCGGTTTCTTGAGCGGTCCGGCTGGCAATCAACCTAACTGATAGGTTGATCAGTTGCAAACCTGATCGGCATCTGTCAATCATCAGCCATGGAAACTCTGATGCACCGGCCCGCGACCCTGACGCCGCTCGACAACGACCCCTTCACCGGGTCCGATGTCGTGCCGACGCGGCTCGGAGACACGCTGATCGCGCGCATCACCCAGGCGATCCATGACGGCCGGCTGAAACCCGGCGATGCGCTGCCCTCCGAGGCACGGCTGGCCGCCTCCTTCGGCGTCAGCAAGCCGATCGCCCGCGAGGCCATCCGCCAGCTCGCGGCGATGGGTGTCGTCAATATCCAGCAGGGCAAGGTGACGCGCGTCCAGGCGCTCGATGCCGGCCCGCTCGACCGCTTCTTCCGCTTCGCGGTGCGCGGCCGCAAGACCGGTCTGACCGAGGCCGTCGAACTGCGCCGCATCCTCGAGCCGCCGATCGCCGCCCACAGCGCCGAGCGCCGCTCTGCCGCCGATGTCGAGCGGCTCGATTTCATCCTTGCCCGCATGGAGGCAGCGCTCGGCGACGTGCCGCGCTGGATCGAGGCCGATCTCGATTTCCACGAGGCGGTCGCTGCCTCTGCGGGCAACCGCCTGCTCGATTTCCAGATCAGGGGCCTGCGGCCGGTGATCCGCGAGGTCATGGAAATCTTCAATTCGCGCGAGGCCCGCACCACGGACGATTGGCGCCGAACCTATCTGCGCCATGTTCTGGTCGTCGACGCCATTCGCGCCGGCGACGCCAGGGCCGCCACCATCGCCATGAACAAGCATTTCGAAGCGGCTGAAGCCGCCATCGCGGAACTCGCGACACTCCGGGAGGGTGACCATGACCACAACGACAGGACTGGACCGTAGGCAGCTTCTCAGCGGCATCGCCGGCCTGAGCCTCGCTGGGCTCGACCCGCGCGAAGCTTTCGCGCAGGCCGGCCCGCTGAACGTCTTTGCCCATCGCGTCATGCAGACGGTCTCGACCGGCGCGCAGGGTGGCGACATCACCAAGGACTGGGCGCAGAAGAACGGCACCACGATCCAGTGGACGACGTTCGACACCGGCCCCTTGCAGGAGCGGCTGTTCCGCGAGGCGAGCCTGTCGGAATCGAGCGTCGATGTCGGCTTCGTGCTGAACACGCAGGTTATCCCGCGCGCCGCCAACCTGTTCGAGCCGCTCGACGACTATCTCAAGCGCGACCCGATCGAGGATGCGGCGGATGTCTTTCCGGGGCTGATCGAGGGCATGAAGGTGGCTGGCCGCCAGCTCGCCGTGCCCTTCCGCCATGCCTCCTCCGGCCTGCACTACAATGAGGAGTTGCTGGCCGAAAAAGGCTTCTCGAAGCCGCCCGCGACCATCGAGGAGATGATCGAGATCGCCAAGGCCTGCACGTATCGCCGCGCCGACGGCACGGCGGTGACCGGCCTGTGCATGCCGGGTGTAACCTATCCCAATGTGATCGACCTCGCCCGCGCCTGGGACGGCGATTTCATCACGCCCGACTTCAAATGCGTTGCCGACCAGCCGGCCATGCTGAACGCGATCAGGACGCTGCGCGCCCTGTTCGAGGCCGGCGCTTTCCCGCGCAATTTCGCGACGCTCTCACCCGAGGACGTCAATGTCTGGATGCAGACCGGCCGGGCCGCGATGAGCCTGCAGAGCATGGGCCGCAACCGCATCTACAACGACCCGCAGAAGTCGAAATTCCCCGGCAAGATCAAGACGATCGCGGTGCCGGCCTCGAAGACGCTGGCCGGCAAATATGCAGCCGCCCCGGCCAAGGTCGAGTTCTGGGGCCTGGTCATCCCCAGGAACGCCAAGCGCAAGGATCTCGCCTGGAGCTTCATCAAGACGATGGTCTCCAAGGAGGCGACGCTGAAGGCGGCACTGAACGGCAACGGGCCGGTGCGCGCCTCGACTTATGCCGACGAGGCCTTCAGCAAGACGGTGCCCTATGCCGCAGAGGAATTGAAGGTGCTGAAGGTGGCGCGCGTGCCGCTGCCGGCCTTCGACGAGGCAGCGCGCGCCGGCGACCTGTTCAAGGAAGAGGCGGAGGCTGCGGTGCTCGGCATGAAGACGCCCGAGGAGGCGATGGCTTTGCTGGTCAAGCGCGTCCAGCCACTGCTGCCGGCCTGAGATCGAGTATGCCGAACGCGCGGAACAGCGCAGGCCTGACCCTCGGAGGAGAACCCTTGTCCAGAATGATCTCCCGTCGCGATTTCGGTCTCATGGCCGGGACTGCAACCGCATCCGCTGCTCTGCCGGGCACGGTCCGCGCACAAGCCAGGGCTATCACCGCGCTCGGCCATCGCGTACACCAGACCTCCGCCACCACCGGGCCGGGCGGCGACGCCACGGAAGGCTGGCGCAAGCAGTCGGGCGCGACCGTCAACTGGATCACCTTCGGCGACGTCAACGCCATCCATGAGCGGTTGCTGCGCGAGGTCACGCTGGGCGAGACCACGATCGACGTCGCCTATCTGCTGAACGGGCGCGCCGTACCGCGCAACCTCAAGCTGTTCGAGCCGCTCGACGCGCTGATGCAGGAGGCTCCGCTCGAGGCCTTCGACGATTTCGCGCCGGGCCTGATCGCGCCCCTGAAGCTTGATGGCGCCCTGCATGGCATCCCCGTCCGCCATGCCACCAACGCCCTGATCTACAATGAGGCGCTGCTGGAGGAGCGCGGCGTCACCGCACTGCCGGCGAGTTTCGAGGAACTGGCGGAGATCGCCCGCAAGCTGACTTTCAAACGCGACGACGGCACGCAGGTCCATGGCCTGGCCTTCACCGCCGTCTTCGCCTCGAACTTCCTGACGCTCGCGCGCTGCTTCGGCGGCGACTACATGACCAGCGACGGCAAGCTCGTCGCCAACGAGCCCGGCATGGTCAAGGCGCTGACGCTGCTGGCGGACTTCTACAAGGCCGGCGTGCTGCCGCGCAACTTTGCGACGGTGAACAACGAGGAGATCACCACCTGGATGCAGCAGGGTCGCGCAGCGATGACGATCAATCCCTTCGCCCGGCTGGTGACCTATAACGACCCGAGCAAGGGCAAATATGCCGGGCGGTTCAAGTCGCTGCTGCCGCCGATGGCTGCCGACCTCATCGGCAAGATCGCTTTTGCGCCGACCGTCGAGTTCTGGTCGTTGGTGATCCCCAGGAACGCCAGACAGAAGCCGCTGAGCTGGGACATGATCCGCGAGTTGTCGTCGAAAGCCGGCACGACCACAATGGCGCTGAACGGCAATGGCCCCGTGCGAATCTCGACCTATGCCGACGACAAGCTCAAGGCCGCGATGTCCTATGCCGCCGACGAGGCCGCCGCGCTCAAGGCCTCGCGCGTTCATCTGCCGGCGTTCGACGAGCAGGCGCGCGCCCACGACATCTTCGTCGAGGAGACGCAGGCCGCGGTGCTTGGCCTCAAGCCCGCACAACAGGCGATGGACGACGCGGTGAAGCGCGTGAAGCCGCTGCTCGGGTGATGGCGGGACCTCTGACCGGACGCGTCGCGCTCATCACAGGGGCTGCGCGCGGAATCGGGCTGGCGATCGCGATGCGCCTCGCGGAAGCCGGTGCCGAGATCGCCGTCCATGACCGCGACGCCGAAGCCGGTGCGGTTGCGCATTCGCTGACGACGGCCGGCGGGTCGGCACGAGCGCTAATCCACGATCTCGCCCTGCCGTCCGCGCCTTCGGCCATGCTGGCCGAGCTGCAGGCGGCTAGGCGCGAACCGGACATTCTCGTGCTCTGCGCTTCCGCCGAGATCCGCGAGACCTGGGAGGCCCTCACCGACGCGGCGATCGGGCTGCAGAGCGAGATTAACCTCCATGCCACCGCACGTCTTCTCCAGGCCTTCCTGCCGGGCATGATCAGCCGCGGCTTCGGGCGCATCATCGCGACTGGATCGGTGCAGGAGGCCCGCGCCAATGCCGATTGTCTCTACTACGCCGCAACCAAGGCAGCACAGACCAGCATGATCATGACGCTGGCACGCACCCTGCGGGCGCCCGACATCACCTTGAACGTCATCCAGCCTGGGGCCATCCGCACGGAGCGCAATCGGACGATTCTCCAGCAGCCCGGTCGCGAGGCGTCGGCACTGGAGCGGATTCCGCTGGGCCGGCTGGGCACCCCGGTCGACTGTGCGGGACTGGCGTTGCTTCTGTGCTCGCCGGAGGGAGCATACATCAACGGCGCCGAAATACCCGTCGATGGCGGCATGCGTCTCTGATTACTCGGAAATACGCCATCGACACGTTACGCCCAGGCGTGTCCTCGTGGACCAAATGGTGCGCGACCTCCACACCCGACTGTGGAGCCGCTTCGACGCATCTATGACGGAATTGAAGTCAGGGCCCGACGCGCCGGCGATCCAGAGATCGGCTCTGCGCTAGCCAGCGGCCATGTCTGGCGGTTGCTGCCGAGCGCCGCGGAGCAGGTCTTCTTCCTCTCCTTTCGGGCGTCGAGGCCGACACCGGCACGTTGAATCATCCCGCGGTGCGGAGGCCAAAGACCGCTGGTCGGAAGAGAGCAAATGAACCAGGTCCTCATTTCCGGCGCTCATCACGGCCCGCACAGTCCCGGACTTCATCTGGCCCTGCCTTGTGCTGATGCGACCAGTCGGCCCCGGCAAAATGGACGTGGCGGATGTCATTTGATGTTGAGCCGGTGAACGCAAATGCGGAGAATGTGATCCCGTTTTTGGAGGGCGCCGCCGTGGATCAAAGTGCCGGCCACGATGCAACTGATCGCATGACATTTGTTATATCGAATCCTGCTCAGTTTCGCGAAGCCATAGCTCGATTGCAATTCCAAAAAAAGCGGCGAAGTATTCGACGCTTGACCGCGAGCGCGATGCTCTGGAGTTGGGAGTGTCTATTTATCTGGGTTTGTGCAAACTCCCAGCCGTTCGAAATCAAGATCATCAGCAAGGTCGAGATTAATCGCATTGATTGGAGGGGAAGATGAATCCTTCATCCTGCGCCTATACGATAGCGATGCCTTGGTATGACCGCGAGGACTTCTACCGCCTGCTGGCGCTTGCGGAAGATCGCAATGAGATGACCCCCGATTATGACGTGTGGTTGCGAGAGGCCTCGGCCGTGGCCAGAAAATACTTGGCTCGCGGGCAAGCGCTCCAGATCATCACGATCCGGCCGGACGAGTTTCTCGACTGGCTCGACGCGAAAGCTTTGCCGAACACCATGCGCAATCGGCTGCGCTATGTCGAAATGCGTGCTACTACCGCCGCTGCCGCCGTGGCTGACATAGCTGCCGCCGCAAACGCTGCCGCAGCTGTCACAAATTTCCGCCGCGCTTCGGATTCCTGCGCGATTAGTGCCATCGCTCAGCGCGCAAAGAGGTCGATCTCTTCGTCTCGATGACGACCGCCCAACATGGCGGCGAGGTAGGCGGCAGCGGCACCGACCAGCAAAACGGCCGCGGTCATGAATGCGACGATGACGCCGGTCTTCCGTGCTTTCTCGGCCGCTTGCTTGGCAGTCTCTTTGGCCTGGCTCAGCCGGGCATACGCATCATCAATCTGCTTTTCTGCTTCGGCTTGCGGTATGTTCATTCTGATCGCCATACGTGAGGCAATGTAACCGCGGTCCGACACATCGATGCTGCCATTCGCGAGGCTGCGGACGAATATGCGCGAAGCTTCGTCGCGTTCGCCCTGCGTAACGGGTGCCGTGCCGTTCGCACGCATGACACTATCAACCGCTGATGCGAGCGGATCAGCCTGTTGACCGATGAGCGCGCCGGCTCCACCAGCAACCGTCGCAGTCACCGCAGTCTTCGCCGCACCGACGAGCGAAGATGACGTCAGGAAGGCTACCAGCAGAGCACCGACCGCCCACACGACGAGACCGTGCGCGCCATCGCGAACGTCCCGCTCACGCGAGCTTGCGTCCGCGAGGGGCTTGCGCATGCGGCCGGCGAGATAGCCTCCAGCGCCGCAGGCCGATACCGTCACCCAAAGCCCCCACAGAGCCGCTGCAATGGCTAGAGCCGTCATGCTGCTCGATCGCGCGGGGTCTGCGGAAACCAACGATAGTCCGATCGCCGAGCCGAATGCCGCCATGATGGTCGAGATGGCCGCGGAGAGCACGGCGCCGCCTAAGATTGGGCTCCATTCGAGGTAGGAGCCGGAGGGAGTTTCGGTACCAGGAGGCGAGACGACAACGACGTCAGTTGAGCCTAAAGACATGGCGCTCACCTTTTACCGGAGACCGAGGAAGGACAGCACGACGAGAACGACCACCACCAGTCCGACAAGGTAAATGATATTGTTCATGACAGCCCCCGTCCAAGGTGCGCACCTGCGCTTGTGCTGACTGAACTTCGCACGCGGGCGACATGTTCCGACAGGATCGCAATGCGATATGTGAGCAGGCCGATGAAATTGAGCGGGCGAGACGCACACAGAGCGATTAGGGCGCGCGTCTCTGCCACTAGCCATGCCCGGTGAAGCAAGGAACCGTTTGTATGGCTTCTAAGTTTGGTTCTCAGCTTGGGGGGCAAACGGGAGATCGACTGATGAGGAATATCATTCTCGCAGCCGCCGTAGCGTTGGTCCCGGTGGTGTCATTCGCACAGAATCCTGAAGGTGCCCGAGGCGGCGCGGTCGGAGGCGCTGCAACTGGTGCAGTCGGAGGGGCCGTGGTCGGTGGCCCGGCCGGCGCGGCCGTCGGTGCGGTAGGCGGCGCGGTGGCTGGCGCCATCATCGGCGACCAGACTCCTCGGTTCAAGACATACGCAGCCCAACAGAAGGTGCCGTCCTACACCTACCGTGAAGAGGTTCGCGTTGGGGCTGTTCTTCCGGAAACCGGCGTTACCTATCGCGAGGTTCCCGCGGAGTTCGGCGCGACCGGGTCAAGGTATACGGTCGTAAATGATCGAACCGTGATCGTCGAGCCGCGGACCCGACGGATCATTCAAGTCATCGAGTAAGCGGCACCGACCCGTCGTTGGACACAGGTCCACCATCCGACGGATCAGACAGCGGGCCCGTTCAGTGCGCCTTCCAGCGTGCAGTGCAATCCGTGCGCTGGAAGCGTGATGGAGATGTTCGTGGACAGGCCGCCACACGAACAACAGGGAGCAAGTCCCATGAAACAATTCGCAGGCATTGCGGCGGTCGCTTTTGCCGCTCACGCCGGGCTCGCATCAGCGCAGCCCGTCATTATCGAACGCGGGGATTTGGAACACCGTGGAGGCGAGCGCTCCATGCAGCGCGGTGCGCCGATGCGGGCTCCGGCAGAACCCGAGCGCGGTGCTCCGCAGCGCATTGAACCTCAATCAAGCGAGCAACGCGATGTCCGGTCGGGTCCATCGCGCGGCCAGGATATAGAGCGCCCCCAACAGCAGCAGCGCGAACAGGCGCGACGCGAGCGCCCAGCCGAGCCCTCGACGTCAGGATCTCAACCAAGTCAGCGGGAGCAGGCCCCTGATCGAGGTCAGGCTCAGCGCGACAAACCGGACAGTCGCGGCGGCGGCGGCACCAACGAGCGAGCCCAGCAGCATGGACGTCCTTCGAATACTTCGGAAACGGCTCAGCCGCAGCGGCCGGATCAGCGCACCGCGCCGACCACCGCGCGCCGCCCGGCCCCGACGGAGCCTACTCGATCGGATTCGGCTACCCAGTCGCAAGGGCCAAGCCCACAGAACCGGGCAGGGACACCGCCGCATGTCGACAAGTCGGAACAAGGTGGCCATGCATCGAGCCAACCGCGTTCAGAGGCTGATCAGCAGCGCATCGTGGAGTCCGTGCGCGACCGCGTTGATCGCAACGAAGTGAAGCCGGTTCGGGATTTTGGCGTGTCGGTCACCGTCGGCGCACAACTCCCGTCCCGCGTCGAGCTTAGTCCAATTCCCAGCGATATCGCCACGCTTCGGCCGCAGTATCGCGAATATCGCTACACCGTTTCCGAGAGCCAGATCGTCATCGTCGACCCCGGCAGCCGCCGCGTCGTCGAGGTCATCGATCGGAGCCCAGGACGTGCTGGGAGCGCAAACTATTATTCGTTATTCGAGCAGCGCGATGTCAGGCGCTGGCGCAGGCCGGGTTCGGTCGCATTTCGAGCCGGCGTGATGCTGCCTACCGGCGTCCCGCTTCATGCATTGCCCGTCGAGGTCATCGAACGCAATCCCGCTTGGCGTGACTACCAGTATGTCATGACCGAGACTGACGAGATCGCGGTCGTCGAGCCGCGGACGCATCGCATCGTCGACGTCATAGACAAGGATGTTCGTCCGACTCCGGCGGCGGCCATCGCTAATGACGGAGGGAGCGTGTCTGCTGCCTCTGGAGATCGTCACGATCTCGCGCGGATAATCCTGCAGGACGCGAGGCCAGGGGACATCCAAGGCATCGACGGTCTGATGGGGGCGGTGCTGCCGAGCGAAGTCATCCTGCGACCATTGCCGGCCGAGGTCGAGAAACGCGATGCGCAATTGCGTGGCTATCAATACACGCTGATCGGCGATGACGTGCTGATCATCGACCCCCAAACCCGACGGATCATAGACGTAATCGAATAGTAGCTCGGTTCGATTGACGCTGCTGCAGTCTTCTGCTCCAGGCTGGCCCGGTCCCGCTTCGGTGAGACCGGGCTTTTGTTTTCGCCGCAGCAGATTGCCATGGGAGTGGGCGGGACATCTGACATCATCGGACGACGTTTAGATCGCCCGTCAGCGGCACCGAGGCTGCGACGCACGGCGATGCGCTTCTTCTGCCATGTCACGCTGGGCTCGGATTGCGCGGATCCAATGCCAGGCGGCTGCCGCTGGCGTAGAGCAGCTATCAAGTCGCGCTGCTCGTCACGCGCGGAGCCTTAAGGATTGAGCTGTGCTCAGAATCGCTTAAGGCTGCGGTCTGCTCTTCTCGGAGATCGCAAATCTGATCTCTCCGACATCGACAGCCCGCATGCTGCTCCGAGTCGGGCAGGGCAAGGGCCGCTACGTCATGCTCGCGCCCGACCTGCTTGCCTGTTGCGGCAATGGTGGCGGGTGAAGCGTCTGCACGGTGGGCTCTTTCCCGCCCACCAACCGGGCCAGGCGGTCACGGCGCGCTGGTTCAACCGGGTCATGCCGCGGCCGAGGCGGTTAACCGCGACAAGCGCGTCTCGGTGCACGCGTTCAACCACCCCCCGGCCGGAAATCGCGATCGAGCGAGACAGCTGTATCGGCTTCGCTAGGCTCCTCCGTAAACCCGGATTGAACGTCGAAAAACCAGCTGAACCGCTCTGCATGCGTCGCGCGCGAGACTACGGGAGTGATTTCGGACGTCGCCGCCTCATTCAGCCCTATGCCGTCTCAAGATCAAGCGGCCGGCCTCACCTGGTTGGACAGATAGCGAGCCACCGCAAGCTCAAGGGAAGCTCGCTCTCGGCCCAGCGATGACTTTTCGGCCGCCTTCTCCAACAGTCGCAATCGCTCAAGCGCCTCCCGGAACTGCTCGGGATTGGTGATGGCGAAGTCGACGCACTGGAATTGTCGATGGGAGCTTTGACGCATGGGGCATCCTCCAAGCTGTCCAGCCTCTGCCCCTCAAATAAGCAGCGCCATATCAAATGACAGGCCCGGCGCCTCTTGCAGATCGCCTGAGCGGCCCCGTCAGAAACCCGACCCAGGCGCCTTGGAGCGGCTTTCCATATTCCGAGAGCTCATGAATACTCGCGACATGCAAGCGGCGCCGGTTGCGCTCGGCTATTCGCTGACGGTTGTTGGCGTGGCCGGGCCGCAGTCCGCGAAGGCATTCCAAGCGGCAGTCGCTGAGCTCAAGGAGCCGGGCCAGCCGAGGACTGGGGGTACCCCGGCTGGCTGGCTGCCCGCTGCGCACATGGACGGCCGGCAGCCATCGAGCTTCCGGGCTCGACCGGAGCCATTCTCATATCCTCATCGAGGGCGACGGGACATTGGTCCGAGGTGCACCTTCGATCAATTTGAACGTGACACCTCGAAAGGCTAGGCGACTCGCACTCTGGGAGGCTCTGCCGCCGGTCCTTGCCGATCTCTACCGGCGCTGCAGCATCCAAGTGACACTGAAATCGGTGCTTTCGCGTGCCGAAGTCCAGGTACTCTCGGCATCAAGCAACGAGGCAGATGGGACGTCTCACGGCTGGCCTTCGACTTTGTTGTCGTTAGCGCGAAAGCTTGCGGTGGTCGTTTGCGCAGCGCTGTCGCCCTGGTTTGATGCCGAGGCCTCTTGAACACAGTCGTTCCGGCGGGCTGCGTGCTTTGCCGCGATATGCTGCCGCAGGCGCTCGCGACGGGCGGAGTGCGCGAATCTCGATGTTTCCCGAACCATGTTCGATCCTCTCGGCTCTAGATCTGCGCAAGCATGCGCGCGGTCATCAGGACGATGTAGGCCAGTAGGCAGAGTTGAATTGCAGCTCCGACGATAAATTCGAAGGGCCGGCGTCTCAGAGACCAGGCATTTCTGGTCCACATTGATCCGTCTCGTTTCATTTCGGAGCGATCCCCCCGAGCTTTCGGGGTTAGCTTCAAGATGTGCGCCATAGGCCCGTTGTGGCCGAGCCCGCCGCAACTTGCAGGCGCGGCTTATACCTTCCCCCCGCCATGGAGGAGGATTGTGGCCTTGCGCATGGCGGAATCCCTCAGTCGGTCGCGATGGATGGCGTCGTTGGCCTGCGTCGCGGCAAGGCGCGGTCGAAGTCTTGGATACGCCGCGATTGCCGATCGAACTCGAAGCATCGCGTCATCTGCTATGTTTTTTGTTCAGGCTTGCGCCAGAGCGTGCGCTTTCGAATTCAATCTTTGCAGCGAAAGCTGATGCTGCAGCGATGTATTCTTTTTTCAATCAGGCCTTTAGCGTATGATCCTTCTATCTCCTCTTAGAAGATAAGCCGATAGCCCAATGCTCCGTATTTTTTGAATGGTATTGCGATGGAACAGCGCAATCTTTTGATCGAAAGTGGGAGGCATGTGGCACGCTCCGGGACTCAATCCAGCGCAATGGATACGCACCTCCCGGGAAATTGATGTGATGTGGATCACACAACCACTGGTAGTACCGAGTGGTTCAACCATCGCCGCGTTCTGGAGCCCATCGGCAACATCCCGCCGGCCGAAGCCAAAGACGCTACTGCGCGATGCTGGACGAGCCAGCCAAGGCCGCCTGACTCAAATGAATGGGTCTCCCGGAACCTGGAGCGTTTCAGACCATCCTCAAGGCGGTCCACGCAGCTACGGCAGGAACGTGACCGTGTGAGCGCTGGCGTTCAGTTGCGGGCGCGACGATTTCGACGATGTGGAAGGTGCCGGCCTACCTGTAGCCTCCTACGGTCGCCCCGTCTCGGCAGGACGCGGAGGCGGCCTGGCAGCGCCTAGCAGGCTGTTGAAGAAGTCGGTTCGCGGACGGCTTTGAGGATCGCGTCGTCACCGTCGTGGTAGGTGAGCTCGATCTCGATGGTGCCGTCGTCCTGGAGTTCGGCGGAGCCCTCTCCCGTGACCTCGGTCATGTCGTCCGCGCCATGCCAGCGGAAGAAGACGGTGGTCCGAGCGTATTCGAGGCGGAGCGACGCGGTGAGTGCTCCGACTGTGATCTCGCCGTGTCCGCGGTCGTCGAAGGCGATCATCGCAGGACCGAGGAGGTCGAGATCGTCCGGCCCCCACAGATCGGATTGGACGATACGCCAGCGGCCGATCAGGGCGCAGTCGCCGGCGGCCATCAGGATGCTCCCGCAAGAAGCTTGGGCAGTCGCACGAGGTTGTAGGCGGCGGCCGCGAAGGTGAAGGCCCACCCGACCCGATCGACCCCACGCAGCTTCGGCCGGTCGAGCCCGGCCACGGCCTTCATCCAGCCGAAGCCCTCCTCGATGCGCTTGCGGATGCGCTGGCTGACGGCATAGCCGGGGTGGCGGGTGGTGCGGCCGTCAATGGCCGAACGGCCGCGGTTTCGGGTGAGGTTCTGCGCCACATGCGGGCGCACTTTCATGGAACGAAGCTCGTTGACGAAGTCCTCGGCGTCGTAGCCGCGGTCGGCGCCCAGCGTGATCGGCCGCGGCCGGTCGGCGTAGGGCTCGATCATCGCCAGCGCCGCGATGCGCTCGGCATGGCCGGAGACCTTCGTCAGGCAGGCCTCGACGAGGAGGCCGGAGCGGTTCTCCATCAGGGCATGGCCGAGGAAGGCGAGCTTGGCCTCCATGCCGGGACCCTTGCGGTAGAGCTTGGCGTCCGGGTCGGTGGTCGAGGCATGGGTCGCGTTCGAGCGCTTCTCGCCGCGGAAATCGGCCTCGGCGTTGCGCCCGCCAGAGGCCGGCGGATCGGTCGGACCGGAGCTGTCCCCGGGGCCGTCCTTGGCCTTGAAGCTCTTCATCGACGCCCAGGCCTCGACGAGCGTGCCGTCGACGCTGAAGTGCTCGCTCGACAAGAGCCGCTTCACCCGTGGCTGCGCCAGCACGGCCGACAGGAATCGGGCGGCGATGTCGCCTTCGAGCAGGCGGTCGCGGTTCTTCGAGAAGGTCGAGTGATCCCAGGCGGGATCATCGATGCCGAGCCCGACGAACCAGCGGAACAGCAGGTCGAAGTCCAGCCGCTCCATGAGCTGACGCTCCGAGCGGATCGAGTAGAAGGCTTGCAACAGCATGGCCCGCAACAGCCGCTCAGGCGGGATCGACGGCCGACCGAGGCCCGAATACAGCGCCCTGAAGTCGCTCCCCAACGCAGCCAGCGCCTGGTTCACCAGTTCCCGGATCGCCCGAAGCGGATGATCAACCCGCACCCGAAACTCCAGGTCCACGTAGCTGAACAGCGCCC
>DATDBB010000398.1:0-2203 GCA_036525085.1 Allobosea sp.
TCTTCTGCTTGCGTACATAGTTGAGGAACGTGTCCTGTAGATTTTGTGCCCGCTCTGCGGCCATGGGTAGCCCCTGTTGTTGGGATCGCTGATCGGGTTCAAGCCCGCGATCCATTTCGTCCCGTTCACCGCGCAGGCGAAGGCCTGCCGCTTCGGGACACCGACATCTCATTAGATCGTCGAGTCAGCCGACAACGCAAGTGCAACATAGCCCTGCATTCCGTCGATCTGCCTGCGCAGCGTGCAGGCGGGCATGCAAAGCGCGCCTGCCATCGCTGGCAAGACGCGATCTCAACCGACCCCGAGCGACTTCAGCTTCCGGTGCAGCGCCGAGCGCTCCATGCCGATGAACTCCGCCGTGCGCGAAATGTTGCCGGAGAAGCGTGCGATCTGCGCGATCAGGTACTCGCGTTCGAAAATCTCGCGCGCGTCGCGCAACGGCAGGCTCATCAGCCGCTCGCCGCCCGAGCCCGAAGGCGTCGTTGGCACCATGGCGCCGACCTCGGCCGGCAGCATGTCCACGGTGATGTCGGCCGTCGGATCGCCCTTGGTCAGGATCATCAGCCGCTCGACATTGTTGCGCAGCTCGCGGACGTTCCCGGGCCATTCATGCGACTGCAGCACCGCCATGGCGTCCTGGCCGATGCGGCGCTTCGGCAGGCCCGACGCGACCGAGATCTGCTCCATGAAGAACTCGATCAGTTCCGGCACGTCCTCGCGTCGCTCGGACAAGGCCGGCACCTTCACCGGCACGACCGAGAGACGGTGGTAGAGGTCCTCGCGGAAATGGCCGTCGGCGATGAGTTGCGCGAGATCGCGGCTGGTCGAGGAGATGATGCGGACATCGACATGGACACGCGTGGCGCCGCCGACGCGCTGGAAGTTCTGGTCGACGAGCACGCGCAGGATGCGGTTCTGGGTCTCGCGCGGCATGTCGCCGATCTCGTCGATATAGAGCGAGCCGCCGTGGGCCTCCTCGAGCGCACCGACCCGGCGCGAGCGGCCCTCGCTCGCTTCGACGCCGAAAAGCTCCTCCTCCATCGTCTCGGGCGTGATCGTCGCGGCGTTGATCACGACGAAGGGTCCCGACGAGCGCGTCGAGGCCTCGTGCAGCGTGCGCGCGGCCAGTTCCTTGCCGCAGCCGGGCTCGCCGGTGATCAGCACGCGCGCATTGGTCGGCGCGATGCGCTCGATGGTCTGACGCAGCTGGTTGACCACGGTCGAGCGACCGACGATCCGGCTGGCCTGCACCGAGCCCTTCTTCAGCTCGCGGACCTCGCGTCGCAGCCTCGAGGCCTCGAGCGCCCGCTCGGCAACGAGCACCAGGCGGTCGGCCTTGAACGGCTTCTCGATGAAATCATAGGCGCCGCTCTTGATCGCGGAGACGGCGGTCTCGATGTTGCCGTGTCCCGAGATCATCACGACCGCGAGGTCGGGATGAGACTGCTTGATCAATTCGAGCACCTGCAGCCCGTCAAGGCGGCTGCCCTGAAGCCAGATGTCGAGAAAGACGAGGTTGGGGCGTCGCGCCGCGATGGCTGCCAGCGCCTCGTCGGCCGAGCTCGCCTTGCGGGTACGATAGCCTTCGTCCTCGAGCAGGCCGGCCACCAGTTCGCGGATGTCAGTCTCGTCGTCCACGACCAGAATGTCAGCGCTCATACGCGTATCCCATCTTGCGTTTCCCGTCCTGCCGAAGCGACCAGCCCTTGGGCCTGTACTTGGTCGCTCCGGTTGTCCTCGGGGTTCTCATCGGGTGAAGGTCCGGTCTCCGGAAACCAGAGCCTGATGCGGGCGCCGCGCCGGCCTTCGCCGGCGTCGGGCCGATCGAGCAGCTCGATGCCGCCGCCATGGTCCTCCAGGATCTTGCCGACGATGGCGAGCCCCAGCCCGGTCCCGCCCTCGCGCGTCGTCATGTAGGGCTCCAGCAGCTTCTGACGCTGGTCGGCCGGCAGTCCCTTGCCGTTGTCGATGACCTCGATGACGATCCTGCCGTCCTCGCGCCGCTCGAAGGTGACGTCGATGCGGCCGGGGCCGCGCTCGTCCATCGGCACGGCCTCGATCGCCTCGGTCGCGTTCTTGATGACGTTGGTCAGGGCCTGCGAGATCAAGCGCCGGTCGAACTGGGCGAGCACGGAGCCTTCCGGCAGGTTCTCGGTGATCGTCAACTCGGGATTGCCGACCCGCATCAGGAAGACGATCTGGC
>DATDBB010000399.1:0-3497 GCA_036525085.1 Allobosea sp.
GAGGTGATCGTGATGCCACGCTCCTGCTCCTGCGTCATCCAGTCCATGGTCGCAGCGCCATCATGGACTTCGCCGATCTTATGCGACTTGCCCGTGTAGAACAGGATGCGCTCGGTCGTCGTCGTCTTGCCGGCATCGATGTGGGCCATGATGCCGAAGTTACGATAACGGTCGATAGGATGGGAACGGGCCATGAGAATGCTCTGTCTTTCGGAAAGTCGCGCGGACGATTACCAGCGATAATGCGAGAAGGCACGATTGGCTTCAGCCATCCGGTGCGTGTCTTCACGCTTCTTGACCGCGTTGCCACGGTTGCTGGCCGCATCCATCAGCTCCGAGGAGAGACGCTCGACCATCGTCTTGTCGTTGCGGCCGCGAGCGGCCGAGATCAGCCAGCGGATC
Source organism: Allobosea sp. (assembly GCA_036525085.1). Classification (GTDB taxonomy): domain Bacteria; phylum Pseudomonadota; class Alphaproteobacteria; order Rhizobiales; family Beijerinckiaceae; genus Allobosea. The sequence goes on from DATDBB010000399.1 coordinate 403, forward strand.
GCCAGCGCCTGACGGCGCTCGGTACGAACCTCGACCGGAACCTGGTAGGTGGCGCCGCCGACGCGACGCGAACGCACTTCGATCGCCGGAGCGACGTTCTCGAGCGCACTCTTGAAGACGGCGAGCGGGTCGCTCTTCATCTTGCTCTCGATGATGTCGAAGGCACCGTAGACGATCCGCTCGGCGGTCGACTTCTTGCCCTCGTACATGACCGAGTTCATGAATTTGGTCACGATGATATCGTGGAACTTCGGATCGGGAATGATCTCGCGCTTTTCAGCGCTATGGCGGCGGGACATCGTCTAGTCTCCGGTCAAATCTTCAACGCTGCGAACCGGCCGGGCCTCCTGGCACAGCCGGTCGGGCAGAAATTACTTCGGACGCTTGGCGCCGTACTTCGAACGGCGCTGCTTGCGGTTCTTGACGCCCTGGGTGTCGAGAACGCCGCGCAGGATGTGGTAGCGCACGCCGGGAAGGTCCTTGACGCGGCCGCCGCGGATCATGACCACGGAGTGCTCCTGGAGGTTGTGCCCCTCACCCGGAATGTAGCCGATCACCTCGAATCCGTTGGTCAGGCGCACCTTGGCGACCTTACGCAGCGCCGAGTTCGGCTTCTTCGGCGTCGTCGTATAGACGCGCGTGCAGACGCCGCGCTTCTGCGGGCAGGACTCGAGCGCCGGAGCGGTGTTGCGCGCCTTGACGGGCGAACGCGGCTTGCGAATGAGCTGGCTGATTGTCGGCATTCTGGCCTCTCGCTCCCACTGAGCGTTTGGAAATCGCTAAATCCGTGGCCCAGGCCGACTGTTGCCATGACACAAACGAAGCCGCGCCATCGGCTCCCGGCAGGGAGGCCTCAGGCGCGTTCGCCAGCAGAGGATCACGGCTTTCGCCGCGTTCATGCATCTTGCCATGTCGTCAATCGACGCTGGAGTTTCGGTGGAGTTTCGGCCGCGAAATTCGCCAGCAACAAAGGCTAAGGCGACATACGTGTCCGACAACCACCGACAGTGGCGCGCTTATGACTCGGGCGGAGATTCGCGTCAACCCCCATTCTCGGGAATTGACGCCGGAAATGCCCTGCCCCGCGGGTTTCGCGCCCCGAAAGCGACATGGCCGCCCCCTCGCGGGAGCGGCCATGTCCGATTATCGCATTCCGCGGCGATGCGGAAGCCGTCACTCCGCGGCGGGCAGCGCCGCCTCGACAGCCTTGGCCGCGGAAGCTGCGGCCTTGGCCGCCGCATCCGCCTTCTGGCCGACGATGAGATCGTCGCGACGCGTCGCCACCTGCTTGATGCGGGCGACCTGCGCGCCGGTGCCGGCCGGGATCAGCGAGCCGACGATGACGTTCTCCTTCAGGCCTTCCAGCGTGTCGTACTTGCCGTTGACCGCCGCCTCGGTGAGGACGCGGGTGGTCTCCTGGAACGACGCCGCCGAGATGAAGGAGCGGGTCTGCAAGCTCGCCTTCGTGATGCCGAGGAGCACGGGGACGCCGGACGCGGGCTTCTTGCCCTCCTCCTTCATCTTCGCGTTGATCTCCTGCAGCTCGATGCGGTCGACCTGGTCGCCGGTCAGGATGTCGGTGTCGCCCGACTCCGTGATCTCGACCTTCTGCAGCATCTGCCGGACGATCACCTCAATGTGCTTGTCGTTGATACCCACACCCTGGAGGCGATAGACCTCCTGGATCTCGTTCACCAGATAAGCCGCCAACTCCTCGACGCCCTTGATCGCCAGGATGTCATGCGGGGCCGGGTTGCCGTCGAGGATGTAGTCGCCCGTCTCCACGACGTCGCCGTCCTGGAGATGGATGTGCTTGCCCTTGGGGATCAGGTACTCGAGCCCCTCAGAACCGTCATGCGGCGTCAATGTGACGCGACGCTTGTTCTTGTAGTCCTTGCCGAAGCCGATGACGCCGGACTTCTCGGCGATGATCGCCGCATCCTTCGGACGACGCGCCTCGAACAGCTCCGCCACCCGCGGCAGACCGCCGGTGATGTCGCGTGTCTTGGCCGAGTCGGTCGAGACACGCGCCAGCACGTCGCCGGCCTTGATATGGGCACCCGGCTCCATCGAGATGATGCCTTCGACGGGCAGGATGTAGCGGGCTTCGCCGCCACGGGCGAGTTTCGCGACCTTGCCGTCGGGGCCCTGCACGGTCAGCGCCGGACGCAGGTCCGAGGTACGCGCCGAGCCGCGCCAGTCGATGACGACGCGCTTGGAGATGCCGGTCGCCTCGTCGGTCGTCTCGGTGATCGACATGCCGTCGACCAGGTCCTCGTAACCGACGGTGCCGTCGACTTCCGCCAGGATCGGGCGGGAATAGGGATCCCACTCGATCAGGCGCTGGCCGCGCTTGACCTTGTCGCCCTCGTCGACCCGCAGCTTCGAGCCGAACTGGACGCGGTGCACCGCGCGCTCGGCCCCGTCCGGCCCGACGATCACGATGGCGATGTTGCGCGCCATGGCGATCAGGTCGCCGTCCGAGTTCCGCGCGACGTTGCGGTTGCGCATCTTGACCGTGCCTTCGAAGTTCGACTCGACGAAGGACTGGTCGGCGATGGTGGCCGCGCCGCCGATATGGAAGGTGCGCATGGTGAGCTGCGTACCCGGCTCGCCGATCGACTGCGCCGCGATGACGCCAACGGCCTCGCCCATGTTCACCGGCGTGCCGCGGGCCAGGTCACGGCCATAGCAGGTCGCGCAGACGCCGTTCTTGGTGGCGCAAGTCAGCACCGAGCGAATCTTCACCTCCTGGATGCCGGCGGCGTTGATCTTCTCGATGTGGTGCTCGTCGATCATCGTGCCCTTGGGGACGAGGACGTTGCCGTCGATATCCGTCACGTCCTCGGCCGCCGAGCGACCCAGGATACGGATGCCGAGCGAAGCCACGACCTGGCCCGCATCGATGATGGCGCGCATCTTGATGCCGCTCTCCGAGCCGCAATCGGTCTCGGAGATAATGGCATCCTGCGCCACGTCGACGAGACGGCGGGTGAGATAACCCGAATTCGCCGTCTTGAGCGCGGTGTCGGCCAGACCCTTGCGGGCGCCGTGCGTCGAGTTGAAGTACTCGAGCACGTCCAGGCCTTCCTTGA
>DATDBB010000400.1:0-13205 GCA_036525085.1 Allobosea sp.
ATTCCCTGCGGCAGGCACTGGGCGGCGCGCTCGCCTTGGTGTCAGGGCGGCCGGTCTCCTTCCTCGACGCCGCGCTCGACCCGTATCGGTTCGACACGGCCGCCCTGCATGGCGCCCAGATCAGGCTCGATGGCGAAATCCAGTCCCAGGCCGAGGTTCCCGAGGACATGCGCGGCGCGTTGCGCGATCTCGTACGCTTCGCCAACAGCCATGTCGGCATCATCGTCGAGGATAAGCGCATCTCGGTTGCGCTGCACTGGCGGCTCGCGCCGCAGCTCCATGACGAGGCGCTCGACCTGATGCGTGCGATCGCCGCGCGCATGGGGCCGGCGATCCGGTTGCAGGAAGGCAAATCCGTCGCCGAGCTGGTTCCGGCCCAAGCCAGCAAGGGCATGGCCATCACCCAATTGATGCTCAGTGCCCCCTATGCGGGCCGCCTGCCGGTCTTCATCGGCGACGACATCACCGACGAGCACGGCTTCGAGGCGGTGAACACGCTGGGCGGGCTCTCGATCCGGATCGGCGCGGGCGTGACCTGCGCCAAGCTGCGGCTGGAGTCCCCGACCGCGCTGCGGCGCCTTCTCCTCGACGCCGCCGAGCGCGGCAGCCTGACCGCCTCCAGCTTCTCGCAAGGATAAAGATGACAGTCTCGACGACGACGGCCGCGGGGCTTCATTCCGCCTCGCTCGACCTCGGCGTGATCGGCAATTGCTCGATCGCGGCGCTCATCGACCGGCGCGCGCGCATCGTCTGGGGCTGCTTCCCGCGGTTCGACCGCGATCCGGTGTTCTGCGCCCTGATCGACAACCAGCCCGAGGATGGCGGCGCGATGCCCCGCAAAGGCGTCTTCGCGATCGAGCTCGTCGGCATGACACGCTGCGAGCAGACCTATCTCGACAACACGGCGATCCTGTCCTCGGTGCTCTCCGACGATCAGGGCAACGCCATCGAGATCCTCGATTTCGCGCCGCGCTTCGTCCGCTATGAGCGCTTCTTCCGCCCGCCGCAGCTCGTGCGCCGCGTGCGCCGGATCTCCGGCCGGCCGCGCATCCGCACCGTGGTCAAGCCCTGCCTCGGCCTCGGCGAGGAGCCGGACGAGATCACGCGCGGCTCCAACCATGTCCGCTTCGTCGGTGGGGACCAGACCATCCGGCTGACGACCGACGCGCCGATTTCCTACGTCGTCGATGGCGTGCCCTTCGCAGTCGACCGGCCCTTTTCGTTCTTCATCGGCTCGGACGAGGCGCTGCGGGCCGAAATCGAGGAGACCTCGCGCGAGTTCCTGGACAAGACGACGGACTACTGGCGCGACTGGGTTCGCTCCCTGTCGCTGCCCTTCGAATATCAACGCGAGGTGATCCGTGCGGCGATCACGCTGAAGCTTTGCGCCTTCGAGGAAACCGGCGCGATCGTCGCGGCGCTGACGACCTCGATTCCCGAGGCGCCGGGAACGCAGCGCAACTGGGACTACCGCTTCTGCTGGCTGCGCGACGCCTATTTCGTCGTCCACGCATTGAACCGGCTCGGCACGACGCGGACGATGGAGGATTATCTCGGCTTCATCACCAACATCGTCGACACCTTCTCCGAAAGCGGCGCCGAGCATTTGCCGCCGCTCTATCCGATCACGCGCGGCGGCGCCCTCGACGAGTTCGAGGCGCCCAGCCTGTCGGGCTATCGCGGCCACCAGCCGGTGCGCTTCGGCAATGGCGCGGCAACGCAGATCCAGAACGACGGTTATGGCGCCGTCGTGCTGGCGGCGACGCATTCCTTCTTCGACCAGCGCCTGATCCAGCCGGGCAAGGAGGCGCTGTTCGGCCAGCTCGAACGGATGGGTGAACTGGCTATCGCCTATTTCGACAAGCCCGATGCCGGACCCTGGGAACTGCGCGAGAAAGAGTCCGTCCACTCGTTTTCGAGCGTGATGTGCTGGGCGGCCTGCGACAGGCTGGCGCGCATCGCCGGCACGCTCGGCCGCGCCGAGCGCAAGGAGTACTGGAAGGGGGAGTCGAAGCGGATCAAGGCCGTCATCCTCGAACGCATCTGGAACGAGGAGAAGGGGCATCTGGTCTCGACCTTCGGCGGCGAGGATCTCGACGCCACGCTCCTGCTGGTTTCGGAACTGGGCTTCCTGAAGCCGGACGATCCGCGCTTCGTCGCCACCGTCGAGGCGATCGGCCGCGACCTGACGCGCGGCGACCTCTTGCTGCGCTATGCGACGCAGGACGATTTCGGCTTCATGCACACCGGCTTCCTGATCTGCGCCTTCTGGTATGTCGATGCGCTCAACGCGATCGGCCGTACCGAGGAGGCCAAGGAACTGTTCGGGCGCATCCTGAAACGTCGCAACAGCTTCGGCCTGCTCTCCGAGGACGCCGATCTGCACACCGGCGAACTCTGGGGCAATTTTCCGCAGACCTACTCCCATGTCGGCCTGATCAACTCGGCGATGCGGCTCAGCCGGGACTGGGAAGAGGCGTTCTGAGGGCATTGCCTCGTCACGGTCGGGCTTGACCCGACCATCTCGTGAAGCTGGGCCCATCTGCCAGAGATGCTCGGGTCTGCGCTGCGCTTCGCCCGAGCATGACGGTTGTTCTCACTCCATCAGCTTCGCCGCGCGCATCACCGACAGCGCCAGCGCCTGCGCGGCGGGGACGATGCTCTCGACCTCCAGGAACTCGTCCGGCGTGTGGGCCATGCCGCCGATGGGACCGACGCTGCAGAGCGTCGGGCAGCCCTGTGCGGCGGTGAAGCCTGAATCGGCGCAGCCGCCGGTGAACTCCGCGATGGTGGCGATGCCGAAGCCGGCCGTAGCCTCGCGATAGGTCTCGAACAGCTTCTGCGACTCCGCCGTGCCCTCGAGCGGCAGGAACTCGCCCTTGATCGACAGCTTGGCGCTGGTGTCAGCCACGATCGGCGTCTCGACGATGATACGGATCGCCTCGACGAGTTCGCTGCGCTGGGCGGCCGTGACATAGCGCAGGTCGATCTCGCACCAGGCGTTGGGCGCGACCGTGTTGACGGTCTGGCCGCCGCCGATCAGCCCGACATTGACCGTGATGCCCTTGGCGAGATCGGTCAGCCCCTGGAGCTTCGGGATCTTGTGGCCGAGATCGACGATGGCCGAGGCGCCCTTCTCGTAGTTCGCGCCGGAATGGGCGGGCTTGCCGATGAAATCGGCGCGCATGAAGACGCCGCCCTTGCGGCCGCTGGTGACGGACTGGCGCTGGTCGCGAGCGAACTCGGTGCCGGCCGGCAGGCGGCTGGGCTCGGCATTGAAGACGCAGCGCGACTCGCGCGCGGCAGCCTCGATCACCGGGCGCGAGGATGGCGAGCCGATCTCCTCGTCGCTGGTCGTCAGCATCGTCAGCGGGGCCGACAGACCGCCGCATTCGGCGAAGGCTGCGGCCACGAAGGCCTCGATGACGACGCCGGCCTTCATATCGGCGACGCCCGGCCCATAGGCGCGGCCGTCCTTGATGGTGAAGGGGCGCCGCGTCGGCTCTCCCTTGGGGAAGACGGTGTCGCGATGGCCGAGCAGCAGCACCGGGCGCTGATCGTTGGCGGTCGGGTTCGGCAGGCGCGCCTTGACCGCATCGCCGTAGCGGGCATCGGGGATGATCTCGACCTCGAGCCCGTTCTGGGCATGGAAGCGGGCGATGACCTGCCCGGCACGGTCGACGCCTTCCTTATCATAGGAGCCGGAATCGGTGTCGACCATCTCGCACAGTAGCGTGACCATCGCTTCCTTGCGGTTGGCGAGCCAGGCCGTGACCTTGGTTTCCTCGGGCGTCATTGCGGTCATCATTCGCTCTCATGGTTCCGGACGGGACTATCCGGAAGCTTAGACAATGACGGCCGCGCCCGGTAGCGCATCGGCACGCATGGACGCGTCGAAGCCGGCGCCGGCTTTAAAAGAGAAAAGGCCCGCCTGCATCGGCAGGCGGGCCCTTCCTCGACAGGTCCTACAGGTCGATCACTCGGCCGCCTGCGGGGTGTCCTGCGTTACCGAGATCGCCGGGCGCGCGCGGCCATCGGCCTTGGCCAACGCGGCGCGGACGCCGTTGCCATAGTCCGGATGGACCTTGTCGAAATGGGCGAGCTGGCGCTCCTCGATCTCCTGCGGAATGCCGCCCATCGCGGCGGCGATGTTGGAGCAGAGGCGGGCCTTCTGGCCGGCATCGAACAGGTTGAAGAGCGCGCGCGGCTGCGAGTAATCGTCGTTGCCGATGCGATGGTTGTAGCGGTCGGCATCGCCCGAGATCTTCAGCGGCGGCTCCTTGGCGGCGGGCGCCTCGACCGGCCCGCCAAAGGAGTTCGGCTCGTAATAGGCGTTCGGATTGCCCGTGCGAATACCGCCATAGGTGTTCATCTGGCCATCGCGATGATAGTGCGCCACCGGGTTTTTCGGCTGGTTGACCGGGATGTTCTCGTAATGGGTGCCGAGCCGGTGGCGATGGGCGTCGGCATAGGAGAAGACGCGAGCCTGCAGCATCTTGTCCGGCGAGAAGCCGATGCCGGGCACGATGTTCGACGGCGAGAAGGCGGCGTTCTCGACCTCGGCGAAGTAGTTCTCCGGATTGCGGTTCAGCTCCATCACGCCGATGTCGATCGGCGGGTAATCCGCATGCGGCCATACCTTGGTCAGGTCAAAGGGGTTGTAGGGCGTCTTCTCGGCGTCCAGCTCCGGCATGATCTGGACCTGCACCTTCCACTTCGGGAATTCGCCGCGCTCGAGCGCGTTGAACAGGTCTTCCTGCGTGGATTCGCGGGTCTTGCCGACGACCTTCTCGGCTTCCTCGTTGGTCCAGTGCTTGTGGCCCTGCAGGCTCTTGAAGTGGAACTTCACCCAGTAGCGCTCGCCGCTGTCGTTCCAGAACGAGAAGGTGTGCGAGCCATAGCCGTTGATGTGGCGCACATCGGTCGGCAGGCCGCGATCCGACATCAGGATCGTGACCTGGTGCAGGCTCTCGGGGCTCAGCGACCAGAAGTCCCACATCGCGGTGGGCGAGCGCATATTGGTCTTGGGATGACGCTTCTGGGTGTGGATGAAGTCGGGGAACTTGACGGGATCGCGCACGAAGAAGACCGGCGTGTTGTTGCCGACGAGATCCCAGTTGCCTTCCGGCGTGTAGAACTTGATCGCGAAGCCGCGCACGTCGCGCTCGGCGTCGGCCGCGCCCATCTCGCCCGCGACGGTCGAGAAGCGCAGGAGCAGCGGGGTCTCGGTGCCGGGCTGAAGCGCCTTGGCCTTGGTGTATTTCGAGATGTCGCCGGTGATCTTCAGCGTGCCATAGGCACCCCAGCCCTTGGCATGAACAGCGCGCTCGGGGATACGCTCGCGGTTCTGGTGGGCGAGCTTTTCGATGAGCTGATAGTCCTGCATCAGGACGGGGCCGCGCTCGCCGGCGGTGATCGAATTCTGGTTGTCGGGAATCGGCGCGCCGGCCGTCGTCGTCATCGTCTTCGACATGTGGTCCTCCATCATTCGCCGGGTATAGCCGCCCAGCCCAGATTCGAATTGGTCGAACTAACAGGCCTTTGTGACGATGATGTCCAATACCGTTTACGGGGCGCCACGATAAGTTTATCAAATCAACATGATCACCCTGAAACAGCTTCGCTATTTCGCGGCCCTGGCGCGGCACCGGCATTTCGGCAGGGCCGCGCAGGAATGCCATGTCAGCCAGCCGGCCCTGTCGCTGCAGATCCAGGAGTTGGAAGCGCAGCTCGATTGCCAGCTCGTCGAACGCCAGCGCGGCGCGATCGCGCTGACCGAGACGGGCCGCGAAATCGCGGAGCGGGCGCGGCGCATCCTGCTGGAAGCGAGCGACCTCGTCGACCATGCCCGGCACCGGCCGAACCTGCTCAGCGGCGAGCTCGATCTCGGCGTGATCCCCTCGATCGCACCCTATCTGCTGCCGGCCACACTGCCGCTCCTGCAAAAGCGCCACCCAGGGCTGGCGCTGAGGCTGCGAGAGTCGCAGACCAACACCCTGCTCGACGAATTGGCCGATGGCCGGCTCGACGTCGCGCTGCTGTCCTTGCCGATCGACCGCAGCGGGCTCGAGACGCTGGCGCTCTTCGACGACCCGTTCCTGCTCGTGATGCCTTCCGAGGCCGGCTCGAAAAGCGCGGAGGTCACGCCGGAGCAGGCGCTGTCGGGCGACAATCTGCTGCTGCTCGAGGAGGGCCATTGCCTGCGCGATCAGGCCCTGAGCTTCTGCGGCGCGCCCCGGAGCGGCTCTCGGCGCCAATACGGCGCCTCCAGTCTCTCGACCATCATGCAGATGGTGGCGAACGGCTTCGGCACGACGCTGATGCCGGCGATGGCTCTGCCGATCGAACTGCGGCCCGACATGCCCGTGCGGCTGTTCCGCTTCACCAAACCGCAGCCGAGCCGGTCGATCGGGCTCGTCTGGCGCCGAACATCGCCGCGGCAGCAGGATTTCGAGGCGCTCGGGCGGATCCTGAGCGAAGTCGGCGGCGAGCTTTCAGGGTCGGCGCGCCGGGACTGGCCCGTCGAGCCCCATCCAGTGAAATTGAGCTGAGTTAGCGGCGGCTTTCCAGCGCCATGCGCAGCGCAAAGCCCGCGAGCATCGTGCCCATCAGCCAGCGCTGCACCAGCGACCAGAAGGGCCGTGTCCGCAGGAAGACCGCGATGCTGCCGGCGGCGATGGCGATCATCGCATTGACGGACAGGCTGATGGCGATCTGCATCGAGCCCAGCGTGACCGATTGCGCCAGAACGCTGCCGGCGGCCGGATCGATGAACTGCGGCAGCAGCGCGAGATAGAGCATCGCGATCTTGGGATTGAGCAGGCTCGTCAGAAAGCCCATGCCGAACAGCTTGCGCGGCCGGTCATGCGGCAGGTCGCGCACCTGGAAAGGCGAACGGCCGCCCGGGCGCAGCGCCTGCCAGGCCAGCCACATCAGATAGAGCGCGCCGCCGATACGCAGCGCGTCATAGGCGTAAGGCACGGCGAAGAGCAGCGCCGTGATGCCGAAAGCAGCGCTCAGCATGTAGACGACGAAGCCGAGCGCAACGCCGCCGAGCGAAATCAGACCGGCCATGCGGCCCTGCGCGATGGAGCGCGAGATCAGGTAGATCATATTGGGGCCGGGCGTGACCACCATGCCCAGGCAGATCAAGGCGAAGGCGGCGAGCTGGGTGGTGTCGGGCATGGCGCGGCTCCTGAGTTGCGCAGGCTTCGCAGATGGCGGGATGCGGCACAATCGCCACCGCGGCATGGCGGGGCTCCGCGCCGCGCCTGCTCGCCTCGGGCGACGGAACTCCACGCCATCAGAGCGGTTGTCTGGCTTGACCCGGAGTCCGGGCAAGGGGGGATTTTCGATGACGGTGTTCAGCCGCATTCTCTACACGGTGATCGCCTTTGCGCTGCTCGCAGCGGCGATCCTGCTGATCGGCGTCGCTATCTGGCGGACCGCGACCGGCTACTGGACCGGAGACAACGCGCTGGAGACGATGCTGGACGGCATCGGCCTGATCATCATCGCGGTCGCCGTCGCCGATGTCGGCAAGTTCCTGTTCGAGGAGGAGGTCGTCGCCGACCGCGAACTGCGCCGCCCGGCCGAGGCGCGGGGATCTCTGACCAAGTTCATGACCATCATGATTGTCGCGCTCAGCCTGGAATCGCTCGTGCTGATCGCCAAGACGTCGCGCGAGACGATGGGGAACATCATCTATCCCGGCCTGCTCGTCTTCCTCGCGGTGACCGCGATGGTCGGGCTCGGCCTGTTCCAGAAGCTCAGCCAGAACGCGACCGCTGCGGTGCCGCCGGACCATGCGGATGGCGAGGCAGACAAGGCGCCGGGACCGGGCCGGGGCCGCTCGCGACCGGCCGAGGATGCAAAGGCCGTGTCAGCCTGATCGAGGCGGCCGGGGTCGTCTCAAGGCACGATATCGACCAGCATCAGGTCGGTGTCCTCCGGCTTCGCGCCGGCTGCGGTCAGCATGGCGTGGACCTGGCCGCGGTGATGGGTCTGATGGTTGAACATATGAGCCACCAGCAGCCCGACTGGCTTTCTCATCTCGCGCTGCGTCGCGCCGGAAAACCAGGTCAGGTCTCCCGCCAGCCAATCGTCGGAGAGGCCGGCGGCCCAGTCGGTGATCGTCTGGTCAAAAGCCTTCCGCCCGGCCACGAGATCGTCCCAGGACGCCACCAGCCCCGGAGATTCGTGAATGCGGGCGGCGGGCTTGGGCGTGCCGGCGAAGCGCGAGAGCCACATCTGGTCGGCCCAGAGCAGATGGCAGAGCGTGCCGTGGATCGACTGGAAGAAGGCGCCACGATCCTGCCGACGCGCGGTGTCGTCGAGCGTCGCTGCGGCGGCATAGAGGCTGTCGTTCTGCCAGGCATTGTAGCGCGCCATGGTGCGAACATAGCTCGTATCGATCATGGCTCGGCTTTCCGGCGGCAGGGTTGCGGGGACCCTATCAGATGATGTTGGTTTCCAGCATCGGCCGGCCCTCGACGATGCGCTCATGGCCGAGATCGGAAAGATCGAGCGTACGATAGGCGCCCTGCAGGATGTGTTCGGCAAGGCCGCGCCCGACGGCGGGCGCCTGCTGCAGGCCATGGCCGGAAAAGCCGTTGGCGAGATAGAGCCCGCCGACGCCGACGGCCGGCCCGATGATGGCGTTGTGGTCGAGTTCGTTCATGTCATAGGGCCCGGCCCAGGCGCGGCCTGTCTTGATCTGCTCGAAGGCCGGAATGCGGTGGGCGAGCGCCGGCCAGACGACTTCCTCGAAGAAGGCCCAGTCGACATCCTCGACGGAAGGCGCGGTTTCGATCCACTGCTCGTCCTGCTCGGGGGCGAGCGGCGAGCAACTGGCGATGAAAAGCTGGCCCTCACTGCCGCGCTTGCCTTCGGGCCGACACCAGGAGCCGGTGCGGTCGATCAGCAGCGGGCAATTGTCGACCTCGCCCTTGCAGAGGAAGGAGAAGACATAGCGCTTCATCGACCTGACCGGGATCGTCACGCCCGCCGTCGCGGCCAGCCTGGCGCCATGCGTGCCCGAGGCATTGACCGCCGCGCCGCAGGCGATGCGGCTGCCATCGGCCAGTTCCACGGCGGCGACGCGGCCGGCCTCGACCACATAACGAGCGACCTCGCCCTGACGGTATTCGACGCCGAGCGAGCGCGCCTTCTTGCGAAACGCTTGCAATACGGCCCAGCCATCGAACCAGCCCTCGCCGCTGACGCCGAAGCTGCCGCAGGCGACATCCTCGGTGTTCATCCAGGGAAATTTGCTGCGCAGCATCGGTGCAGCATAAAGCGCAATATCAGCCCCTTCGGCAGCCTGCAGCGCCTGGTTCGCGGCCAGCACCGGCGCCCCCTCCTCGCCCGCCAGATAGAGATAGCCGCCCTCGTGGAGATCGATGACCGGGACCTCGCCATCGACGGCGAGGTGGCTGCCGATGTTGCGCAGGAAGTCGATGCCGTGCAGCGAGATGCGGATGTTCACCGCGCTCGAATATTGCTGGCGGATCGATGCTGCCGAGAGCGCCGAGGCGGCGTAGCGATAGGTCGGGTCCTTCTCGACGACGATGACCTTGCCGGTGAAGGCCGGGTCGGCGGCGAGATGATAGGCCACGGAGGAGCCGATCGCGCCGCCTCCGCAAATGACGACATCGGCGCTTTCGGAAGACGACATGGCGGGTCCCACAGGATAGGCCGGGCAAACGCATTGCGTCCCGGTTAGTGAACTCTACGCATGAATGGCGTGGCCGGCGAGACTTGTCGAGTCAGTTCGCTGCGGCGCACTCTCCGAGCAGCCAATCGCGAAAGGCAATCACGGCCGGTAGCTCGGCGCGGGTTTCGGGATAGACCAGATAATAGCCTTCCGAGCCCGTCACGGGACGATCGAACGGAATGACCAGCGACCCCGAGCGCAGTTCCTCCTCGATCAGGAAGCGCGGCACGATGGCGAGGCCGAGACCGGCGACGGCCGCCTGCGAGACCATGGCGAACTGCTCGAAACGCGGTCCCATCAACGCGCGCTGCGGCGGCAGGCCTTGCTGCTCCAGCCAGTTGGCCCAGGCGCGGGGCCGCGTCGATTGCTGGAGAAGCGAGCCGCGCAACATGTCCGCGGGCTCCTTCAAGCCGAGACGCGCCACCAGCGAAGGGGCGGCAACGGGCACGATCTCCTCGCCCATCAACCGATGCAGCCGCGCCCCGGCCCAGACCGGATCGCCGAAATGGATGGCGGCATCGAGCTGTTCGCGGCCGAAGTCGAAGGGCACCAGTTTCGTGGTGAAATTGATGGTGATGCCGGGATGCGCCTCGGTGAAGCGCGGCAGGCGCGGGATCAGCCAGCGCGTGCCGAAGGTCGGCAGGATGGCGAGGTTGAGCACCCCTCCCGCGCCGCGAAACGCCATGGCCGAGACGGTGGCGGCCGCCAATCGGGACAGCCCGTCACGGATCTCCGTCGCATAGGCGCTGCCGGCCGGGGTCAGGGTGACGCGCTGGCGCACGCGCTGGAACAGGCCAACGCCCAGCACCTTCTCGAGATGCGCCACCTGCCGGCTGACCGCGCCCTGCGTCAGGTTCAACTCCTCGGCCGCCCGCGTGAAGCTGCCATGTCGCGCCGCCGCCTCGAAGGCTGCGAGCGCCGACAGAGACGGGACCGAGAGGCGGCCGGGGACAATCTCAAAGTCCATGATTTTTTCTCATCAAGTCGTGAGAACATATCGGTTGCCGTGACATGGCGGAAGGGGGCATTGTTCCGGTCCTCGGGCGACCTTCCCCGAGCCCTCATCCTGAGGAGCCGCGGAGCGGCGTCTCGAAGGATGATCCAGGCGGCTCCGGAGCCTCGTGGACCATCCTTCGAGACGCGCCTGCGGCGCTCCTCAGGATGAGGGCTGTGTTTCATCGACAGCAGTGATCAGGCAGACACATGACCTCTCCCCTCCCCAAGGACGCGCTCGCGCTGCTGAAGCGCCTCGGCGTCACCGACACAGCCTTCGCCGCTAAGGGGCTCACCGCCCATTCGCCGATCACGGCTGAGACCGTCGCCACGCTGAAGGAGACCAGCCCGGCCGAGGCCGAGGCCGCGATCGGACGGGCCCAGTCAGCCTTTCTTGCCTGGCGCAAGGTGCCCGCCCCCCGCCGCGGCGAATTCGTGCGCCTGCTCGGCGAGGAGTTGCGCGCCGCCAAGACCGATCTCGGCCTGCTGGTGACGCTGGAAGCCGGCAAGGTCACCTCGGAGGGCCTCGGCGAGGTCCAGGAGATGATCGACATCTGCGACTTCGCCGTCGGCCTGTCGCGCCAGCTCTATGGCCTGACAATCGCCACCGAGCGCCCCAACCACCGCATGATGGAGACCTGGCATCCGCTCGGCGTCTGCGGCGTCATCTCCGCCTTCAACTTCCCGGTCGCGGTCTGGTCGTGGAATGCGGCGCTCGCCTTCGTCTGCGGCGACAGCGTCGTCTGGAAGCCCTCCGAGAAGACCCCGCTGACGGCGCTCGCCGTGCAGGCCATCGTCGAGAAGACGATGAAGCGCTTCGGCCCCGAGGCGCCGGCCGGCCTCTCGGAGATCCTGATCGGCGGCCGCGAGATCGGCGACATCCTCGTTTCGGATCACCGCGTCCCCGTCGTCTCGGCCACCGGCTCGACCCGCATGGGCAAGGAGGTCGGCCAGAAGCTGGCCGCCCGCTTCGCCCGCGCCATTCTCGAGCTCGGCGGCAACAATGCCGCGATCGTGGCGCCCTCCGCCGATCTCGACATCGCGCTGCGCGGCATCGCCTTCGCAGCGATGGGCACCGCCGGCCAGCGCTGCACCACGCTGCGCCGCCTGATCGTTCATGAGAGCGTCTATGACGCGCTCGTGCCGAAACTGATCAAGGTCTACGCTAGCGTGAAGATCGGCGATCCGCGCGAAGCTGGCGTGCTGGTCGGCCCGCTGGTCGACGAAGCCGCCTACCAGGGCATGCAGAAGGCGCTCTCCGAGGCCAAGGCCGAGGGCGGCAAGGTCCATGGCGGCGAGAAGGTCGATATCGGCGTGGGCGGATTCTATGTCCGCCCGGCGCTGGTCGAGATGCCCAGGCAGTGCGGCCCGGTCGAGCGCGAGACCTTCGCGCCGATCCTCTATGTAATGAAGTACAAGTCGATCGAGGAAGCCATCGCGCTACAGAACGCGGTCGGCGCGGGGCTCTCCTCCTCGATCTTCACGCTGAACATGCGCGAGGCTGAGCTCTTCGTCTCGGACGAAGGCTCGGATTGCGGCATCGCCAACGTCAATATCGGCCCTTCTGGCGCCGAGATCGGCGGGGCCTTCGGCGGCGAGAAGGAGACCGGCGGCGGCCGCGAGGCCGGCTCGGATGCGTGGAAGGCCTATATGCGCCGCGCTACCAATACGCTCAACTACGGCACGACATTGCCGCTGGCGCAGGGCGTCAGCTTCGACGTGGATGCTTGATTCATCGGGTCGTCATGGTCGGGCTTGACCCGACCATCTCGGAAACCAGCCAACTGGTCACGAGATTCTCGGGACAAGCCCGAGAATGACGCCTTACGATCGCACAGAGCGCGGTCAGACAAGACGAGGGAAGGAACGGAACCATGGCAGAAGCCGCCCGCAGCCACAGCGCGAGCCACAAGCTGGCCGAGTTCACCTGGGACGATGCCTTCCTGCTCGACGAGCAACTGAGCGAAGACGAGCGCCTGATCCGCGACACGGCCCGCGCCTATGCGCAGGAGAAGCTGCAGCCGCGCGTTTCCGAGGCCTATCTCAACGAGACCACCGACCGCTCGATCTTCAACGAGATGGGCGAACTCGGACTGCTCGGCGTCACCGTTCCCGAGGAGTATGGCTGCGCCGGCGCCAACTACGTCTCCTATGGGCTCGTGGCTCGCGAGGTCGAACGCGTCGATTCCGGCTATCGCTCGATGATGAGCGTGCAGTCCTCGCTGGTGATGTATCCGATCTACGCCTATGGCGACGAGAGCCAGCGCAAGAAGTACCTGCCCAAGCTGGGCTCGGGCGAATGGGTCGGCTGCTTCGGCCTGACCGAACCCGATGCGGGGTCCGACCCGGCGGGCATGAAGACCCGCGCCGAGAAGGTCGCCGATGGCTACAAGCTGACCGGCTCGAAGATGTGGATCTCGAACTCGCCGATCGCCGATGTCTTCGTCGTCTGGGCGAAATCGGCCGCGCATGACAACCAGATCCGCGGCTTCATCCT
>DATDBB010000401.1:0-3550 GCA_036525085.1 Allobosea sp.
ATGCCCGGGATAGGTGCCGAAGGCCGAATAGCCCTTCACGGCCGCGGCGAAGGCGACGATGCAGCCGATCAGCACCAGCGCCGCCGATTTCAGCTCGGTGATCGCGAGCGGGCTCTCCAGCAGGCGCGGCAGCACCTGCAACGAGCGGGCATCGGGGGTGGCAATCAGCATCTCGCGGTAATGTCCGACGGCAAGGTTGAACAGCACGATCAGGGCGATCAGCGCGACATAGACGGGCAGGGCCCAGAACAGATGCGAGGCTCGAACATGCTGGCAGTACCGCGCCGGCCACAGGCCGACGAGGAAACCAAGCGCGATGTTGAGGGCCGAGATGATGACGGCCGTGGCCGCTCCGCCGACGAGCCCGAATTCGCTCGCCTCCGCGAAGAAATTGCCGTTCAGCAGGCTCTCGATCGCGAGCGGCACGATCAGGAAGAGCAGGATGAACTGCCATTTGTCGATCTTGGGATCGGCGGTGCGACGGTGCGTGTAGTTGAAGAACTCGTATTCGCGCTTGGCCTTGAGCGCGTCATAGACCCGCTGCTCCAACTCGCCGCCATGCCGGTTCAGCAAGGCTCGCATCGACGCCTCGATCGAGCGCACGCGCCCCTCATAGCGCTCCTGGGTGAAGATCTCGCGCCGGCCGGCGATCTCGGCATGCAGGGCGTTGAGCGCACCGGCCGCTTCCTGCCGGATGGCTCCGAACAACTCCATGACGCGCGCCATCAAGGTCAATTCGGTCTGCGACGGCAGAGTCGAATGCGGCGGCGGGTTGTTGTCGAGCGCGTCGCTTGCGCCATGATGCCCGGCCTGCACCACCTCGGCGAGGTGATGGGCCGTGATCGGCGGAACCGTGCCGTTCGTGGCGCCGGGTTCATGCGCCATGGACGGCTCTCGCCAGGAAATGCCGGGCGTCGACGACATCGACGTGGAAATCCCGGAAGCCGCGCCGCGCCGGCCTGCGATAGGTTCGCTGGAACCAGCCTGTCATCGCCAGCAGCAGCGCCGTGATCGCCAGCACGATCCACCCCTCCGTCGTCGGAGGTTCCGTGGCCGGCACGCTGGCGATCGACAGCAACGCCGCGACGGTCGTGGCGAGCGCCAGCAGCACGCCGACGCGATGCCGGCCGACATCATGCGCCAGTCGCAGCGCGGTTTCGATCCCGGCGCTCGTCGCGAAGGCGCAGAGCGCGAGTACGGCCAGCGCGGTAATGCCCGCGGCGATTCCGGCGCCGATGCCGCTGGGGGAGGCCGGCGATAGCGTCGTGAACACGCTGCGCGCCGACAATCCGGCCAGCACGATACAGGCGATGACCAAGAGGGCCAGCAGCAGTGAAAGCAGCCGCACGCGCGGCCAGAGCTTCGCGGCCATGGTCGCCAGTCGGGCGATCCGGGTCTCCAGCACGAAGCACGAGACGGCATTGGCGGTCGACTTGAGCCGAGGAAGAATGCCTCTGATCATCGAACGCCCGCAACAGCCACCATGGGCGAAGCGTTAACCCATTGAAGAAGCCCGTCAAGGCGTCGGGTCCGAGACTGTCGCGCGGTCCCCAGCCGGTCGTCGGGCGACGGCCTGCGCAACCCTTCGCCTTAGCCGCCGGTGACGCTCATATGGCGACCGACCGCCGGCTTGTTGCCACGCCGGTCGATGACGAAGTCATGGCCCTTGGGCTTGCGCGAGATCGCCTCTTCCATGGCGCGATGCAGGGCGGCGTCGTCGGCGGAAGCCCTTATCGGCGCGCGCAGGTCGGCGGCGTCCTCCTGGCCCAGGCACATATAGAGCGTGCCCGTGCAGGTAAGCCGCACACGATTGCAGCTCTCGCAGAAATTATGCGTCATCGGCGTGATGAAGCCGACGAGCCCGCCTGTCTCCTTGACGCGCACATAGCGGGCCGGGCCGCCGGTGCGATACGGATCCTCGACGAGGTTGTATGTGTCCATCAGCCGGGCTCGCACCACCGAGAGCGGCAGGAACTGGTCGATCCGCCCGGGCTCGATCTCGCCCAGCGGCATCACCTCGATCAGCGTCAGGTCCATGCCGAGGCCATGGGACCAGGTCATCAGGCTCTCGATCTCGTCCTCGTTGACGCCCTTGAGCGCGACCGCGTTGATCTTGACCCGCAGGCCCGCCTTGCGCGCCGCCTCGATGCCGCCGAGCACCTTGCCGAGATCGCCCCAGCGCGTGATCTTGCGGAACTTGTCGGGGTCGAGCGTGTCGAGCGAGACATTGATCCGGCGCACGCCGTAATCGGCGAGTTCCTGGGCGTAGCGGTCGAGCAGCGAGCCGTTGGTCGTCAGCGTCAGCTCCTCCAGCGCGCCCGTGGCGAGATGGCGCGAGAGCGAGCGGAACAGGCTCATCACGTCGCGCCGGACCAGCGGCTCGCCGCCTGTCAGGCGGAGTTTCCGGGTGCCGCGCGCGACGAAGGCGGAGGCGACGCGGTCGATCTCCTCCAGCGTCAGCAGGTCGCGCTTGGGCAGGAAGGTCATGTCCTCGGACATGCAGTAGACGCAGCGGAAATCGCAGCGATCCGTCACCGAGATGCGCAGATAGGAGATGTCGCGGCCGAACGGGTCGGTCAGGACCGGGCGCGTCAGCGGCGCGATCGTCGGCTTGGTCGTCTCGGGGATCGTCGTATCGAGCAGCACGGCCTGAAACTGTCCGGTCACTGGCGCCGACCTTCTTCCGCGCTGTGCGGGAAGGCGGCATTGCTATGATGCCGAGACATTGGCATTGCTGCGGCCAAGGTCAAGCGCGGCCAGTGTCGCGCCCCCGTCACCGAGTGATGATTGCCATGTCGCCCTGGCCGACCGAAATCCGCCTCTCGAAGGATCGCCGGACCCTCCACATCGCCTTCGAAGACGGGGTGAACTACGCGCTCAGCGCCGAATTGCTGCGTGTCGAGAGCCCCTCGGCCGAGGTGCAGGGCCACGGCCCGACGCAGAAGAAGACCGTTCCCGGCAAGGCCGAGGTCGAGATCTTGAACGTCGAGCCGGTCGGTCACTATGCCGTGAAGCTCACCTTCGACGACATGCACGACACCGGCATCTATGGCTGGGACTATCTGCGCGAACTCGGCGAGACGGGCGAGGCCAAGATGCAGGCCTATCTCGACGCACTCGCAGCGCAAGGGCTCTCGCGCGAGCCGCTGCGCCGGCGGTGAGGGGCATCGACCCCGACGGCTTGCTTCAATAGAGCCGCACGCCGTCCATGGTCGAGACATGCGCCGAGATCACCTTCCAGCCGAGATCGGGGAAGCGCACCCAGCTCTGGCTCTGCCGGCCGATCAGCTCGCGGCCGCGCACCTTGAACTCTAGGTTCACCGTCGCGATGTCGCGCCCGAGCGTCAGGATCTCCAGCCTGATCCGCTCCTCCTTGATGCCGGGCCCCGGCGGGCGGGCGACGCGGTGCCCATGGATCTCGGCGAAGCCGTAGCCGTTCTCGTGCAGCGCATAGCGGATCGTGTGCGGGCTGTTCCAGAAGGTCGCGTCGAGCACATCGACATTCTTGTCGATCAGCGCCTGCTCGTAAGCCTCGAACAGGGCCGACACC
>DATDBB010000402.1:0-5845 GCA_036525085.1 Allobosea sp.
GAAGCGTCGTCGGCCCGGCTGGTCAGGTTGCGCGCGACAGTGAAGATCGCATCGGCGATGTCGAGCGCCCCCGTCGGGCATCCCGCCTGGTCTGCGACGACGCCGATCTCGTCGCGCGTTTCGGCAAGGCGCAGCATCGTCTTGACGAAGTTCTTGCCGAAGGGGCTGTAGATCCAGGCCGTGCGCAGGATCGCGTGATTGTGGGTGGCCGCCGCGACCGCCTGCTCGCCGGCGAGTTTGCTCGCGCCATAGGCCGAGATCGGGCCGGTCGCGTCATCCTCGCGATAGGGCCGGTCGAGCGCGCCGTCGAAAACATAGTCGGTCGAGAGCTGGATGACGGGAATGCCGAGCGCGGCAGCGGCCCGCGCCGCTTCACCGGCCGCTTCGCCGTTGACGCGCATGGCGAGGTCGGCCTCGCTTTCGGCTTGGTCCACCGCCGTATAGGCCGCCGTGTTGACGATGACGTCGGGCCTGGCCGCGCGCAAGGCCGGCGCGACCGTCTTCGGGACGGCGAGGTCAAGGTCCGGGCGGCGCAGCGCGATGACCTCGACGCCCACGGGTACGCGCTCCAGCATGGCGCAGACGACTTGGCCGGTCCAACCGGTGACGGCGATGCGAAGTGTCATCAGTCGAAATACCGCGGCAGATCGGCCAATCGCGGATGCCTGCGATCCTTCTCCGACAGGGTCAGCCGCTCCGCCGGAAAGCCCCAGTCGATCCCGAGCGCCGGGTCATCGAAGGCAAGCCCATGGTCGTGGCCGGGCGCATAGGGGGCGCTGACCTTGTAGAGCACCTCGGTATCGGGCTCGAGCGTCACGAAGCCATGCGCGAAGCCCGCCGGCACCAGCACTTGCAGCCAGTTCTCGGCGGAGAGCTCGACCGCGACCGCCTTGCCGAAATCCGGCGAGGAGACGCGGATGTCCACGGCGATGTCGAGGACGCGCCCGCGCGGCACGCGGATGAGCTTGTCCTGCGCGAAGGGCGGCGACTGGAAATGCAGGCCGCGCAACGTCCCAACGACGGCTGAAAGCGAATGGTTGTCCTGGATGAAGATCTGGTCGATCCCCGCTTCGTTGAAGGCCCTCTGATTATAGGTCTCCGAGAAGAAGCCGCGATGATCGCCGAACTTCTTCGGCTGGATGATCTTCACATCCGGCAGCGCGGTCGCTTCGACATGCAGCATGCGTGTGGTCCTCTGGCTGCCCTGGCCGTTCAGCCCGTCCCGAGCCGTTCCCCGCGATAGACGCCCGAGCGGATATCGCCCCACCAGCCGGCATTGGCCAGATACCATTCGACCGTCCGGCGCAAGCCGCTCGCGAAACTCTGCTTCGGCGCCCAGCCGAGCTCACGGCCGATCTTGGCGGCGTCGATCGCATAGCGCGCATCATGCCCCGGCCGGTCGGTGACATAGGAGATCAGCCGTTCATGCGGGCCGGCCGCATCGGGACGCAATTCGTCCAGCAAGGCGCAGATCGACCTGACCACATCGATATTGGCCATCTCGTTATGCCCGCCGATGGCATAGGTCTGGCCCGGCACGCCCTTCTCGGCGACGAGTAGCAGGGCATCCGCATGGTCGTCGACATAGAGCCAGTCGCGCACATTGGCGCCATTGCCATAGACCGGCAGAGGCTTGGCCTCGAGCCCGTTGATGATCGTCAGCGGGATCAGCTTCTCCGGAAAATGATAGGGCCCGTAATTGTTCGAGCAATTGGTCACCAGAACCGGCAGGCCGTAGGTGTGGTGCCAGGCGCGAACGAGGTGGTCGGACGCCGCTTTCGAGGCCGAATAGGGCGAGGTCGGCTGATAGGCCGTGTCCTCGCGGAAGAAGCCCTCGGCCCCCAGCGAGCCGAAGACCTCGTCGGTCGAGATGTGATGGAAGCGGAAGCGCTCGCGGCGCCCTGCCTCGAGCCCGCGCCAATGGCGCAGCGCTTCCTGCAGCAGGACGAAGCTGCCGACGATATTGGTGTCGATGAAGGCGGCTGGACCGTCGATCGAGCGATCGACATGGCTTTCCGCCGCCAGATGCATGACGATGTCGGGGTCGAAGGACGCGAAGATCGCGCGCATTCGAGCGCCATCGCCGATATCGGCCTTCTCGAAACGAAAGCGCGCATCGCCGCTCACGGAGGCGAGTGAGGCCATGTTGCCGGCATAGGTCAGCTTGTCGACGACGCAGACGCTGTGGCCGGTCTCAGCGATCAGCTTGCGCGCCACGGCGGAGCCGATGAAGCCTGCCCCGCCGGTCACCAGAAATCTCAAGGATGCCGGCAATGCCGCTCTCGCTCCCGTTCGGCGGGGGTATAGGGGATTCCGCCGCCGATCGTAAACCCGGCCTCGGCCAGGCCTCGGCCAAGCCCGCCCAGGCTCGCCCCGATCATTTGCCCTGCCATTGCGGCGGTCGTTTGCCGAGGAAGGCTTCCATGCCCTCCCGGAAATCCGCGCTGGAGTAACACATCACCACGAGGTCGTCCCCGTCGCCGGCCGCGGCCGCCACGCCGCTGCCAAGGCGGCGCAAGGCCTCCTTGGTGGCCCGCATCGTCAGCGGGGCATGGCCGGAGATCACCGTCGCCAACTCGTGGGCTCGCGCCATCAGAGCGGCATGGTCGGTGACGATCTCGCTGTAGAGGCCGATGCGATGGCCCTCCTCGGCCTCGATCAGTCGCGCGGTGAAGATCATGTCCTTGACCCGCGCCGGCCCGAGCAGGCTCGCGAGCCTGGCGTAGTTCGCCATGGAAAGGCAGTTGCCGAGCGTCCGCGCCACCGGAAAGCCGAAGCGCGCAGACGGCGTCGCAATGCGCAGGTCGCAGGCGCAGGCGATAGCGGCGCCGCCCCCCGTCACTGCGCCGGTGATCGCCGCGATGGTCGGGATCGTGCAGCTTTCGATCGCGGTGATGACGCGCTCGATCCTGTTCTCATAGGCGAGCGCGTCCTCAGGCTTGTCGAAGGCCCGAAACTGCGAGATGTCCGTCCCTGCCGCGAACGCCTTGTCGCCCGCGCCCGTGACGATCAGCACCTTCGGCGCACCATGCGCGGCCGGATCGGCGCAGATCGCGGCGAGCCGCTCATACATCGAAAAGGTCAGGGCGTTGCGGGCCTGCGGGCGATTCAGCGTGATCGTGCCGATCCCGCCTTCGACCGCATAGAGAATGTCGTCGTCCATTGCGCTCGCTTCTTTCAGCTGGGAAGGAGCGCGACTATCCGGTCAGGCCTGCACAGCGTCAACGGCCGCAGTACCGGTCGCGAAATCCCGGCCGGGCGCGGCTTCGATCAGGGCTCGCGTATAGGCATGGGCCGGCGCGGAAAAGACTTGGCGTGTCGCCCCCTGCTCGACGATGACTCCCTTCTCCATCACCACGATCCGGTCGCAGATCTGCGCCGCGACCCGCAGATCATGGGTGATGAACAGGATCGCCAGGTTGAAGCGCTCCTGCACATCGGCCAGCAGCGCCAGAACCTGCTTCTGCACGGAGACGTCGAGCGCCGAGACCGCTTCGTCGGCGATCAGGATTTCCGGCTCCATCGCGAGCGCGCGCGCGATCGCGATGCGCTGGCGCTGGCCCCCGGAGAACTGGTGCGGATAGCGTTCGAGCGCCGCCGGCTGCAAACCCACCAGCGTCATCAGGTCCCGCGCGCGCTGCATCGCGTCGGCCGTGCTCAGCCCGAAATTGACCGGCCCTTCGATGATCGAGGCCCCGACCGTGCGGCGCGGATTGAGCGAGCGGAACGGGTCCTGGAACACGACCTGGATCTTGCGGCGATAGGGTCGCAGGCGACCTTCCGACAGCTTGGCGATGTCGATGTCCGGCACCAGGATCGAGCCCACGCTCGGCGGCATCAGCCGGGCGACGCAGCGCGCGACCGTCGTCTTCCCCGAACCGGATTCGCCGACGATGCCGACCGTCTCGCCCCGCCGCACCCGGATCGCCACGTCCTTCGCCGCATGCACGACGCGCTCCTTCCGGAACAGCGCCTTGGAACTGTAGGTCTTGCCGAGGCCAGCGGTCTCCAGCGCCAGCGGGCCGAGGACCGGCTTGCGTTCGGCCGGCTTCAGGCTCGGCACGGCGCCGATCAGCATCTGCGTATAGGGATGCTGCGGCCGGGTCAGGATGTCGGCGGCGGGTCCCTGCTCGACAACGCGCCCCTTCTCCATCACCACGACGCGGTCGGCGATCTCGGCGACGACGCCGAAATCATGGGTGATGAACAAAACGCCAGTGCCACGCCGCCCCTGCATCTCCTTGATCAGCCGCAGGATCTGCGCCTGCGTCGTCACGTCCAGAGCCGTCGTCGGCTCGTCGGCGATCAGCAGCGCCGGATCGAGGATCAGGGCTGCCGCGATCATCACGCGCTGGCGCTGGCCACCGGAGATCTGGTGCGGATAGGAGGCATGCATCCGCTCGGGCTCGGGCAGGCGCATCGATTCCAGCATGGCCAGAACCTGCGCGCGTCGCTCCGCCGGGCCGAGATCGGTGTGGATGCGCAGCACCTCCTCGATCTGGTCGCCGATCGTCAGCACCGGGTTCAGCGCCGTCATCGGCTCCTGGAAGATCATCGCCATGCGGTCGCCGCGCAGCGCCCGCAACCGCTGCGGCGACGCGGTGAGCAGATCCTCGCCCTCCAGCCTGATCGCACCCGCGACGGGCTTGAGCACCTTCGCCAGCAGGCCCATCACCGAAAACGCCGTGACGGACTTGCCCGAGCCGGACTCGCCGACGACGCAGACGATCTCGCCCGCGGCCACGCTGAGCGAGACGTCGTCGACGGCACGGGCGCGGTCGCCGCCGCCCGGCAGCGCAATGCTGAGGCCCGCGATTTCGAGGACGGGTGTCTGCGTGTTGCTCATCGGCCAGCCATCTTGGGATCGAGCGTATCGCGCAGGCCATCGCCCAGCATGTTCACCGCCAGCACGGTCAGGCCGAGGAAGATGCCGGGATAGAGGATGTTGTGCGGGAAGACGCGGAACAGGTTGCGCCCCTCGGCCATGATGTTGCCCCAGGTCGGAATCTCCGGGGGAATGCCGATGCCGAGGAAGGACAGGATCGCCTCGACCAGGATCGCCGACGCCGCGATGAAGGTGCCTTGCACGATCAGCGGCGCGATCGTGTTGGGCAGGATGTGCCGCACCATCAGCTTGGGCAGGCGGGTGCCGGCCATGATCGCGGCCTCGACATAGGGCTCCTCGCGCACCGAGAGCACGATCGAGCGCACGACCCGCACCACGCGCGGGATTTCCGGCACGATGATCGCGATGATCACCGCCGTCAGCCCGCTGCGGAACAGCGAGACGACGGCAATCGCAAGCAGGATGCCCGGTATCGCCATCAGCCCGTCCATGAAGCGCATGATGACGCCGTCGAGTGGGCGGACATAGCCCGCGATCAGCCCAATCACGAGCCCGATCGCGATCGAGACCGAGGCGACCGAAAGCGCGATCAGCAGCGAGACGCGCGCACCGTAGACGACCCGGCTGTAGACGTCGCGGCCGAGCGAATCCGTGCCCATGCGGTGCTTGAAGGTCGTGGTCGAGCCGTCGTCGGCCCGGATCGTCCGCTCGAAGCCCGGCACGCGGTTGCGGGTGCTGGGGTTGATCGCGGTGGGATCGATCGTGCCGAGCCACGGCGCGAACAGGCCGAGCAGCGTCATCAGCATCAGCACGGTGCCGCCGATCGCGACGACCGGGTTGCGGACGAGCCGCGTCAGAACGGTCCGCGCCGGCGCGATGGGCTCCGCCGCGACCGGCGCGAGAATGCTGGGTTCGGCGTTCAATAGCGGATCCTCGGGTCGAACAGGCTGTAGGCGAGATCGATCAGCAGGTTGATGCCGACATAGACGCCCGAGAACA
>DATDBB010000403.1:0-7830 GCA_036525085.1 Allobosea sp.
GACCACCGCCTTCAAGCTGACGGCGGTGTATCTCGTCGTCTTCGCGCTCTTCGCCGGGCTCTTGCTCGGCTATGTCGCCTGGAACGCCAAGCGCCTGCTCGACGACCAGATCCGCTCGACCATCGACGCCGAGATCCAGGGTCTGGCCGAGCAGCAGCGGCTCGGCGGCATCAGGCGGCTCGTCAGCGTCATCGAGCGTCGCTCGCGTGCACCCGGCGCCTCGCTGTATCTCGTCACCACGCCGGTGGGAGAACGCATCGTCGGCAATGTCGAGGCCTTGCCGCCGGGCACGCTGGATCGGCCGGGCGAGACCGAGATCGAATATGCCCGCTCCAGCGAGGCGGTGGACAAGCCGAGCCGCGCCATCGTGCGCATCTTCATGCTGCCGGGCGGGTTTCGCCTGCTGGTCGGCCGCGATGTCGAGGAGCGCGAGAGGCTCGGCATCGTCATCAGGCGCGCGGCGGGCTGGTCGCTGCTGCTGGTCTTCGTGCTCGGCTGCCTTGCGAGCTGGTTCGTGGCGCGGCGCGTGCTCAAGCGCATCGACGACATGACCGGCACGGCGCAGTCGATCATGGCCGGCGATCTCAAGGGCAGGCTCGCGATTTCCGGCACCGGCGACGAACTCGATCGGCTGGCGCTCAACCTCAACGCGATGCTGGAGCGGATCGGCGAGCTGATGGCCGGCATGCAGCAGGTCTCGGACAATATCGCCCACGACCTCAAGACGCCGCTGACCCGCCTGCGCAACCGGGCCGAGGAGGCCTTGCGCACGGCCAAATCCCCGGATGAACTGCGCGCTGCGCTGGACGGCTCGATCGACGAGGCCGACAACCTGATCCGCGTGTTCAATGCGCTGCTGATGATCGCGAGGCTCGAGACCGGCCGCATCCAGGACAGCATGGACAGGCTCGACCTCTCGGAGATCGTCTCCGGCATGGCCGAACTCTACGAGCCGCTGGCCGAGGAGGCGGGCCTGTCGCTGGTCACTGAGGTCGCGCCCGGTCTTTGCGTCGAGGGCAACCGCGAACTGATCGGCCAGGCGCTGGCCAACCTGATCGACAACGCGCTGAAATACGGCCAGCCGGCAGAAGATGTGCAGGCGCTGGTGACGGTCGCCGCAAGGCAGGCGGATGGCGAGGTCCTGCTCTCGGTCGCCGATCACGGCCCCGGGATTCCGGAGGAGGATCGTGCCCGCGTGCTCGACCGCTTCGTCCGACTCGATGCCAGCCGCAGCAAGCCGGGCTTCGGCCTCGGCCTGTCGCTCGCGTCCGGCGTCGTGCGCCTGCATGGCGGCCAGATGCGGCTGGAGGACAATGAGCCAGGCCTGCGCGTCGTCATCGCGCTGCCGGTGGCCGCTCCTGCGTCTGCCGATGCCGATGTTGCCGCCCGCTTGTCCGCCGAGACCAAGCCTGTGGACACCTCGGCCTCGCCGGTGCATGTCGCCTCGACAGGATCATCAAACCCTGCTGGCTTGCCATCCCTCTAGAGCCGGATCCGATCAGTTTGTCTCAACCTGATCGGTGAATCCGTCTCTAAACTATTGGTAGAGAACGCGTGATCCGATCAGATTGCGGCGCAATCTGATCGGCGCGTGCTCTTGGGGGATGCGTGATGACTGGGTTGCTCTGTGACAGGTTGGAGGCGGCGCCGGTGCTTCCGGCGCGGGCTCGCGCCGCGACCGTTCTGACGCGCGATCTGGTCGAGCGCCTGCATGACGACGCGGCGGCGCAGGCGCTGGGTGCCCATTTCGCGACCTATCCTCGTTCTGCCGACCTCGTAGCCGGCGTCGTCGCCCATGCGCCCTTCCTGACGCAGATCATGCGGCAGGATCCCGTCAGCCTGCTCGCCTGCCTCACCAGCGCGCCCGAGGCCCATCGCGACGCGCTGCTGGCGCAGATTGCCGAGCAGGGCGCGGCCGCGACCGACAGCAGCGAGCTGATGCGGCTGCTGCGCCGCTTCCGCCGCACGATGGCGCTGCTGATCGCACTCGCCGATATCGGCGGCGCCTGGGACGTCGAGACCGTCACGCTGGCGCTGACGGCCACCGCCGACATGGCGGTCAGGCTGGCCAGCGATCATGTCCTGCGCCAGGCTGCCGAACTCGGGCGCATTCGCCTCACTGATCCGGCCATCCCGGGGGAGGGCTCCGGCCTCGTCGTGCTGGCGCTCGGCAAGCATGGCGCGGGCGAGCTGAACTACTCCTCCGACATCGACATCGTCGTCTTCTTCGATCCCGAGGTGGCTGAGGCCGCCGGCGTCGCCGAGCCGACGAGCTTCTATGTCAGGCTGACGCAAGCGATCGCCCGTATCATCCAGGAGCGCACGCCGGACGGCTACGTCTTCCGCGTCGATCTGCGCCTGCGGCCCGACCCGGCCTCCACCCATGTCGCCGTCGCCTTGCCCTCGGCCTATTCCTATTACGAGACCGTCGGCCAGAACTGGGAACGCGCGGCCATGATCAAGGCGCGCCCCGTCGCCGGGGACATCGCTCTCGGAAAGCGCTTCATCGCCGATCTCGCCCCCTTCATCTGGCGCAAATATTTCGACTTCGCCACGATTGCCGACATCCATGCGATGAAGCGCCAGATCCAGACGGTGAAGGGCCATGAGACGATTGCGGTCGCCGGCCATAATGTGAAGCTCGGGCGTGGCGGTATCCGCGAAATCGAGTTCTTCGTGCAGACGCAGCAGCTCGTCTTCGGCGGCAGGCGAACGACCCTGCGCGGCCCGCGCACGCTCGAGATGCTCGGCGAGCTGACGAATGAGGGCTGGATCACGCCCCAGGCGCGCGACGAGCTGGCGGAATCCTATCGCTGGCTGCGGACGATCGAGCACCGCCTCCAGATGCGCGACGACGAGCAGACCCAGACCCTGCCCAAGCAGGCCGCCGATCTCGAAGCCTTCGCCCGCTTCTGCGGTTATCCCTCGACGGCAGCCTTCGGCAAGGCACTGACCTTCCACGCAAGGCGTGTCGAGGGCCATTACGCCTTGCTCTTCGAGGAGGGGCCGAGCCTGGCGGCCGAGGCCGGGACGCTCAGCTTCACCGGCTCCGAGCCCGATCCGGCGACGCTGGAAACCCTGCAGAAGCTCGGCTTCCGCGACGCCCTGACAGCGGCCGAAACAGTCCGCGGCTGGCATTTCGGTCGCCGCGCCGCCGTCACCAGCGCCCGCGCCCGCGAGGTGCTGACTGAACTGACGCCTGCGCTGCTCGTCGCGCTCGGCCGCACGGCCGATCCCGACGGCGCGCTCGCCCATCTCGACAATGCCTTCGTGCGGATGCCGGCGGCGATCGAGCTGCTGACCCTGCTGCGTTCGCAGGATTCCCTGCTGACGCTGTTCGCCGAGATCCTCGGCAGTGCACCGCGCCTCGCGAAGGTCGCGGCACTGCATCCCCATGTCCTCGATGGCGTGATCGATCCCGCCTTCGGCAAGGCCTCGCTCGATTGCGACGCGCTGGTGCGCCGCATCCGCAGCTTCGTCGGCTCGCCACCGCCGAGCGTCGAGGATGGGCTCGACCGGCTCCGCGATGCGGCCCGGCAGGAGAACTTCCTCGTCGGCGCAAGGCTGCTCTCAGGCGTCTATCAGGCGCAGGGAGCCGCGCAGGCCTACTGCACGGTCGCGGAGGCCTGCCTGCGCATCGCCTTCGACGATACGCGCGACGCTTTCGTGGCCGATCATGGCGAGATCGAGGGCGCGCAAAGCGTCGTGCTCGGCCTGGGACGCCTCGGCGCGGGCGAATTGACGCCATCCTCCGATCTCGACCTGATGCTGCTCTATGATCGGCCGGAGGACGCCGAGCCGAGCAATGGCCGCCGCAGCCTCGATCCCGTCACCTGGCATGTCCGCTTCACCCAGCGCCTCGTCGCGGCGCTGACCGTGCCGACGCGCCGCGGCACGCTCTACCAGGTCGACATGCGCCTGCGCCCCTCCGGCAACAAGAGCCCGGCTGCGACGCAATTCGCCGGCTTCGAAGCCTATCATGCAGGCGAGGCGGAGATCTGGGAGGAGATGGCGCTGACTCGCGCCCGCATCGTCGCGGGCGATCCCGAGCTGGCACGCCGCGTGGAAGCCTCGATCCGCACGATCCTGACGCGGCGCCGCAGCCCCGCCAAGGTGGCGACGGCTGTCGCCGAGATGCGGGCCCTGATCGCCAAGGAGAAGGGCGAGAAGAACGCCTGGGATCTCAAGCTCGCGCTGGGCGGCCTGACCGATCTCGACTTTCTCGCCCAGTTCTTGGTGCTCGCCTATTCCAGCGACCATCCCGGCCTGCTGGTCCGCGACACGGGCTCGGTCTTCGCTGCCGCCCGCGCCGCCGAATTGCTGGCGCCGGCCGATGCCGCCGCGCTGGAGGAGGCGGTGCGGCTGATCGGGGACGTTCAGCTCTGGCAGCGCTTCACGGTCGAGGAGGCCTTCGATCCCGCCGCCGTTCCGGCCCGCGTGATGAACCGGATCGCGACCGCCGTCGGACGGCCCGATACGAAGGTGCTGAGGGCGGAGCTCGACGAGATTCGCGCCGGCGTGCGCGCCATCTTCAACCGCATCCTGGGAGCCGCCCGGGCCGGCTGAGCCCGGGCTCATTCGCGTCTTTGGCTTACGCGTTTCCTCTCGTTTTGATGGCGCGACCGGGAACGCATTCGGAAACGAGGTTACGCCGCCCTGATCCGCCTGCGCGCGGCTTCGGCCAGGAACGACGAGCGCGACATGCCGGCTTCTTTCGCTGCAGCATCGATCGCACCCAGCAGGTTTTCGTCGATCGAGATGTTGACCCGGACTGCCTTGCTGGGGAGTTCGAAGGGAACGAGCGTCACAGCCGCGTCCGACGCCAGTTCGCGGAACTCGGCATCCTGCCGGAGCTCCGCAAGAGTGCGCAGGACAGGGAGCGGATCCCCGTCCTCGACCATGCCGGAAACATGGAATGAGAGGCCTTCCGAACCTTTGCGCATTGCTGCTTCTTCGGTAGGTCCTCCGGAGATACATCCCGGAAAATCAGGGAAGGAGATGCCGAAATGGCCATTTTGTTCGTGAATGAGCGCATAGGCGAGTGGCATGGCGCGATCCTGCGGGTTTGAGGCCGGTGCTGGGCTCACCACTCCCAGCCGGCTTGCTTGAACATCGACTTGAGGGTCTTGATCGGGAATTCCCTCACTCCCATGTCGACCGTCACTTTGCCGGCTTTGACGGGATGGGCGTATTGGACGTGATCTCCGGGACCTTTCCGTTTGATCTTCCATCCATCCAACACGAGCAGCCTCACGATCTCTCGTGGTGTCATGGGCGTTCGGTGCTTGCTCATCACCATCCATCCATGACGATTGTGTAAAGTTACACAATCAAAAATCGAACTTCAAGATGGTATGTCGGTCCTGCGCAAGGCAGGAGCCTGCATGATCTGCCTTCCGCCTTGGCCGCTCCCCGGAACGAGGGCAGGGTTCTGTGGAACCCTCTTACGCCGCCCGGGCGGTGATGCGGTTGGCGCGGCCGTCGAGCGGCAGATGGACCATGACGATGGTGCCGGCGCCGATGGCGGAGCGCAGGCGCAGCGAGCCACCATGCAACTCGGTCAGCGAGCGGGCGATGGCGAGACCGAGCCCCGAGCCCTGGTAGCTGCGGGTAAAATCGCCCTCGACCTGCTCGAAGGGCCGGCCGATGCGGTCGATCTTCTCCTTGGGAATACCGATGCCGGTATCCTCGACGAAGATGTTGAGCGCACCCGGAACCTGGCGGATGCGGATGGCGATCTGGCCTTCGTCCGGGGTGAACTTGACGGCGTTGTCGAGGAGGTTGCCGAGGACCTGGTAGAGCGCGTGCGGGTCGGCCTCGAGATGCGCGTCGCGCGTGCCCTCGACGGTGAGCGCGAGGCGCTTGCGGTCGATCTCATCCTGCGATTTGCGGACCGCCTCGTCGATGACGAGCCCGAGCGCGACGTCGGATTTCTCCAGATGCACCTTGCCGGCTTCGAGGCGCGACATGTTGAGGATGTCGTCGATGATCCCGAGCAGGTAGCCGCCGCTGGAGCGGATGTCCTGGACATAGTCGGTGTATTTCTCGCATAGCGGCCCGAACAGGCCGTTCTGCATGATCTCGGAGAAGCCGATGATGGCGTTGAGCGGCGTGCGCAGCTCGTGGCTCATATTGGCCAGGAATTCGGATTTGGCGCGGTTGGCGCTTTCGGCGGCGGCCTTCTGCTCGAGATAGCGCTCGGCGAGGTCGGCGAGCTGCTGGGCCTGCGCCTCCAGCTTCTGGCGTGAGGCCTTGAGGTCGGTGACGTGCATCAGGAGCTGATGCTCCGACTGCGTCAGCCGCTCTTCCTGCTGCTTCAGCTTGGTGATGTCGGTGCCGACCGAGACCGAGCCGCCATCCTTGGTGCGCCGGCCGTTGATCTGGAGCCAGCGACCATCCGAGAGGCGTGCCTCGTAGGAGGACGAGCCGTCGGTGCCGCGCTGCGAGCGCATCGGCTCGCGGTCGACGCTGGGCTGCGCGCTCGACATCATGATCTGGTCATGGCTGGCGCCGCCCTGCGCCAGCTCCGCCGGGATCTGGTGAAGCTGCTGGTACTTGGCGTTGCAGAGCACGAGGCGGTTGTCGGCGTCCCAGAGCACGAAGGCTTCCGAGATCGCCTCGACGGCGTCGCGCAGGCGAGCATCGGCGGTGGCGGTGCGCTCGGCCATGCGGCGCTGCTCGGAGATGTCGACGACGATGCCGACGAGATGCTGCGAATGGGTGCGCCGGTCGGTGACGAGCTCGGCGCGGGCCTTGAGCCAGATCCAGTTGCCGGCGCTGTCGCGGACGCGGAATTCCTGGTCGAGATGGCTCGCCTCGCCGCGGCTGATCGCGTCGGCGAGCGCGTAGAGATCGACGTCGTCGCGGTGGATGAAGGCGCTGACCTCCCCGAAGGACATGTACTGCCCGGTGCGGTCGTAGCCGAGCATGGCGTACATCGAATCCGACCAGTAGATCCGTCCCCGCGCGAGGTCCCAATCCCACAGGCCGCAATGGCCGCGGTTCAGCGCTGTGTCGATGCGCTCGCGCACGCAGTCGCAATCCTCGTCGGCCGCGCGGGCCCGCCGTGACTGCACGATGAAGCCGATGGTGATCGCGGTCAGCACGATGCCGGCGGTCGCGAAGAGCAGCGCGAGGCCGCTGCGGCGCTGTTGCCAGGTCGAGAGGGCGCGCGAGACGGGTTGCAGCACCGCGACCTGGCCGAGGGGGGCGGCGAGGTTGCGGACCGTGGCGAGAACCTCCGTGCCGCCCGGCAGCGTGATCCGCATGACGCCCGCGCGATCGCTGAAGGCGGTCAGCGGCTGGGTCGGGCCGAGGAAGTCGACGAGCGTGCGTTGCGTCTGGCCGATGGCCGGATCGCTGGCGACGACATGGCCGTCTTCCGCGCTGACATGGACGATTCGGCCATGCGCGGCCAGGTGGCGGGAAGACAGCGCCGTCAGCGCGTTGGCGGGCGCGATGCCCTTTTGCGTGGCGCTGTCGATCTCGCGGGCCAGCAGGGCCGAGACCAGGTCCATGTCCCCGCTCGCGTCAAGCAGCGCATCGTCGCGCATCGCCGAGGTCTGGATCGCGGCGCCGACCGCGAGCAGGATGACGAAGACGGCGACGAGGCCGGGGATGACGGTTCGGAACGTGGGTTCGAGGCTTTCGAAGCGTTGGTAGAGCGGGTGCGTCAGCGATCTGGCTACACCCAGAATCGAATCCGTGCGCACAGCTGCGCAGCTCGCGTTGGCACGCGTCATGCCCGTCCCCCTTCGGATACTTTACCGTGGTAGATCGGGAGACGTGCCGCATCCCCGCGAATCAGTTTCAGTTGAATCCGCGCGAGTC
>DATDBB010000404.1:0-14912 GCA_036525085.1 Allobosea sp.
GCAGCCATTCGAGGCGGGCTTCCTGGAAGCCGAGCGCGGCACGCAGCATCTCGGGCGAAGCCTCGGGGCGCGAGGCCGCCGCGATCACCGGGTTCGTGGTCGCGGTGATCGCCTGGATCAGCGGCACGGTTTCCGTCTGCCAGGCCTCGGTCGCGCGGTTGCTCGAATTGAGCTTCGCATTGGCGAGCGTCTCGTCCTGGATGGCGACATAGCGCTTCGCCTTTTCCGTGATCTGGGCCAGGAAACGCCTTCCCTCCTCGCTGGCGCCGCTGGCGAGGGCATCCTTCTGAGCGATCGCCGCGTTGCGGCGCTCCACCGCGCGGGCGGCCTGGGCCTCGGTGTCCTTCTGGGACGCGGCCAGCACGGCATTTTTCTCCGAGCGAGCGGAGGAGCCGAAGGCCTCGAGGACGTTGCCGATGTCATCGACGCGCTTCGAGAGAACGACGAGCCTTTCCTGCGTCTCGGTCATTTCCGACAACTTGATGTAGGAAAGCCCGCCCGCCGCCATCGACAGGGCGATCACGACGCCGAAGGCTCCCGCTAGCTTGGTCTTGATGGTCAGACGCATGACTCAACTCACACTGATAATTCTATGAACGGGAGGTTGTCAGAAGGCTGCAGGCATGGGCGGCGGAGTTCCGGCGTGCGGCCGGAGCTCCGAAATCTGACTAGGACGCGCGGCGGAACTGGGCGTCGTGCTCGTCTTCGGCCTCGTCGAGATCGAAGGCGAACCCGCCCGTCTTGCCCTTGGCGGCGCGGGCAGGCGCGGCCTTGGCCTTCTTGGGAGCGACCGCGGCCTTCATCTGCGCGGCCTTGGCCTTGAGCTTGCCAACGGCCTGGCCGATCCCGGCTTCCGTGTCGTCGATCCGGAAGAAGGAGATCGTCGTCTGCAGCTGCTCGGCCTGTGCGGCGAGTTCCTCGGAGGTGGCGGAGACCTGCTCGGAGGCTGCCGCGTTCTGCTGGGTGACCTTGTCGAGCTGCTGGATCGCCTGGTTGATCTGGGTCGAGCCGACATCCTGCTCGCGGCAGGCGGCCGTGATCTCCTCGACCAGTTCGGCGGTCTTCTTGATGTCCGGCACCAGCTTGGCCAGCATCGCACCCGCTTCCTGCGCGACCTTGACCGTGTCGGTCGAGAGCGTGCCGATCTCGGCGGCGGCCGCCTGGCTGCGCTCGGCGAGCTTGCGCACCTCGGAGGCCACCACCGCGAAGCCCTTGCCGTGCTCGCCGGCACGCGCCGCCTCGACCGCCGCGTTGAGCGCCAGCAGGTCGGTCTGGCGGGCGATCTCCTGGACGATGTTGATCTTCGCCGCGATCGTCTGCATCGCGTCGACCGCCTTGCCGACCGCGATGCCCGAGGCCTCGGCGTCCTTGGCCGACTGGCCCGCCATCTTCTCGGTCGTCGCCGCGTTCTCGGCGTTCTGCTTCACATTCGCCGCCATCTCCTCCATCGAGGACGAGGCCTCCTCCGTCGACGAGGCCTGCTCGGTCGAGCCCTGCGACAGCTGCTCGGCGCTCGCCGAAAGCTCCTGCGAACCCGACGAGACGTTCTCCGCAGCCTGAAGGGCGTCGCCGACGACCTGCCGCAGCTTCTCGACCGTGCCGTTCAGCGCCGTCACGAGATCGCCGACCTCGTCATCGGTTCTCGCCTCGACGGTGCGGGTCAGGTCGCCGGCGGCAACCGCGTTGGCGAGACCGACCGCGCTGGCGAGGCCACGGCTGATGCTGATGGCGATCCAGGTCGCGGCGACGATGGCGATCAGCAGCGAGGCGAGGACGATGCTGATCAGCAGGGTCTTGGCGAAGCTCGCCGCCTCGATGGCGTTCGCGCCGATCTCGCTCATCTGCTTCTCGGCCAGCGCGGCATAGGCGTCGAAGGCCGCGATCGTGGCCGCCAGCGCCTTCTGGCCTTCGCCCCGGCTGATCTCGATCGCCTTGACGCTGCCGCCCTCCTTGGCGATGTCGAGAACGCGGCTGCCCAGCGCGAAGAGCTTTTCCGTCGCGGCTTCCAGCCCCTGCGCGGGAATGCCGAGCGACTTGAGCGACGAGACTGCCGCATCCAGCGCATGCTTGCCGGTTGCGATTTCGGCGACGGCCACGCGGCGGCGCTCGTCGAGTTCGGCCATGGAGTCGGCGCCGAAGGTCTCGACGATCATGCGCAGCGTGCGGGCTGCCTCGAACCGGGCCGCCAGCACCAGACGGGCAGCGGCCATGCGCTCGAGCGAGGGCGTCCTGTCGAGTTCCGCCAGGACCGCATCGAAGGCCGCCGACTGGCCGGCGATGATCGCGGCGCCTTCGCCGCGCCAGACCGCCATGGCGTGATCGCCGGAATTCAGCTTGGCGTTGCGGATGGTCTGGTCCTGAAGCTCGTTGAGCGTCCTGGCGCGGGCGATGGCCTCGTCGATCAGAGCCCGCCCCTGCCCGCTCGCCGCGGCCTGAATCTCGCCCGCGAGCTTGGCGACATGCCCGCGCATCGTCGCAACCTCCGCCGCAGCGGTCTCGATGTCCTTGTCGGTGCTGGAGAGGAGGAGGGTCTTTTCCGCTCGGATCTGGCCCTGGAGCTCATGCTGGAGCGCCGCCACCTTGCTGATGCGCTTGCCCTGGTCGATGATCTCGACCTCGGCGCGAGCCACTTCCGTCAATTCGTAATAGGCGACGCCTCCGGCGGCCATCGACAATGCGATGACGACGCCGAACGTAGCTGCCAGCTTGGCCTTGATCGTGAACCGCATGGTCGTTGCCCCCAGTCTCGAAAGCGCTCAGCCCAGGATTCGGGCCATGTCGGGAACGATGACGAATTCGTCGTTCCACTTGGTGATGAAGCGGATGAATTCGGGCCGCCAATGGCTGCCGAGGCGCGGCGTCTGCTGGGCGTGCCGGGTCGAGACCTCGGTGACCTCGTAGACCTTGTCGGCGAGCAGCCCGAGCGTGACGGGATCGCCGTCGATCTCGACCTCGACGACGACGATGCGGGTGTCGGCCGTCTGTTCCGTCTTCTGCATGCCGAAGCGGATGCGCAGATCGGCGAGCGGGATGACGTTGCCGCGAACGTTGATCAACGCGGGCAGGAAGGCGCGGGCGCCGGCAACGCGCGTCACCGGAACCGGATCGATGATCTCGCGGACCATGTCGGTCTCGACGGCGAAGATCTCGTTGCCGAGACCGACCATCAGCACCTGCAGGCGCGTCTCGGTCGCCGGCGGCAGCCCTGTGACGGCCTCTCTCGGGGTCGCTTGGATCTGAGCCTGGTTCATCACGCGGCCTCCGGCGTTCTGTCGCTCTCGGCCCGGGCCTGGCCGAGCGTGACGAGCTGGGCGACATCCATGATCAGCGCCGCCGAGCCATCGCCGAGGATGGTGGCGCCAGAGAACATGGTGACGTCCGAGTGGAGCTTGGACAGCGACTTGATCACCGTCTGGTGGCTGCCGATGATCTGGTCGACGACGAGGCCGACGCGGGTGTCGCCGATCGAGGTGACGATCACCTTCTGGTGCGGGTCGGGATCGCCTTCGGCCTCGAAGAGATCGCGCAGGCGCAGGAAGGGCACGAGTTCGCCGCGCACATTCAGGAAGCTTCGGCCCTTGGCGCGGGCCTCGTCGGCCGCGGTCAGCTCGATGCATTCCTCCACCGCCGAGAGCGGGATGATATAGCGGCCCTCGCCGACGCGGATCAAAAGCCCGTCGATGATGGCCAGCGTCAGCGGCAGGCGCAGCGTGACCGAGGAGCCGTGGCCCGGGATCGTCGTCAGGTCGATGGTGCCGCGCATCGCCTCGATGGTGCGCTTGACCACATCCATGCCGACACCGCGGCCCGACAGCGCCGAGATGGTCTTGGCGGTCGAGAAGCCCGGATGGAACAGGAACTGGTGGATGTCGTGTTCACTCAGATTCGCGCCCGGCTGGATCAGGCCGTTTTCCTCGGCCTTGGCGCGGATGCGGGCGGTGTTGAGGCCGGCCCCGTCGTCCTGGACGGTGACCAGGACCTGAGCGCCGACATAGCGCGCCGCCAGTTCGATGCGGCCCGTCGCCGATTTGGACGTCCTGGCGCGGTCCTCGGCGTTCTCGATGCCATGGTCGATGGCGTTGCGGATCAGATGGACCAGCGGATCGGCGAGGCGCTCGATCATGGTCTTGTCCATCTCGGTGTCCTCGCCGACGGTGACGAAGTCGACCGGCTTGCCGAGATCGCGCGAGAGATCGTGGACGAGGCGGCGGAAGCGGCCGAAGAGCGAACCCATCGGCACCATGCGAACGCCCATGGTCGAGTCGCGCAGGCCCGACGCCAGGCGCTCGATCTCCTCGGCGATCGCCTTGATCGCGAGGTCCGTACCGGAATGGGCGATCTGGCTGAGACGGGCCTGGGCGATGACGAGTTCGCCGACGCGGTCCATCAGCTCGTCGAGACGCTCGGCCTGGACGCGGACGGTCGAGGTCTTGTCCTCGGCGCGGCGGTTCAGCTCGACCTTTTCCGGCGCGGCCGATGCGGCAGGAGCCGCGGCCGGACGCTCGGCTACGGCACGCGGCGCGGGCGCTGCCGGCGCGGCGATAGCCGGCTCCGGTTCGACATCTGGCATCGACATGTCGAGCCCTGCGAAGAGCGGCGCGGCAGGCTCGCCCAGGGCGGTGATGACGAGCTTCATCTCGTCGCGAACGAACATGAAGACGTCCTCGATCTCGTCCTTGGAGCATGCGCTGCGCAGCGTCACCGTCCAAGTGATCAGGCAGCTCTCCGGATCGAGCGCAGCGAGCTCGGGCACCTTGTCGAGATCGGCGTCGGCGGCGCAGGGACCGAGCGCGCGCAGATCGTCGAGCAGGACCAGCGGATTGGTGCCGTTGCGCAGGATGTCGGGCTCGAAGGCGATCTCGATCGTCCAGCCGGCCAGAGCCGGCTCGGCCGTGCCGGCTTCCCCGGTCCTCTCGCTCTCGCCGACCGAGGCGTCAGCGCGCGGCGCGGCGGAACCGCCGCCGATCAGGCGCTGCAGTTCCTCGACGATGGCGTCGCCGATGATCGGATCGGTGGAATCGGGATCCTCGATCAGCGTGCGGATATAGTCCCGCGCCGAGAGCGAGACCGTGACGATGTCGTGGTTCGCGTCGATCTTGCCCTTGCGGATCAGATCGAATGCGGTCTCGAAATCATGGGTGAAGGCCGCGACCTTGTCGAAGCCGAACATCGCGCCCGAGCCCTTGATCGTGTGCAGCGCCCGGAAGGCGGCGTCGATCAGGTCGCGGTCCTGCGGGCTCTGGCCGAGGTCGAGCAGCACGGTCTCGAGCGAGTCGAGCAGTTCGGCGGCTTCCTGGCGGAAGGTTTCGGTGGGATCGAGTTCCATCAGCTTCTCACCAGCTTTGCGACGACGGCGAGAAGCTGCTCGGGCTTGAAGGGCTTGGTGATCCAGCCCGTGGCGCCGGCGGCCTTGGCTTCCTGCTTGACGGCGTCGTCGGATTCCGTGGTCAGGAAGACGATCGGCACGCCCATGAAGGTCGGCAACGCGCGCAGCGCCTTGATCATCTGCATGCCGTTCATCACCGGCATGTTGAGGTCGGTGATGACGAGGTCGAAGCTCTGCGCCTTGGCCTTGGCGAGCCCCTCGGAACCATCGCCGGCCTCGACGACATTGTGTCCGGCCGGCCCGAGGACGAGCTTGATCATCTGCCTGACGCTCGGGGAGTCGTCGACGGTGAGGATATTGGCCATGGTCAGTTCCCGGACTGTGCGAAAGGCGCTGCGCCGGGCAGCGTCACCCCGGCGCGCTCGAAGGCGGAACGGACGCTGTCCGTCGCCGCAAGCATGGTGAAGGGCAGCCCGCGCGCGGCGAAGCTGCGCTGCGCGCTCACGATGGTCTGGACGAAGGTGATATCGGCCTGCTCAATGCCGGCACAGTCGATCTCGACGCCGGAACCCGAGTTAACCACACCGACCAATGAAGCCGCCACAGATCTTGAATTTCGAAGCGTGCAATCTGACCCTAGGTCAACTTTTGTGACAGCTGCAGTACTCATATTACTCATATCGACCGCACCAAATCTCGACGAACACGATAACTGACGATCTTCACTCCAAGATATATAAGCAAATTCACTTATAATTCACTTAACACTCAAATCGATTACATTGAGCAATTGTTGATTATCATGCGTATCTTGAGTCGGGCTTGCGCCGCACGAGTCATCGCGCGGCGCCAGGCAGCACTCCGGTAACCATAACCGGCCGCGTTGGTTACTTCGGTGTTGCGGCGCGAAATCCGGCCGGGACGGCGGGTTATCTCGGCCTTCAGCGCCTGCGACGCGTCTGGGAAGGCTGCTCGCCGAAGGCCTGGCGATAGTCGAGGGCGAAATGGCCCCGGTTGACGAAGCCCCAATGCCGCGCCACCGCCTCGATCGGGCGGGTCGAGCGCGGGTCCAGCAACTCCGCCCTGACGCCGTTCAGCCGCGCCCGCTTGAGGTAGTCATGCGGAGACATCTGCTTGTGGCGGCGGAAGCCCTCCTGCAGCGAGCGCAGGCCGATGCCGATCGCGTCAGCGACATCCTGCACCGTGAGGGGACCTGTCGTGTGCCCGTCGATGAAGTCCACCGCGCGCCTGATCTGCCAGGGCGCGGGTGCCGCCGGCTGCCGCTCGAACCATGGGGAGTAGCGATGCGGGACGCTTTCCAGGATCAGCATGATCAGCGCGTTTCGCAGCAGGCGGGCAGCGTGCGGCGTGTCGGCGAGCGCAGCCTCGCCCCGGAACCCGGCAGCGATCGCCGCCACGATCCCTGCGATCGCCGCGCCGGTGGCCGAGCCGGCATCGAACCGCTCCGCGAAATCCAGCCGCTCCGTCACCGGCCGCTCGAAGGCGGCCTGCAGGGTCCGCGCGACCTCCTCGGCGTGAAGCGTCACAGTCGAATGGACGCTTCCTTCAGCGTATTCGCCGCTGTCGGCGAGTGCCGTGTTGAGGATCAGGCCGTGGCCGGGCACGGCAGCCAGCGTCTCCCGGCCGACCGAATAGAGCGTGCCACCGGCGCTCACCAGACGAATGGTCAGATTGTCGTGCGGCACGCCGCGCCTCAGCCTCATGCCGCCGGGATAGGCGGCGTGGACGAGGTGGGCGGAGGCGAAGCCATGCGCCGTCAGGCGGGCCTCGAAGCTCGCCTGGCCGAGCGGTTCGAGCACGAGGTCGCGGCGCAGCAGATCGATGAGCCAGGCCTGCGTCTGCCCGACATCGCGGCTGACGAAGCCAAAGCCGACCTGCGCCGGGCTGGCCCCAGTCTTGCGCTGCTCGGAAGGCTTCGGCGCGGGCCTCTTCATGTGATCATCTGAGGCCGGGCGGCGCGCCCGATCAAGAGGGCGCGTCGGCGTGCCGTCGCTCAGGCACCGACATATTTGAAATGCGCACCGACGCTGCGATAGGACGCTTCGAGCACATCGACGCCGCCGGCCAGCCGCAGCGCCTCGGCCGTGGCCAGACCGAGTTCGACGGCCTCCTTGCCCGGGCGATCGAGGGTCGCGGTGATGCGCCTCGCGCCGTCGAAGGAGGTGATCTGGCCATGCAGGTGAAGCTGATCGCCACGCCAGACCGCGCTCGCCCCGACGGGCAGGCTGCAACCCGCGCCGAGCGCATGCAGCATCGCCCGCTCGCCATCGACCTCGGCACGCGTCTTCGGATCCTCGATATCCTTGAGCATGGCGAGGATATGCGTATCGGCCGCGCGCGCCTGCACGCCGAGCGCGCCCTGCCCGATCGCATAGGGGAACAGCTCGGGATCGAGCACTTCCGAGGTCGCGCCTTCGAGGCCCAGCCGCTGCAGCCCGGCCTGCGCCAGGATGACCGCGTCGAGCCCGTCCTGCCCGTTGATCTTGGCCAGGCGCGGGCCGACATTGCCGCGGATCGGCACGATCTCGACATCGGGCCGCAGGCTGAGCATCTGCGAGCGTCGGCGCAGCGAGCCGGTTCCGACGCGGGCGCCCTGCCGCAACTCGGCGAGCGTCGCGCCGCAGAGCACGTCGCGCGGATCGGCGCGTTCGGGGACGGCGGCGAGGACGAGCCCCTCGCGCAGCGTCGTCGGCAGGTCCTTCAGCGAATGGACGACGATGTCGACCTCGCCCGAGACGAGCTGCTCCTCATGCTCGGTCGAGAACACGCCGATGATGCCGAACTGATGGAATTCGGAGACCCGGTCCTTGTCGGCGATGGTCGCGATCGTGTGGAGCGAGAACTCGGTGTCGGGATGCTTCGCCTTGATCAGGCCGGCAATGTAGTTTGTCTGCGCGATCGCGAGCGGGCTGCGGCGCGTGCCGATTTTCAGGAGCATGGAAGAACGACCTAACCTGGAGGCGGTGCCAGCCCCCATCATTTGCAGGGGTCTATATCAGTGGATGGCCTTCGCCGCGAGTGCGGCGTACCACCACCCCGGCGCGACGCCTTGGCCTGGATCAAGGACGCAACGTCCTGCGCATGGCGGCGCGGATGCTCTGCATCTTCCGCCGCGGATTGAACAAGCGGCCTGCCCGCATCGTTGAGCGGCCGTCGGTATAGGAGAGACAGGATGATACTGGAAATCGCGGAGAAGCCGCAGCGCATCGCCCCGGCCACGGCGGAGACGGTGACCGATTTCTGGCGGGATGCCGGCCCCGAGCGCTGGTTCAAGAAGGATGCGGCCTTCGACACGCTGTTCCGCGAGCGCTTCATGCCGCTCCACTTCGCGGCGGCGCGGCGGGAGCTCGACGGCTGGGCGCAGACCGCATTCGGATCACTCGCCCTCATGATCCTGCTCGACCAGTTCCCGCGCAACAGCTTCCGCGGCACGGCGCATATGTATGCGACCGATCCGCTGGCGCTGCATTTTGCAAGGCAGGCGCAGGGATCAGGCCAGGCTGAGGCCATCGATGCTGAGCTCAGGCTCTTCCTGCACCTGCCCTTCTGCCACTCCGAGAACATGGCAGATCAGGACCTGTCGGTCGCGCTCAGCACGCCGCTCGGCGGGCCGGCCCGCGAGCATGCCGAGGGCCATCGCGAGATCATCCGCCGCTTCGGGCGTTTCCCGCATCGCAACGCCCTGCTCGGGCGCGAGACGACGACGGAGGAAGCGGCGTTCCTGGCGGAGGGCGGCTTCGCGGGCTGAGGTCAGCGCTCCACCTGCGTTTCCAACATGAGCGCGGGTCATCCCGGGCGGAGCGAAGCGCAGACCCGGGATCCATTCCGGACCGGTTCAGGCATGGATCCCGGGTCTCCCTGCGGTCGCCCGGGATGACGGCGCACTTTTTGTTCCCCTACAGGGAGATCAACACGGGCCCCTCGCCCGCCTCCAGCGCGGCGTCGCTGTCGTCCTTGAGATCGACGCCGGTGAGAGCGCGGCGGAAGCCCTGGTCGATCAGCCAGGCGAGCTTGAAGGCGGCGTGCTGGAAGCCGAGGCCGCCGGGTCGGATGTTCGAGATGCAGTTGCGCGCGGCATCGGTCAGCCCGCGCCGCGGGGCAAAGGTCAGATAGGCCCCAAGCGAATCCGGCGAGGACAGGCCGGGACGCTCGCCGATCACAACCACGACCATCCGCGCGCCCAGAGCCTGTGCCGCCTCGTCGCCGAGCGCGACGCGCGCCTGCGCGGCGATGACGAGCGGCGCCAGCGTCAGCCTCTGGCGCTGCAGGAAGGGCAGCAGCGCGGCGATGAACGGCGCGGCGTTCTGGTGCACGGCGGTCGAGGACAGCCCATCGGCCACAACGATGGCAAGATCGACGCTGCCGCGACGCGCTGCCAG
This sequence comes from Allobosea sp., assembly GCA_036525085.1. Classification (GTDB taxonomy): domain Bacteria; phylum Pseudomonadota; class Alphaproteobacteria; order Rhizobiales; family Beijerinckiaceae; genus Allobosea. The sequence continues at coordinate 9,727 of DATDBB010000404.1, forward strand.
CTCAGCCTCGCTCTCGGGCGAGAGGCTGCGGCCGAGATCGGGCCTGCGCAGATAGTCCTCGCGCGAGCGGGCCGCGCTTTGCGCCATCAGCGTCTCGACGCCGAGCCCTGCGAGTTCGTTCGCGATCTCCTCGGGACGGAAGGGCGCATGCACGGCGTCGCGCGCCTGGGCATGGGCAAGCCCGAAGCGCAGCACCTCGCGCATCGGCAGCGAGGCGCCGGTACGCCCAAGCGCGATGCGCGCCGGGGTCAGCCGGGCGAGGTCGGCGAAGCGGGTGGCCGAGCGGGGCGGCTCGTCCGGCTCGCTCATGCCGCACGGTCCTGCAGGGCGGTAAGCAATGCCTGACCGCCCTGACCTGCGCTCAGCTTTCCAGCGGGGTCGGTGATGTCCATCCGCCTGAGCCAGTCCTCGAATTCCGGCGCGCGCTTCAGGCCGAGCACCTCGCGGATGTAGAGCTGGTCGTGGAAGGAGGTCGACTGGTAGTTCAGCATGACGTCGTCGGCGCCTGGAACCCCCATGATGAAGTTGACGCCGGCCGTGCCCAGCAAGGTCAGCAGCGTGTCCATGTCGTCCTGATCGGCCTCGGCATGGTTGGTGTAGCAGATGTCGCAACCCATCGGCACGCCGAGCAGCTTGCCGCAGAAATGGTCCTCGAGCCCGGCGCGGATGATCTGCTTGCCGTCATAGAGATATTCCGGGCCGATGAAGCCGACCACCGTATTGACCAGGAGAGGTTGATAGGCCCGGCAGACGGCATAGGCGCGCGCCTCCAGCGTCTGCTGGTCGACGCCGTGATGGGCCCCTGCCGAGAGCGCCGCGCCCTGCCCGGTTTCGAAATACATCAGGTTGTCGCCGACCGTGCCGCGCTTCTGCGAGCGGCCGGCCTCCAGCCCCTCCTGCAGTACGGAAAGCGTGACGCCGAAGGAGGCATTGGCGGCTTGCGTGCCCGCGACGGACTGGAAGACGAGATCAACCGGCGCGCCCTGTTCGATCAACGCGATCGAGGAGGTGACATGGGTCAGGATGCAAGCTTGAGTCGGAATCTCGAAGCGGGCGATGACGCCGTCGAGCAGGCGCAGCAGGTCGCCGATCCGCGCCGTGCTGTCGGAGGCCGGGTTGATGCCGATCACCGCATCGCCGCAGCCATAGCTCAGCCCGTCGATGGTCGAGGCGAGGATGCCCGCGGCATCGTCGGTCGGGTGGTTCGGCTGGATGCGGACGGCGAGGCGGCCGGGCAGGCCCAGCGTATTGCGGAAGCGCGTGACGACGCGGCATTTGCGCGCGACGAGGATCAGGTCCTGATTGCGCATCAGCTTGGAGACCGCCGCCGCCATCTCCGGCGTGATGCCCGCTGCGATCTTGGCGAGAACCTCCGTCGTCGCCGCGTCCGAACAAAGCCAGTCGCGGAACTCGCCGACGGTCAGCGAGCCGATCGCGGCAAAAGCCGCCGCGTCATGGCTGTCGACGATCAGGCGGGTGACCTCGTCATCCTCGTAAGGGATCAGCGCCTCGTGCAGGAAGGTCCGCAGCGGCAGATCGGCCAGCCCGATCTTCGCCGCCATCATCTCCTCCATGCTGCCGGCCGCCAGCCCCGCCAGCCGGTCGCCGGAACGCAGCGGCGTCGCCTTCGCCATCAGTTCCTTGAGATCGGCGAAGACATAGGTCTGCCTGCCGACCGCGACGCGATACCCCATCGACCCTCTCCCGGACGCCGGCCCGATACGTCCCGCGCCATATCAACCGCTCGGCGCGGCGCAAGCAAGGCGCGGGCCGCGAGTGCTTTCGGGGCTGTCCCCTTGCAGACGGTACGCTGTCATCCCGGACGGAGCGAAGCGGAGATCCGGGATCCATGCCGGAGCGCTTGCCGGTGAGGCTCAGGCATGGATCCCGGGTCTCCCTGCGGTCGCCCGGGATGACCCGCGCGTAATGAGGCCGCTCCGAGCCTTGTCCGGTGCGAGGGTGTGAGCGACTGCGCACACGCCTTTTCGCAGCGACGCGGCATTGCCGTGCCGTCACACGCCCCTTATCCCCTAGCTGATGAGAGCGGGACGACACCCGCCGTCGTGCACAGGGAACGCCATGGCCGATCGAGACGATACCGGACGCCGCACGATCGGCACTTACGACTATGTCGTCATCGGCGCCGGCTCGGCCGGCTGCCTGCTCGCCAATCGGCTCTCGCGCAACCCGAAGAACCGCGTGCTGGTGCTGGAAGCCGGTGGGCGCGACGACTGGATTTGGTTCCACATCCCGGTCGGCTATCTCTTCGCGATCGGCAATCCCCGCGCCGATTGGCTGTTCCAGACCGAGCCGCAGGCCGGGCTGGGCGGCCGGGCCCTGCCCTATCCGCGCGGCAAGGTGCTGGGCGGCTCGTCTGCGATCAACGCCATGGTCTATATGCGCGGGCAGGCGGCGGATTATGACGGCTGGCGCCAACTCGGCCTGACCGGCTGGGGCTGGGACGACGTGCTGCCCCATTTCCTGGAGCATGAAGACCATGCCGGGCCGGGCGCCAGCCGCATGCACAAGGCCGGTGGGGAATGGCGCGTCGAGAATCCGCGCGTGCGCTGGGCCATTCTGGACGCGATCCGCGAGGCGGCCGCGGCCGCGGGCATCGCCAAGATCGACGATTTCAACACCGGCGACAACGAGGGCTCGTCCTATTTCCAGGTGAACCAGCGGCGTGGCCGTCGCTTAAGCACCTTCAACGCCTTCCTGCGGCCGGTGCTGGACAAGCGCGAGGATAATCTGCGGCTCGAGATGGGCGTGCTGGTCGAGCGCGTCGTGGTCGAGGGCGGCCGGGCCAAGGCGGTCGAATTCACGCATGGCGGCGAGAAGCTGCGCGTCGAGGTCGCCGGAGAGGTCGTGCTCAGCGCCGGCGCCGTCGGCTCGCCGGCCCTGCTCGAACGCTCCGGCATCGGCGACGGGGCACGCCTGCAAGGCCTTGGGATCGAAACCGTGGCGGACCTGCCCGGCGTCGGCGAGAATTTGCAGGACCATCTCCAGATCCGGCCGGTCTACAAGGTCGAGGGCGTTCGTACGCTCAACAGCGACTATGCCAAGCTCTGGCGCCGGCCGCTGATGGCGCTGCAATATGCGGCGCTGCGCAGCGGCCCCCTGACGATGGCGCCATCCCAGGTCGGCGCCTTCGCGAAATCCTCGCCCGAGCAGGCGACGGCGAACCTGCAATATCATTTCCAACCGCTCTCTCTGGATTCATGGGGCTCGGGCCTGCATCCCTTCGACGCCTTCACCGCCAGCGTCTGCAACTTACGCCCGACCAGCCGCGGCCATATCCATCTCAAGACGCCGCATGCCGAGGACGCGCCGGCGATCTCGCCGAACTATCTCGACACGGAAGCCGACCGGCAGGTGGCGATCGACGCGATGAAGCTGACGCGCCGGATCGTCGCCCAGGCGCCGCTCGCCCGCTTCCGCCCGCAGGAGCATCAACCCGGCCCGGCCGCCGCGAGCGACGCCGAACTGCTGGACGCTGCGGCGCGGCTGGGCACGACGATCTTCCATCCCGTCGGCACGGCGAAGATGGGGCGCGAGGACGATCGCCACGCCGTGCTCGACGAGCGGCTTCGGGTGCGCGGGATCGTGGGTCTGCGCGTCATCGACGCCTCCGCGATGCCAGCGATTACCTCCGGCAACACCGCCAACCCGACGATGATGATCGCGGAGAAGGGCGCCGCGATGATGCTGGAGGACGCGCGCGGCCGTTGACGGCCGTCGTGGCGGCCGGCTTGGTCTATGCGATGAAACGAGGCGTCATCCCGGACAAGCTGCGAAGCAGCGCCGCTCCGGGATCCATCGTAAGGCTCCGGAGCCCTCCGATGGATCCCGGGGCAAGCCCGGGATGACGGCACAGTGGCGAGGAAATTCCGCGCCTATAATGCCGGGTGGCTGAAGCGGGCGACCTTTGCGCCCTTCATCAGGCTGCGGAAATCCGGCCCGCTGACACGCACCAGCGTCTTGTGATCGCCGCCCTCGAAATAGATGTCGCTGGCATTGCCGAGGCTTTCATCCAGGATCACCGGCACGTCATAGGCCGACCCGATCGGCGGGATCGCGCCGAGATCGCAATCGGTGAAAAGCGAGCCGACCTCGTCCTCCGAAGCGAGGCCGAGCCGCTTGTTCATGACATCCTGCAATGTCGAGAGCTCGATCCGGTGCGTGCTCGGCACCACGGCCAGCGCGTACCCGGTCTCGTGATGCACGACCACGGATTTAGCCAGGCTGTTGCCCGAGACATGAGCCGCCACCGCCGTCTGGTTGCTGGTCCTCGTGCGGTGATGCGCGACGGTGTCGTAGGCGATGCCCTCGCCGTCGATATAGTCGCGAAGTTTCTTTGCGATCGTCATGGTAGGCGCCCCCTGTGGTTCGTGGTGACGCATCGACCGGACCATCCTCCTCCCATCAGCGGCGAAGTCAACGGCGAAAGGACGGGATAGAGGTGGGAGAGATCGGACAGGGACCACGAGCGATGCCGCGACCATTGCAGCACAATGACGAGCGAGGTCCCCTCGCCCGCATCATGCTCGCGGTCCTGCGCGGCATCCTCACCGTCCTGATCGTGATCGACGAGATCGCGCGGCCGCTCTACCGGCCGCTGATCCGCTGGCTGTCCGCGCTGCGCATTGTCCGGCGGATCGAGGCGGCGATCGCGCGGCTGCCCCGCCTCGCCATCCTGACCCTGCTCGCCATCCCCTTCGCCATCGCCGAGCCCTTGAAGCTGCTCGGCCTGTGGATGATGGCCGACGGACGGGCCCGGACCGGGCTCGCCGTCTTCGCCTTCGCCCATCTGGTCAGCTTCCTGCTGGTCGAGCGCATCTACCATGCCGGCCGCGACAAGCTGCTGACCTATGGCTGGCTCGCCTGGGGCATGGGCCTGCTCGACCGTTTGCGGCGCCGGGTGCTGGACTGGGTCAGGAGCAGCGCGGCCTATGCCTTCGCGCTGCGCAGCCGGGACGCGGCCCGGCAATGGTGGCGCTCGCTGCGAGCGTGATCGGGTGGCGAGTCCAGCCTGAGATGGAAACGCACCGTCATCCTTGTCTGTGGCTGACTTCGCTGATTTGGGCGAGGTTGAGTGCGGACGGGAGCCTGTGTCATCCCGGGTTGTGTCGAGACCGCTGTCCAGCAGAGGCCCCGTCCGCACGTTGGTTTGAGCCCGAACAGTTGAT
>DATDBB010000405.1:0-3665 GCA_036525085.1 Allobosea sp.
GTCGGCCTCGGTGATGCGACCCTGCCTGATCTTGTAGGAGGAGATGCCGGACTGCTCGGCGACGATACGCGTCGCGAGCTGGTCGGCCGACATTTCCAGCGAGAAGAAGGCGACGATGCCGCCATCGACCGTCTTGATCGAACCGTCGGTCTGGCGCTCGCCGCGCCAGGCCTTGGCCATGTTGAAGGCGATGTTGGTGGCGAGCGAGGTCTTGCCCATGGCGGGGCGGCCGGCGAGCACGATCAGGTCGGAGGGCTGCAGGCCGCCCATGCGCTGGTCGAGATCGCGCAGGCCAGACGAGATACCCGAGAGCCCGCCGGCGCGCTGATAGGCATTGGCGGCCATTTCGATGGCGGTGTAGAGCGCGCCGTCGAACTTGATGAAGCCGCCTTCGGAGCGGCCCTTCTCGGCGAGCTCGTAGAGCTTGCGCTCGGCATCCTCGATCTGTTCGCGCGGCGCCATGTCGACCGGCGCGTCATAGGCGACGTTGACCAGATCCTCGCCGACATTGATCAGCAGCCGGCGGATCGCGAGGTCGTAGATGGTGCGGCCATAGTCGCCGGCATTGATGACGGTCGTGGCTTCCGCCGCGAGACGGGCCAGATATTGCGAGGCGGTGATGCCGCCGAGATCCATCTCGCCGAGGAAGGTCTTCAGCGTGATCGGCGTCGCGATCTTGCCGGCCCGGACCAGGCTCGACGTCAGCTCGAAGACGCGCTGGTGGATCGGCTCGAAGAAATGGTCCGGCAGCAGGAAGTCCGAGACGCGGTAGAAGGCGTCGTTATTGACCAGGATCGCGCCCAACAGCGCCTGCTCCGCCTCGATGTTGTGAGGCTGGACGCGGTATTCGGCCTCGCGTGTTTCGAGGCGGGTGACGAGGGCGGTAGCGGTGGCCATGGCCGTCCCGATAAATCAATGCTGATTGATAATTCAAGCCGACATTTGCCCACTCGCCTGCACGCTGCGGAAGCGACTCTGTCGGAGAGACTAAAGCTTAGCACTTTGTCAGCCCGTGCCAGCATCCGATTGCGATTTCCCCCGTTGTTCAAAGGCCGGAATGGAAAAAGGCGCCGTGTTGCCACGGCGCCCTTGACTTAGCTCGATGAGCGAATGGCTCAGCGATCGTCCTCGCCGGCTTCCGCCAGCGCCGCACCGACCTCGAGGCCGAGATCGTCGAGGTCGAACTCCTCGCGGGCCGTGACGTTCTCACCGCGCACCTGGCGCTCGGCTTCCTCGGCCGAACGGGCGATGTTGATGGTGACCGTGACCGAAACCTCCGGGTGCAGCACGACCGGGACGGTGTGCAGGCCGAGCGTCTTGATCGGGGTGTTGAGCGTGACCTGGCTGCGGGCGACGTGGAAGCCCTCGGCGACCAGAGCATCGGCGATGTCGCGGGTCGAGACCGAACCGTACAGCACGCCGGACTCGCCCGACTGGCGCAGCATCACGACGCTGAGGCCGTCCAGCGACTCGGCGACCGACTCGGCTTCCGACTTCAGCTCGAGATTGCGGGTCTCGAGCTCGATTTTCTGGCTCTCGAAGCGCTTCTTGTTTTCCTCGGTGGCGCGCAGCGCCTTGCCGCGGGCGAGGAGGTAGTTGCGGCCGAAGCCGTCGCGGACGCGGACGACTTCGCCCATCTGGCCGAGCTTGGCGACGCGCTCGAGGAGGATCACTTCCATGGTCTTCTTCCTTCTTTGGATCGAATGATGTGTTTCAGGTCTTGGCAGTCAAGGCGGTTGTTCAGGTCTTGGCGGTTATTCAAGGCTTGGAAGGCGGTGGCGGCAGCGCGGCCCGCTTGCGCAGGCGCAGAAGGGTGTCGACGACGCCGGCGAGCGCCAGCAGCGGGGTCAGAACGGCCTGCATCACGACGAGCGCGACATAGACGCTGATCAGCATCGGGGTGCGCCAGGCCTGTCCACGCGAGAGGTCGTGCAGCATGGCGAGCCCGGTGAACATGAAGGCGGCGGCGAGCGAGCCGACCAAGGCGACGCCCGCCAGCCCGACGAAGCCGTCGAGCATGGCCGTGACGAAACCCGCCGCCAGCAACAGCAGCGCCTGGCGCGGCAGCGTCGTCGAGGGGATGAAAGGCCAGGGGCGCGGCAGGCGCCCCGAAAGCTGGACAGCCTTCGCCGCGAGCCAGAGATTGGCGGTGATCGTGGTGACGATCGAAGCGCCTATTCCGAGCGGCACGGCCCGCACCAGCAGTGGCGTCACGCTGGCCGCGAGTTCAGCCTGCGTCGTGCCCTGCGGCAGGGTCAGCATCTTGCTGCGGACCATCTCGGCCAGCAGGTTCTCGACGATGCGCGCGATGACCGAGCGATAGGCCTCGTAGTCAGTCGTCATCACCAGCGCGCTGGCGACGGTCGCCATCGTCGCGGTCCCGGCGATCCAGACCATCAGATGGCCGAGCGGATACCATTCCGTCGAGCCGGCGCCGTCCGTCCGCGCCAGCAGCGCGAGATAGGCGATCCACCAGGCCGGCAGCGCGATGATCAGCGCGAAGGCGACACCCGCTGGCAGGCTGAGCGCGACGGCGACCGCGATCGCGCCGGCGCCGACGGCATAGAGCCCGGCACGGTGGTTCCAGCCGAGCGCGGCGATCAGGATCGGAAGGGGGGCGGCCGAATACAACAGCACGGCCAGCGGCGATCCTGTGATCACCACTGAGAAGAGCAGGGCCGCTACGAGGCCCGCGCCGATGCCGACGACCGGAATCATTCTTCGTCCTGCTGTCCCGCTGCTCCCGGGCCAGATCGGCCGGGCAGGGTGAGAGGCATTGGCCTCAACGAACCCGATGGAGTTTCACCACCGGGCGACTGGATTATTTGGGCGAACCGGCGGCGATCGCTCGCCGCCGGGAAGTCTTCAAAGCATCGGCCCGAAAGTTGGTATGCGGTTTTCGGAAGAAGCCGATGCGATCTGTGTCCGCTCAGCGGATGACGTAGGGCAGCAGGCCGAGGAAGCGGGCGCGCTTGATCGCCTGGGCGAGCTCGCGCTGCTTCTTGGCGGAGACCGCCGTGATGCGCGACGGCACGATCTTGCCGCGCTCGGAGATGTAGCGCGAGAGCAGGCGCACATCCTTGTAGTCGATCTTCGGAGCGCCCTCGCCCGAGAAGGGGCAGGACTTGCGGCGGCGGAAGAAGGGGCGACGGGCGCCAGCGGATGCAGTCGACATGGATCAGGCCTCCGCGACGGGGGATTCGGTGGCTTCGTCGTCGCGACGCGGACGGTCACGACGCGGGCCGCGGTCGAAGCGATCGCCGCCGCCGGGACGGTCGAAGCGGTCGCCGCGGTCGCCACGATCATCGCGGTCACGCTTCTGGAGCATGGCCGACTGGCCTTCCTCGAGCTCTTCGACGCGGATGGTCATGAAGCGCAGCACGTCTTCGTTGATGCGCATCTGGCGCTCCATCTCGGCCACGGCGGCTGAGGGGGCGTCGATGTTCAGCAGCGAATAATGCGCCTTGCGGTTCTTCTTGATGCGATAGCCCAGCGACTTCACGCCCCAGTACTCGACCTTGGGGACCGAGCCGCCATTCGCCTCGATGATGCCCTTGAACGTCTCGACAAGGGTCTCGACCTGCTGCGCGCTGACGTCTTGTCGCGCGAGCAGAACATGCTCGTACAATGCCATGGTTGGCCTTCCTTGTTTCACCCTGTTTCGT
>DATDBB010000406.1:0-2285 GCA_036525085.1 Allobosea sp.
CCACCTTCTCCCGCGAGGGGAGAAGGGAAATCCGGCTGCCGTCTCGCCCTTCTCCCCTCGCGGGAGAAGGTGGCCCGAAGGGTCGGATGAGGGGGCGCCGTGACCGTCGAGACTGGCCTTGATGCAGGCGAGCATCCGCCGCATGTTCTCGGCCCCGCCGCCGGCATGGAGGTAACCGAGTAGTTCCGCCGCAAAGTCGGCATCGACCGTACCGTATTCGGCCAGCCGATCATCGATCCTGTCGTCGCCCGGCAGCACCGCGAGGGGGATACCTGCAGTTCGGCAGGCGTCACTGAGCTGCTCGATGCCGTAGCGCCAGTAATCCAGCCCGCCGAGGCAGCGCAGCAATACGAAGCGGCTCTTCGCGACGGTCTTCTCGATCAGCAGATCGACCGAGAGCGGGTGTTTCAGACGCCGCAGTGAGGCGAGGCGGACGGAGGCTTCGGCGCTGGCCGCGGCAGCCGCTAGTGCCGAGAGATCGCTGTCGGCGTATGACAGCACGAGCAAATCGCCCGGCGGCAGGCCGAGATCGACGGCGTCCTCGCTGTCCTCAAGCCTGATCTCGCTGGTCGGCAGCAGATGCATGACAACCCTCTACACGCCGCGCTCGTCCTCAGCCCGCGAGCGCCGCCTCCACGGCCTTCAGGTCGAAGCCCTTGAGCCCGATCACCGTCAGCCGCCCGTCGCGCGTTTCACCCTCGCCCCAGGCCCGGTCGAAATGATGGCTGACGCGCCGGCCGACGCCCTGCACGACCAGCCGCATCGGCTTGCCCGGCACGGAGGCGAAGCCCTTCAGCCGCAGCACGCCTTCGGCCTCGGCCGCCCTGGCGACGCGGGCGGACAATGCCTCCGGCGAGAGCCCGGGCGGCAGCGCCACGGCGACGCTGTCGAAATCGTCATGGTCGTGGTCCTCGCCCTCGCCGTGATGCGACGGGCGCGCGGCGAGATCGGCCTCGGCCGCCGCGCCGAGCCCGACGATCAGCGCCGGCTCGACCTTGCCATGGCTGGTTTCGACGATCTTGATCGCCTTGGGCAGATGCCCGGCGATCTCGGCCTTGACGCGCTCGCGCCCGGCCTGGTCGATCAGGTCGCTCTTGTTGAGCAGGATCAGGTCGGCGCAGAGGATCTGGTCCTCGAAGACCTCTTCCAGCGGGTTGTCGTGCTCGACGGAGGCGTCCTGCGCGCGCTGCGTGGCCAGCGCCTCGGGATCATCCGCGAACTGGCCCTCTGCGACGGCCGGGCCGTCGACCACGGCGATGACGCCGTCGACCGTGACGCGGGCGCGGATCGCCGGCCAGTTGAAGGCCTGCACCAGCGGCTTCGGCAAGGCGAGACCCGAGGTCTCGATCAGGATGTGCTGCGGCGGGTCGGCCCGGTTCAGCAGCTTTTCCAGCGCCGGAACGAAGTCGTCGGCCACGGTGCAGCAGATGCAACCATTCGGCAGTTCGACGACATCCTCCTCGCTGCAGCCGGAGATGCCGCAGCCCTTGAGGAATTCGCCGTCGAAGCCGAGATCGCCGAATTCGTTGACGAGCACGGCGAGCTTCTTTCCTCCTGCATTTTCGAGGAGATGGCGCACCAGCGTCGTCTTTCCTGCGCCGAGGAAGCCGGTGACGATGGTGCAGGGGATTTTGCCGAGAGTGGGGTTCTGCGGGGCGTTCATGATGTCATCCTTGCTGGCGTGCCGGCATGGGCGGCACGCGTGCGACCACGCCCTTGCGGAAGCAAGGGGGGCGCTCTTTCCAGGGAACGATGCCGTTGGCGCTGGCGGCATAGGCCTCCGCGGCGCTGACGATGTCGTCGAGATGGGTGTCGGTGTCGAGGTCGCCGATCAGGTAGGTCCATTTGCCGTCGGCGGCGAGGGCGATGGTGCAGGGGCGCTTGCAGACGGCGAGGCATTCGGCCGTGACGACCGTGATGCCGTTCGCCTGTCCGGCGAGGCGCTGCGCCAGGGCTTCCGCGAGCGCGCTGCCCGGCTGGTCGAAACCATCCGGCAGATCCTCGCGGACACGCCTGCAGGCCGTGCAGACATGGATGGTGAGGTCACTTTCCGACATGGCGCCGGTCTTCCCGCCGTCGCTCACCGCGCTTCTGCGCGGCGGGTGAACCAGGGCCAGAGCCTGCCGACGGCAAAGCCGGTCACGAGCCAGAGCGCAGCCTGGATCGCCAGCGAGAGAGCGGCAAAATGCGCCGCGACCTCGGCCGGGACTTTGCTCTCCGGCGCGGCCGGATGCGGCGCGCCGACGATGTGCGGCGCGAGCATTGCGAGCACGGCGAGCGCGCGC
>DATDBB010000407.1:0-3259 GCA_036525085.1 Allobosea sp.
TTAGGCCTTCGATCCGGCGATACCGCAAGGCGTCCGTCGGCTCGCGACCGCAACCCCTTGATCAGGATCAGCCCGCATGGCTTCGCTCGACTCTTTCAAATGCCGCCAGACACTGACTGTCGGCGCCAAGACCTATGAATACTACTCCCTGCCGCTCGCCGAGCAGAACGGCCTGCCCGGCATCTCGAAGCTGCCCTTCTCGATGAAGGTGCTGCTCGAGAACCTGCTGCGCTTCGAGGACGGCCGCTCGGTCTTCAAGGCCGATATCGAGGGCTTCGTCGCCTGGCTGACCGACAAGGGCACCGCCGGCAAGGAGATCGGCTTCCGCCCGGCACGCGTGCTGATGCAGGACTTCACCGGCGTTCCTGCCGTCGTCGATCTCGCCGCGATGCGCGACGGCGTCGTCGCGCTCGGCGGCGACCCGGCCAAGATCAACCCGCTCGTGCCGGTCGATCTCGTCATCGACCATTCGGTCATCGTCGACGAGTTCGGCACGCCCAAGGCGCTCTCGCAGAACGTCGAGCTCGAATATGAGCGCAATGGCGAGCGCTATCGCTTCCTGAAATGGGGCCAGGGCGCCTTCGACAACTTCCGCGTCGTCCCGCCCGGCACCGGCATCTGCCACCAGGTCAATCTCGAATACCTCGCCCAGACCGTCTGGACCCGCAAGGAGACCATCGACGGCGTCGAGGTCGAGGTCGCCTATCCCGATACCGTCGTCGGCACCGATTCGCACACCACCATGGTCAATGGCCTCGCCGTTCTCGGCTGGGGCGTCGGCGGCATCGAGGCCGAAGCCGCAATGCTCGGCCAGCCGCAGTCGATGCTGCTGCCCGAGGTGATCGGCTTCAAGCTGACCGGTTCGCTGAAGGAAGGCATCACCGCCACCGACCTCGTGCTGACCGTCACCCAGATGCTGCGCAAGAAGGGCGTCGTCGGCAAGTTCGTCGAGTTCTTCGGCCCTGGCCTTTACAACCTGACCTTGGCCGACCGCGCCACCATCGCGAATATGGGCCCGGAATACGGCGCGACCTGCGGCTTCTTCCCGGTCGATGCCGAGACGCTGGACTATCTGACCACGACGGGCCGCGCCGCCGACCGCATCGCGCTGGTCGAAGCCTATTCGAAGGCGCAAGGCCTGTTCGCGACGATCGAGACCGCCGATCCGGTCTTCACCGACACGCTGGAACTCGATCTCTCGACCGTGCAGCCCTCGATGGCCGGCCCCAAGCGCCCCGAGGGCCGCGTCGACCTCGGCGCCGTCGCCAAGGGCTTCGCCGCCGCGATGGAGAGCGACTACAAGAAGGCCGCCGAGATCTCGCGCCGCGTGCCGGTCGAGGGCCAGTCCTTCGATCTCGGCCATGGCGACGTCGTCATCGCCGCGATCACCTCCTGCACCAACACCTCCAACCCCTCGGTGCTGATGGCGGCGGGCCTGCTTGCCCGCAATGCGGTCGCCAAGGGTCTCAAGGTCAAGCCCTGGGTGAAGACCTCGCTGGCCCCCGGCTCGCAGGTCGTCGCCGAATACCTGGCCAAGGCCGGCCTCCAGACCGATCTCGACAAGCTCGGCTTCAACCTGGTCGGCTTCGGCTGCACCACCTGCATCGGCAACTCCGGCCCGCTGCCGGCGCCGATCTCGAAGGCGATCAACGAGCAGGGGCTGATCGCGGGCGCCGTGATTTCCGGCAACCGCAACTTCGAGGGCCGCGTCTCGCCCGACGTGCAGGCGAACTACCTCGCCTCGCCGCCGCTGGTCGTCGCCTATGCGCTGGCGGGCTCGGTGCAGATGGACCTGACGAGCGAGCCGCTGGGCACCGGTTCGGATGGCAAGCCGGTCTTCCTGAAGGACATCTGGCCCTCCAACAAGGAGATCCAGGACTTCATCGCCAAGAACGTCACCCGCGCCATCTTCGAGGCGAAATATGCCGACGTCTTCAAGGGCGACGCGCACTGGCAGGCGGTGAAGACCCCGGAAAGCCAGACCTATGCCTGGGAGGACGCCTCGACCTACGTCCAGAACCCGCCCTATTTCCAGGGCATCAGCAAGACGCCTTCGCCGGTCACCGACATCAAGGGTGCCCGCATCCTCGGCCTCTTCGGCGACAAGATCACCACCGACCACATCTCCCCGGCCGGCTCGATCAAGGCGGCCTCGCCTGCGGGTGCGTATCTGAGCGAGCACGGCGTCGCCGTCGCCGACTTCAACCAGTACGGCACGCGCCGCGGCAATCACGAAGTGATGATGCGCGGCACCTTCGCCAATATCCGCATCCGCAACCACATGATGGGGCCGAACGGGCGCGAGGGTGGCTACACCATCCATTATCCGAGCAAGGAAGAGCTGCCGATCTATGATGCGGCGATGCGCTACCAGCAGGAGAAGGTGCCGCTGGTCGTCTTCGCCGGCGTCGAATACGGCAACGGCTCCTCGCGCGACTGGGCCGCGAAGGGCACCAACCTGCTCGGCGTCAAGGCCGTGATCGCGCAGAGCTTCGAGCGCATCCACCGCTCGAACCTGGTCGGCATGGGTGTCGTCCCGTTCACCTTCCAGGAGGGCACGAGCTGGGCCTCCCTCGACCTGAAGGGCGACGAGACCGTCTCGATCAAGGGGCTTGCGACCGTCAAGCCGCGCCAGATGCTCGAAGCCGAGATCACCTATGCCGACGGCACGGTGAAGAAGGTGCCTATCCTCTGCCGCATCGATACTCTGGACGAGATCGACTATTTCAAGAACGCCGGCATCCTGCACTACGTGCTGCGCGGCATCGCCGCGTAAGGCCCGGCCACGTCATTCTCGGGTCCGCGATACGCGCGACCCGAGAATTTCGAGCCGGAGAAGCTGGTTCACGAGTTGGTCGGCTCGAGCCCGACCATGACGCTCTTCATCGCCCACTACGGTTGTCCTGAGACGGCTCGCGGTGTAAGGGGGCGTCGCAGTCATCCTTTGGCGGGCGGCTTGGGGCAGGCGCAGGGCTAACACCCGCGCCCGGATGTCGACCGCCTCCATCATCACGACGGGAGCACCCGCATGTCCGCCACTTTCGAGACGGTCGCCGGAATCATATCCGAGACCTGCGACATTCCTCGCGAGAAGATCACGCCCCAGAGCCACGCCATCGCCGATCTCGGCATCGACTCGCTCGCCTTCCTCGACATCGCCTTCGCGATCGACAAGGCCTTCGGCATCAAGCTGCCGCTCGAGCAGTGGACGCAGGAAGTCAACGAGGGCAAGGCCCCGGCCGAGCAGTATTTCGTGCTC
>DATDBB010000408.1:0-4925 GCA_036525085.1 Allobosea sp.
GTTCGGCGTTCAATAGCGGATCCTCGGGTCGAACAGGCTGTAGGCGAGATCGATCAGCAGGTTGATGCCGACATAGACGCCCGAGAACAGCAGGATGACGGCCTGGATCGTCGGATAGTCGCGCGCCAGCACGGCATCGACGGTCAGGCGGCCGAGACCGGGGATCGAGTAGACGCTCTCGGTCACCACGACGCCACCGATCAGGAGCGCGATGCCGATGCCGACCACGGTGACGATCGGCACGGCCGCATTCTTCAGCGCATGGCGGAACAGGATCTTGCGCTCGACCTGGCCCTTGGCGCGGGCGGTGCGGATATAGTCTTCGTTCAGCACCTCGAGCACGCTGGCGCGCGTCATCCGCGCGATCAGCGCGATATAGATCACCGACAGCGTCACCGCCGGCAGCACGAGCCGCTGCACGAAGCCGCCGAACCCGCCCGAGAGCGGTTGGTAGCCCTGCACCGGGAACCAGCCCAGCGTGATCGCGAAGACATAGATCAGGGCGTAACCGATGACGAAGACCGGCACCGAGAAGCCCAGCACCGAGAACCCCATCACGATGCGGTCGATCCAGGAGCCGTGCTTGTAGGCGGCGAGCACGCCGAGCGGGATCGCCACGCAAATCGCGATCAGCATCGTCGCGAAGGCAAGCGACAGTGTCGGCTCGATGCGGCCGACGATGAGCTCGCCGATCGGCTTCTTGAAGAAGAAGCTCTCGCCGAGATTGCCCTGGAGCAGATTGCCGGCCCAGATCGCGAACTGCGTCAGGATCGGCTGGTCGAGGCCGAGCCGGTTGCGGATCAGCGCGATCTGCTCGGTCGTCGCATTGTCGCCGGCGATGACGGCCGCCGGATCGCCCGGCGTCAGCCGCAGCATCAGGAAGACGAGGACGGCGACGATCACGAGGACCGGGATCGTCGCCAGCAGGCGTCGCAGGATATAGCCGAGCATCAGCGCCGGTTCCGCGTGATCAGCGCCGCCACCTCACTTCCTCTCGACATTCCAGAACACCGGGGCCGGCGCCGTCAGGATGCCGGAGAGGTTCTTACGCGCCGCGATCGGCACGTTGTACTGGCCGAGATGGACATGGGTCACGACCTCGCTCCAGCGCATCTGCACGGCTTCCGCGATCGCCTTCTGCTTGGCCGCATCCGGCTCGCGGGCGAAATCATCGCGCAGCTTCTCCATCTTCTCGTCGCAGGGCCAGCCGAAGGCGGCCTTGTCGCAGCTCGCATTGAAGAAGCCGGCCATGACCGGGTTCAGGATGTCGGCCGAGACCCAGGAGGTCTGCATCAGGTTCCAGCCGCCCTTGTCGACCGGGTCCTTGCGGACGCGGCGCGACACCACCGTCTGCCAGTCCGAGGACTGCATATCGACCTTGAAGCCGCCCTTCTCGAGCAGTTGCTTGGCGACAGGCCCGAGATTGGTCAGCGACTGCAGGTCGGTCGAATGCAGCAGCACGATCGGCTTGCCGTCGTAGCCGGCTTCCTTCAGCAGTTCCTGCGACTTCTTGAAGTTCGACTCGAGCAGGCCCTCCATGCCCTTCTCGGAGGCGAGCTGCGTGCCGCAGACGAACATGGCCTTGCAGGGCTTGTAATAGTCCGGGTTGCCGACGGTCGCTTCGAGGAAGTCCTTCTGATTGAGCGCATAGGTCACGGCCTGGCGCACCTTCGGATTGTCGAAGGGCGGCTGCGTGTGGTTGAAGCGCATCGTGTATTGCAGGCCGAGCGGGTTGTAGTTCCACAGCTTGATGTTTTTATCGCCCTGCACCAGCGGGATCAGGTCGAAGGCCGGCTGCTCGACCATGTCGATCTCGCCTGCCAGCAACGCATTCACGGCCTGCTGCTGGTCAGCGACCGCGAGCCACTCGATGCGGTCGACCTTCGCGACCTTGCCTCCGGCGAGGCCCGAGGCCGGCTCGGCGCGCGGCTTGTAGTCCTTGAACTTGGTGTAGACGATCTTGTCGCCCGGCTTCCATTCGTCCTGCTTGAGGACGAAGGGACCGGAGCCGATGAATTCCGAGATCTGCGTGTTCGGATCGGTCTTCGCCACGCGCTCCGGCATCATGAAGGGCACGTTGGACGAGGGCTTGCCGAGGCCGAAGATCAGCAGGCCGGTCGGCGACTTCAGCTTGACCGTGAAGCTCTTGGCATCGTCGGCCGTGATCGTGTCGACGAAGGTCATCAGCTTCTGGCCGACCGGGTCCTTGGCGGACCAGCGCTTGATCGAGGCGATGCAGTCGGCCGGGGTGACCGGCTTGCCGTCATGCCAGGTCAGGCCGTCGCGCAGGGTGAACTTGTAGGTCAGCTTGTCCGGCGACTCGGTGAAGCTGTCGACCATCTGCGGCTTGATCGCGCCCGCCTCGTCCATCGCGAACAGCGTGTCGTAGATCATGTAGCCGTGGTTGCGGACGATATAGGCGGTGGTCCAGATCGGATCGACGATCTTGACGTCGGAATGCATCACCACCTTCAGCGTGGTCTGCGCTTGCGCCAGCGATGCGCCTGCGACGAGCGCCGCCACGGCCACGAGTGATTTCAAACGCCATGCCATGCTGTTCTTCCCCTCACCCGTTTCAGTGATATATTCGTGCGCCGACTGCATGCAGGCTCTGTGCCACGATCAGGTCATGCTCGCCCGGCGCGATCAAGCGGTCAACCGCGCCAGCAAGCCAGCCATCAGCCTTGTCCGCTGCGCCAGGCTGTCCACCTCGATATGCTCTTCCAGCGTGTGATATCCGGCGCCCAGCAGCCCGAGCCCGTCGAGCGATGCGATGCCGGCCGAGCCGGTGAAATTCGCGTCCGAGCCGCCGCCGGCCGAGCCATGCTCCAGCGTCCAGCCGAGTTCGCCGGCGATCTCGCGCGCCAGCCCGAACAGCTTGAGCGTCTCGGCATCCGGCTCCCAGACCGGGCGGGTGACGCCGCGCGTCACGGTGAAGCGCGTGCCGTCCTCGTTCTGGGCCGTCAGCGCCAGCATGCGCTCGACGCCACGGTCGAGGTCCTCCTGCCTCTTTGCCATGCTCAAGGCCTCTGCCCTGCATGAAGTCGGCACGCAGTTGACCCATTGCCCGCCATGGATGACGCCGACGCTGAAGGTGCAGTCCTCGTCGGTCATCGCCTCGATCGCGAGCAGTTGCGTCGCCATCATGCTGATGGCCGAGCGCCCGTCCTTCAGCCGCGAGCCGGCATGGCTTGGCCGCCCCTCGGCGGTGAGGTTGAAGCGAGCGATAGCGTAGCGCCCGGTGACGACGCCGTTACCCGGCCGCCCCGGCTCCGGCACCAGGATGAAGCGGTGCTTGCGCGCCTCCGCCATGATGATCTCGCGCGTGCCCGGGCTGCCGATCTCCTCGTCGCTGGTGAAGAGCACGCTGACCGGCAAAGGCGTCTCCACGCCCGCCTTGGCCAGCGCGACGATCGCCTGCAGCCCGGCATAGGCGCCGCCCTTCATGTCGAGGATGCCCGGCCCGTAGCAGCGCGAGCCCTCGCGCTTGAACGGCAGCACCTTCAGCGTGCCGACCGGATGGACGGTGTCGAGATGCGACATCACCAGGATGCCCGGCTCACCTCGACGTGGATGCGGGAAGTCGCCGCGCACGCAGTCTCCTAGACCCGGCGGGCCGGGGATACGCGTCACCACGGCCCCCGCAGCGGCGAGCTCGGAGGCGGCAAAATCCATCATCCGGTTGACGGCAGCAGGGTCGAAGGTCGGGCTCTCGCACTCGATCCAGGGCTTCAGCCCGGCGACGAGGGCATCACTATCCAGCGCCAGCTCGGCGGGGCGGAAATCGGCAGGCATGGTGAAACGTCCCTCAGACCACGGTCCGCGTCTCGACGAGGCGCGCCAGCAGGCTCGCTCCGATCGGCAGGATGCCGTCATCGAGCACGAAGGCCGGGTTGTGCACCGGAACGCTGCCGGCATGGCCGACCCAGGCATAGGCGCCGGGCACCACGCGCAGCATGTCGGCGAAATCCTCGCTGCCCATCACCGGCTTCGGCTCGGTCAGGACGTTTCCGGCCCCCACGATCTCGGCCGCGACGGCAGCGGTTGCCTCGGCCTGCGCCGGATGGTTGACCAGCACGTCGAAGATCGAGCGGATATCGACATCGATCTGCACGCCGAAGCTCAGCGCCATGCCGGCCGCGATCTCGCGCATGCGCTCGCGGACGAGCTTGGCGATCTCCGGCGCGAAGGTACGAACCGTGCCGGCGAGCGCCGCCTCCTCCGGGATCACGTTATAGGCCGAGCCGGCATGGATCTGCGTGATCGAGAGCACGGCGGCCTCGCGCGGATCGGCGTTGCGGCTGACGATCGTCTGCAGCGCCGCGGCCAGCGAGATCGCGACGATGACGGGGTCGCGCCCGACATGGGGCATCGCGCCATGGCTGCCCTTGCCGGTGATCTTGATGTCGAAGAAATCCGCGCCCGCCATCGCCGGCCCCGGAAAGACCGCGATCTGGCCGGGGTCGAGATTGGGCGCGTTGTGGATGCCGTAGATCTCGTCGCAAGGGAAACGCTCGAACAGGTTGTGGGCGAGCATGGCGCGCGCGCCGCCGAGCCCCTCCTCCGCCGGCTGGAACACGAACACGGCCGTGCCCGCGAAGTTGCGGTTCTCGGCGAGATAGCGCGCCGCGCCGAGCAGCATCGTGGTGTGGCCGTCATGGCCGCAGGCATGCATCCGGCCGGGAATGGTCGAACGCCAGGGCAGGTTCGTCGTCTCGTCCATCGGCAGCGCATCCATGTCGGCGCGCAAGCCTATGCGCCGGCCGGGGCCGCCCTTGCCGTGGAGGATGCCGACCACGCCCGTGCCACCGATGCCGCGATGCACCTCGATCCCCCACGACGCGAGCTTCTCGGCGACGATGCCGGAGGTGCGGACCTCCTCGAAGCCGATCTCGGGATGGGCATGGATGTCGCGGCGGATCGCG
>DATDBB010000409.1:0-3242 GCA_036525085.1 Allobosea sp.
TTCGCCGCTGGCCTTGATGGAAATCCGCCGGCGAGTTCCCTGATCAACCTGGCGCGCTTGAGGGGCGCAGTGAATCAGACGGGCTCTTCTCGCCATTGGCTCGATCGTCACGCATCATGGACTGCCTTTGCCATTTCGTATGCCGGCCGCCGGAGTTCAGGCGGCGGGGGCTTGGGGTCGGTAGGTGTCTCCGCTCGTCAGCACGGCCCATGCGATCCGTGCGAGCTTGTTGGCGAGGGCAACCGAGACGAGCCTGAACGGCTTCTTCGCAATCAACTCCCTGATTCATGTGTGGACGCCCCCTCTGGCAAGGGCTTTCTGTCTTCTGCGCAGATCGGTTGCTTTCATGTGTCCGGCCTGTTTGTGCGGCGTTTTCTTCGCTGCTGGCCTTGATGGAAATCCGCCGGCAAGTTCCCTGATCAACTTGGCGCGCTCGAGGGGCGCGGTGAATCAGACGGGCTCTTCTCGCCATTGGCTCGATCGTCACGCATCATGGACTGCCTTTGCCATTTCGTAGGCCCGGCCGCCGGAGTTCAGGCGGGGGCTTGGGGTCGGTAGGTGTCGCCGCTCGTCAGCACGGCCCAGGCGATCCGCGCGAGTTTGTTGGCGAGCGCAACCGAGACGAGCCGGAACGGCTTCTTCGCAACCAGTTCCCTGATCCAGTCGGCAAGACGGGTCGCCTTGTCCTTCGCATGGCGCATCACGGCGGTGGCGCCGACAACCAGCAGGCGACGGAGGTACCGGTCGCCCTGCTTGGATATGCCGCCGAGGCGCGTCTTGCCGCCGGTGGACTGCTGCTGTGGTGTGAGACCGAGCCAGGCGGCGAACTGTCGGCCGGATCGAAACTGCTTCGGATCGGTGACGGTCGCCGCGATTGCGGTGGCAGTGATCACCCCGATGCCCGGGATCGCTGCAAGCCTCTGGCTCGCCTCGTTCTGAGCATGCCAGGCGCCGAGTTCGCGGTCGAGCGCACCGATCTCCTCGGTCAGCTCCACGAGCCGCCGGACCAGGATCGCGAGGGCGCGCCGCGCATAGGCTGGAAGCCCGTCGGGTTCGGCGAGCGCTTTCTCGGACAGCTTCGCAAGGTTGGCGATGCCGGGATTGGCGACCAGCCCGAACTCGGCAAGATGTGCCCGGAGCGCGTTCGCCGCCATCGTCCGCTGGCGGACGAGGAGCGACCGCGTCCGGTGGGCCATGAGGATCGCCTGCTGCTCAACCGTCTTTGTCGGCACGAAGCGCATCGAGCGACGCTGCACGGCCTCGCAGATCGCCTCGGCATCGAGAGCGTCACTCTTGCCCCGCTTCACATAGCCCTTCACGTAGGACGGCGGCATCAGCTTCACCTCGTGACCCATCGCCGAGAGCGTGCGCGCCCAATGATGCGCCGTAGCGCAGGCCTCGACGCCGATCAGACAGGGCGGCAGGTTCGAGAAGAACGGCAGCATCTGCTTTCGATGCAGCTTCTTCACCAGAGCGGTCCTGCCGCCCTCGTCGACGCCATGCGCCTGGAACACGCTCTTGGCCAGGTCGAGCCCGATCACCGTGATCTTCATCGCAACGCTCCTTCCTTTCTCCGGATCATCGGCCCCATCATACCGGGCGCCGGCGGTTGTGGCGGGGGCGTCCACATCATCAGCTTGGGATGGTTCAGCGCGTCCGCAAGCTCCCCGCCTCCAAGCCGAAGTCCCGCTACCGGGTCACGAACTGGCGCGAGTACAACCGCGCGCTGGTGGCACGAGGATCGATCACGCTCTGGATCGACGAGGCGGTGGTGGCCGGCTGGGGGGCGGCTGGCGGCAAGGGCTGGCGCTACAGCGACATGGCGATCCTCTGCGCGCTCGGCCTGCGGGTAGTATTCGGGCTGACGCTGCGCCAGACCCAGGGCTTCCTCTGCGATCTGACGCGGCTGCTCGGGCTGGAGATCACCGTGCCGCACTATTCCACCTTCTCCCGTCGCGCGGCCACGCTCACCGTGCCGAAGCTCGCGCGGCCCGCTCGATCCGGCAACGGCCCCTTGCACCTCGCGGTCGATGCCACCGGGCTCAAGGTCTACGGCGAGGGCGAGTGGAAGGTTCGCGTACACGGCAAGGACAAGCGGCGGGTCTGGCGCAAGCTGCACCTGGCGGTCGATACCCGGACCGGCGCGCTCTGCGCCCATGCCCTGACCGCGAGCGAGGCTCCCGACGGTGGCGAGCTCGACGGCCTGCTCGCCGCCGTCGCCGCGCCGATCGCCGCGGTCTGCGCCGACAAGGCCTACGACAGCTTCGACTGCCATGCCGCCATCCTCGCTCGGGGCGCGCAGCCGGTGATCCCGCCGCGCAAGGGCGCCGCGATCCGTCCGCCACCGGGGCGCAAGGACGTGCCCCCCACCCGCGGCGCGGCAGTGGCCCGCATCGCCGAGGTCGGGCGCGACACCTGGAAGGCCGAGACCGGCTACCACCGCCGCTCCCTCGCCGAAACCGCGATGCTGCGCTACAAGACCCTCATCGGCCCGAGCCTCCGCTCCCGCACCTTTGATCGCCAGAAGGTCGAGGCCGCCGTCGCCGTGCGCTGCATCAACCGCTTCACCGCCCTTGGCATGCCCCGAAGCATCAAGATCGGTTGAAAAAAGCGGGGAAGGGGCTGGTCCGAGCCGAACCCCCTCCATGCAACAACGCCTGACGGATGAGATATCCGTCTGTCGCCAAACAGAAAACGGTGCTGCCATGCCAGAATATTCTCATCTCACCGCTGTCGAAAGGGATCGGATTGCCGATCTGAAGGCCGATGGCCTTTCGCTTCAGGCGATCGGCCTGTCGCTCGGTCGAGCGGCTTCGACGATCTCGCGGGAGCTCAGGCGCAATGCCCTGGGCAGCGGGGCCTACCGGCCGCACGTGGCGGATGGGTCATCCCTCCTCCGTCGTCAGCGGGCCGCGGCTCTGGAGACGGAGGCGAAGCTCGCGACCTATGTCACGGACCGGCTGGCCGAAGGCTGGACCCCGGAGCAGATCGCAGGACGGCGGCGCTGCCTGCGCCGGGCATGCCGGCGGGCCAGGAAGCGCCACAGCCGCTCCGCCTTCTGGCCGGTGCGATGGATCCAGCCGTAGATGGTCTCCGCGCAGACGGCGCGCAGGCCGGTCTCGACCCCGAGGCGCAGCCGTCCTGCGATCTGCTCCGGGGTCCAGCCTTCGGCCAGCCGGTCCGTGACATAGGTCGCGAGCTTCGCCTCCGTCTCCAGAGCCGCGGCCCGCTGACGACGGAGG
>DATDBB010000410.1:0-31417 GCA_036525085.1 Allobosea sp.
CCGTCACTGGACGCTGCTGCGCGACCTGACCGACCCCGAACTCTGGATCGAGCGCTACGACACCCCAACCTGGGTCGAATATGTCCGCCAAGCACAGCGGGTGACGCAGGCGGACGCAGAGATCAGCGACCGGGTGAGAGCAATGCACAAGGGACCGAACCCGCCCGTCGTCCACCGGATGATCGAACGCGAGACCGCGACCCTGCCGCGCGGCCTGCCCGCCCAGCACCCGCACCCGCCAGAGCCGATCGGGCATAGCGGCTGAGTGCTGCTTTCAGCCGTAGATCCAGAGGCCCGCCAGTCCGAACAGCCCGACCACGATGCGCCACCAGGCAAAGAGCGCGAAGCCGCGCTTGGAGACGAAATCGAGGAAGCTGCGCACGACGATCAGCGCCGAGACGAAGGCACAGACAAAGCCGATGACGATCAGCGTCATGTCGTCGAAAGTGAGCGTCTTGTAGCTCTTGAGCAGGTCGTAGGCGAAGGCGCCGGCCATGGTCGGCATGGCCAGGAAGAACGAGAACTCCGCCGCCGCGCGCTTGCTGGCGCCGAGCAGCATGGCGCCGACGATGGTCGAGCCCGAACGCGACACGCCGGGGATCATCGCCAGGCACTGGATCAGGCCGATCTTGAAGTACATCGGCAGCGGGAAGGCCGTGGCGTCCTGATGCTTCTCCTCAAGCTCGAGATCGTCGATCACGAGCAGGACCAGACCGCCCGCGATCAGCGTGCAGCAGACGATGAACGGGTTGAACAGCACGCCCTTGATGAAGCCGTGGAGCACGGCGCCGATCAGCGCCGCCGGCAGGAAGGCGACGAGCACGCCGATAACGAAGCGCCGTGCCGCCGGATCGGTCGGAATCCGGATCGCGATGTCGAGCAGGCGGCGGAAATAGACCAGGGTGATCGCGAGGATCGCACCGAGCTGGACCAGGACCTCGAAGGACTTGCCGTTCGATTCGAAGCCGAGGAAATGCCCGATCAGCAGCAGATGCCCGGTCGAGGACACCGGTAGGAATTCGGTCAAGCCCTCGACGATGCCGAGGATGACCGCTTCGATGAGATTTTCCATGCGTGGGCCGTCCTCGCGCGACTTGAGGCTTTTTGCAGTGCGGCATCCTTAAGCCGTCAGTCTGGATAAACCCACCCCTTTGCAAATTGGTTACCAAATGCCGAACCGGATCGCCGGAATCGCTGTCAACGCGCCATGCCGGGTTGTGACACCCTCCAACCGGCTTTATAGCGAGCGCCCTGCGCATATCGGGATGCGTTTCATCCTTCCGGCCCCGCTTCGGCCGCACCTGCCTGTTTCATGAGTGCCATGGCGACCCTGTATCATTATCCGCTATGCCCGCATTCGCGCTTCATCCGGCTCGTGCTCGGCGAGTTCGGGCTCGAGGCCACGCTGGTCGAGGAGCGTGTCTGGGAGCGCAGGCGCGAGTTCCTCGAGCTCAATCCGGCCGGCACGACGCCGGTCTTCCGCGAGGAGAACGGGCTCTCCGTTCCCGGCGCAGGCCCGATCGCCGAGTATCTCGACGAAACCCGAGGACTGGCCCTGGCCGAGCGCCGCCTGCTGCCGGAGGGGCCGGGCGAGCGCGTCGAGGTTCGCCGCCTGCTCGACTGGTTCGGGCTCAAGTTCAACGAGGAGATCACCGCCCCGCTCGTGCTCGAGAAGGTGATGAAGCGCTTCATGGCGCGCGACGAGGGCGGCGGCCCGCCGGAAATGAGCGCAATCCGCGCCGCGCGCGCCAATGTGCGCTATCATCTGCGCTACATCGCCTGGCTCACGGCCAAGCGGAACTGGCTGGCTGGCTCGGAACTGAGCTATGCCGATCTCGCCGCGGCGGCGCATCTCTCCTGCGTCGACTATCTCGGCGACGTGCCTTGGGAAGAGGACGAGGCGGCGCGCGCATGGTATGCGAGGATCAAGTCCCGGCCGAGCTTCCGGCCGCTGCTGAGCGACCGGATGCCGGGCATGGCGCCCAGCGCCCATTACGACAACCTCGACTTCTGAAAACCGCTCGACTTCCGGAGGCCGAACGGCTCAAACAGGCTGTCGTGGCGCGCGCGCTTGCGGAAGGATTTTCCGTCGCGCGCATCGCCTGCGTGGATGCCATTCCAGATGCGCCCGCCCGGCTCGCAGCCTGGCTGGCGCAAGGCCATCACGGCGAGATGGGCTGGATGGAGGAGCGCACCGACCAGCGTGCCGACCCGCAAAAGCTCTGGAACGAGGCCAAGTCGGTCGTGATGCTGGGCATGAGCTATGCGCCCGACAGCGACCCGCTGGCGACGCTGGGCCAGCCCGACAAGGCCGCGATATCGCTCTATGCCCGCCGCCGCGACTATCACGACGTCATCAAAGGCAAGCTGAAGAGCGTCGCCGGATTGCTCGCCGCGCAGGGCGGCGTCGATGTGAAGGTCTTCGTCGATACTGCGCCTGTGATGGAGAAGCCGCTGGCGCAGGCGGCCGGCCTCGGCTGGCAGGGCAAGCACTCCGTGCTGGTCTCGCGCGAACACGGCTCCTGGCTCTTCCTCGGCGCGATCTACACCACCGCCGAACTGCCGGCAGACGCGCCCGAGACAGACCATTGCGGCTCGTGCCGGCGTTGCCTGGAGATCTGCCCGACGGACGCCTTCCCGGCGCCCTACCAGCTCGATTCGCGCCGCTGCATCGCCTATCTCACGATCGAGCATCAGGGCCATATCGACGAAGGCCTTCGCGCCGGCATCGGCAACCGCGTCTTCGGCTGCGACGACTGCCTCGCCGTCTGTCCGTGGAACAAGTTCGCGGAAGCGGCCCGGGAAACGCGCCTGTCCCTGCGCGACGGGCTCGATGCGCTGCCTCTGGCCGATCTCGCCGCCCTCGACGACGCCGCCTTCCGCACGCTTTTCGCAGGCACGCCGGTCAAGCGCACAGGACGCGATCGCTTCGTCCGCAACGTGCTGATCGCGATCGGCAATAGCGGCCGGCCCGAACTGGCGGCGAGCGCCGCTGCGCTCGTCACTGACGCCTCGCCGCTGGTGCGCGCCATGGCGGCCTGGGCCCTGATCCGGCTGTCCCCGCCGCAGGCGCGCGTGCTTGCGCCCGATGCGCTCGCCGTGGAAAACGACCCGGACGTCCGCCGCGAATGGCTGGCGCTCTCAGCCGAAGCGGAACATGCCTCATGAAGCTCGTCATCCTCGGCGTCGGCTATTCGGCCGGCTTCTTCGCGCGAGCCGCACTGGCCAAGGGCTGGGAGGTCACGGGCACGGTGCGCACGGCCGAGAAGGCGGCGCGACTCAGCCGTGAGGGCGTCCGCACGCTGGTGTTCGACGGCTTCGCCGTCTCGTCCTTCCTGGCCAAGGCGATTGCGGAGGCGGAGGCCGTGCTGGTCTCCGTGCAGCCGGGAGAAGCTGGCGACCCGGTTCTGGGCTGCCTCGCCAAGGACCTTGCGGCCGCGCCGGACCTGCGCTGGATCGGCTATCTCTCGACCATCGGCGTCTATGGCAACCATGGCGGCGCCTGGATCGACGAGGCCACCGCGCCGCGGCCGAGCTTTCGCTCGCAGGTCAGGCTCGGGATCGAACGGGACTGGCTGGCGCTGGGCGAGCGCAGTGGCAAAGCGGTGCAGATCTTCCGCCTCTCGGGCATCTACGGGCCGGGCCGCAACCCGATCGTCAAGCTGCGCGAGGGCAAGGCGACGCGGCTGATCAAGCCGGGGCAGGTCTTCAACCGCATCCATGTCGACGACATCGCTGGCGTGCTGATGGCCTCGCTGGAGCGGCCGCGCCAGGGCACGATCTACAACGTTACGGATGACGAGCCGGCGCCGCCGCAGGATGTGGTGACCCTCGCCGCGCATCTCGCCGGGCTGGAGGCGCCACCCGAGACGCCTTTCGATCCCGCGAAGCTCTCGCCGATGGCGGCCGCCTTCTATGGCGAGAACAGGCGCGTCTCGAACGCGCTGGTGAAGCGCGAACTCGGCTACAGCTTCCGCTATCCGAGCTATCGAGAGGCGCTTCCCGTGCTGCTGGCGAACGGGGACTGAGACGACCAGGCGATCTTCACGCCGCGTAGCGCTGCCCCTCGTCGCCGTAATAGGCGAGGTAGCGCTGGTCGATCGCGGACACCGGCAGGATCACCAGCACATCCGTCGTGCCGAACTGGCGGTCGATCACCGCGCCGGTGCCGAAGCGGGCCCCGAGGCGCAGATAGCCCTTAATCAGAGGTGGCATCTGCTTCAGCGCGAGCTTGGCATCCACCATCTCCGCCGGCAAACGATCCATCGTGACATGCAGTTCCTGCCGGGCCGCAGCGCTCCATTCGCCCGCCGAGCGGGCATGGTGATGCAGGAAGCTCAGCGGCAGGGCGAGCGCATCGGGATCGGTGCCGTCGAAGCTGGCGCAGCCGAACATCGCATCGATGCGGTGGTGGCGGATATAGGCCCAGATGCCGTGCCAGAGCAGCTCGACCGTCTTCTTGCTGCGATAGGGTTCGAGCACGCAGGAGCGACCGAGTTCGAGGAAGCGCCGGCCGGGATGGGACGCGATCATCGGCTCGAGATCGAACTCGCCTTGCGTGTAGAAGCCGCCGAGCCGCGCCGCGGCGCCCTGGCGCATCAGCCGGTAGGTGCCGACGATCTTGGGCTTGAGGCCGCCGAAGCGCCCGCGCGCGGCGTGATCGATGACCAGCAGATGGTCGCAGGCGCCGTCGAAGCGGTCGGCATCGCGGCGGAACATCCGCGAGACGGCGTCGGGCTTCGCCGACATCTCCTGATAGAAGACACGGTAGCGCAGGCGCTGCGCCCGCCAGATCTCACTCGGGCCCCGCGCCAGCCTGACCTCGAGCGAACCGCTGCGGCCGAGCGTGCCGGCGAGCGGATCGGGCGCGCCCGGGTGGCGACCGAGGCGACGGATCGTCCCGCCTGTGATCAGCCTGAGCGGTGAAAGCCTCGAGAACAGCAGGCTCCCCGCAGGCACATGCCGAGCCGGCTCAGCCGCATATCCGTGAGGGTCAGGTGCCATGGCTCGTCTTGTCCCCCGGGCCGTCTTCTCTGGCAATCGGGAACATGTGCGCGCAGCATCTTACAGGATCGCGACAAAACTGCGTCGAAGCGGTGACGGCCGTTCAGGCCGACAGCGACAGGGTCTGCGGCGCTCCGACGCGATCGAGCCAGCGCTCCAGCGCCGCGCGATCGAGAGGCTTAGCCAGGCAATCATCCATGCCGGCGGCGAGCGCGGCGGCCCTGTCATCCTCGGCGACATTGGCGCTGACGGCGACCAGCGGCAGCGGCGCGAGGCCGGAGCGGGCCTGCTCCAGCGCCCGGACGGCACGCGCGACGGCGAGGCCGTCGAGCTCCGGCATGCGGATGTCGAGCAGCACGAGGTCGAAGGACGGGCCTGTTCCGTTCAGGCCGGCCTCGATCGCAGCCAGCGCCTCGCGGCCGTCGCGGACCCAGACCGGGGCGCAGTTGAAGCGCTCGAGCGTGCGTGTCGCGAGCAGCGCATTGATCTCGTTGTCCTCCGCCACGAGCACGCTGAGCCGCAGTCGCGACGAGCGTTGCGCTTGTGGGCCGGGTGTCTCGACCGTGCCGGCGACGGGTCCGGGGCGCGGCGAGAGCCGCTCGTAAAGCGATCGGGCCCGCACGGGCTTGACCAGGAAGCCGGTGAAGCCGGCGTCGCGCGGCGAGCCGAACTGGCGGCGTTCCAGTGGCGACAGCATGATCAGGCAATCGGCGACGCCGGCGGCGCGCGCCGCCTCGGCCAGCGCGATGGCCACATCGCGGCCGAGCGCCTGGTCGACCAACGCGGCATCATAGCGCGGTCGGGCTTGCAGCAACGCCGTGGCCTGTTCGGCATCGATGGCCAGGGTGGCGAGACCGCCGGTGGCGGCGATCGTCTCGCGCAAGAAACCGGCGCCGAAGGCAGCGCTTGACACGACCAGCACGCGCTTGCCCTGCCAGTCCGGCAAGATGGGCGCGGCAGCACCGGGCGCGACCAGCAATGGCAGCCGGACGCGAAACAGCGAACCGCCGCCCGGGCGAGCCTCGACGCCGACCGCGCCGCCCATCAGGACGGCGAGACGGCGTACGATCGCGAGGCCGAGCCCGGTGCCCTCATGGCGGCGCGCGGCGGAGCTGTCGACCTGCTCGAACTCTTCGAAGATGGCCTGGCGACGATCTTGCGGGATGCCGGGCCCGGTGTCGGCGACCTCGATCGCGATACCATCGCCATCGCGGACAAGGCGGATGCCGACCCCGCCCGTCTCCGTGAACTTGATCGCGTTGCCGACGAGGTTGAGCAGGATCTGGCGCAGCCTGTCCCGATCTCCCAGGAGATGCGTCGGCAGATCCGGCGCGAGATGCGCGGCGAGTTCGATGCCCTTGGCCTGGGCGCGCGGCGCCATCAGCTCCGAGACGGTCTCGACCAGCAGGCCAAGATCGAAGCGCTCGCTCGCGAGTTCGAGCTTGCCGGCCTCGACCTTGGCGAAGTCGAGGATGTCGTCGACGAGGCCCAGCAGCGCCTCGCCGGAGGTCCGCAACGCCCGCACATAGGTCGCCTGTTCCGGATCGAGCCCGGTGTCGCCGAGCAGATCTGCCATGCCGAGGATACCGTTGAGCGGCGTGCGGAATTCATGGCTGACGGTGGCGAGGAAGCGCGACTTCGCCTCGTTGGCGCTTTCGGCGCGCGCGCGGGCCTCGACCAGTTCCTGCTCGCCGGCGATGCGCGCGGTGATGTCGCGGCCGACGCGCTGCAGCACGGTCCGGCCCAACGCCACCGGCACGACCGTCTCGACCCAGGAGATCCAGCGCTCGCCATCGGGCGTCGCGAGGCATTCGTCGAAGACGCGCGCCCCACCGTCGAGTGCCAGCGCCGGGCGGCTCGCGATGAGACGCGGCTGCGCAACCGCACCGACGACCTCCGCCTCATCCAGCCCGAGCAGCGCGGCATAGGCGCCGTTGGCATAGACGATTCGCGCGCCGTCCCGGCGCACGATGAGGTCGCCCTGCGCCTCGATCAGGCTGCGATACTGTTCCTCACTGTCGGCCAGCGCCCAGAGGCGGTCATTCAGCGCCTCGACATCGCCCGCCAGTTCGGCAGCCTGCCGGACGATGCGGTCGCGCTGGCGCAGCAGCAACAGGGCGGCGACGCCGGCAAACAGCGCGAGCGCGACCACAGCAACCGCAGCCCAGGGGGATGAGAGAGGATACATGCGCGCAATCTAGCAAGTGCGCGTTGAGGAAGAGTTGGGCGAAACCGCGGAGTTGAGCGATCGCGTGAGGCAATCCGTTAACCCTGCTCCTGTCCGCGGTCAGCGGGTCAGGCCGCCTGCGCCATCTGGTCGCCGCGGGAGCGATAGGACAGCGCTTCCGCCAGATGGATGCGGCCGACCTTCGCCTCGCCGTCGAGATCGGCCAGGGTGCGGGCGACCTTGAGGACGCGATGATAGGCGCGTGCGGTCAGGCGCATGGCGTCCGCCGCATCGCGCAGAAGGGACAGGCCCGCATTGTCGGGCCTGGCGATCTCGTCGAGGACCGGCGCCGGGCAGGCGGCGTTGGTTGCGATGTGCGGCAAGCCCAGGGCTTCGAAGCGCGCGCCCTGGAGCCGTCGCGCCGCCGCGACGCGGGCGGCGACCTGCGCCGAGCCCTCGCTCGGCGCGGGCAGAATCAGGTCTGATGCGGTGACGGCGGGCACGTCGATCGCAATGTCGATGCGGTCCAGCATCGGCCCGGAGATGCGGCTCTGATATTGCGCCATGCAGCGCTCGTTCTGCTGGCGGCGGCAGGCGAAGCCCGGCTCCGTCGCCTTGCCGCAGCGACACGGATTCATCGCCGCGACGAGCTGGAAGCGGGCCGGATAGACGGCGCGATGATTGGCGCGCGAGATCAGCACGTCGCCGGTCTCCATCGGCTGGCGCAGCGCGTCGAGCGCCTGGGCCTGGAACTCCGGCAGTTCGTCGAGGAAGAGCACGCCGTGATGGGCGAGCGAGACCTCGCCGGGCTTGGCCTGCAGGCCGCCGCCGACGAGCGCGGCCATCGAGGCGGAGTGATGCGGGGCGCGGAAAGGCCGCCGGTCGGTCAGCGCGCCGTCGGCGAGATGACCGGCGACGGACAGCACCATCGAGACCTCGAGCAGTTCGCGCGGGCTGAGCGGCGGCAGGATGGACGGCAAACGGCTCGCCAGCATCGACTTGCCGGCGCCGGGCGGGCCGTTCATGAGCAGGTTGTGGCCGCCGGCCGCGGCGATCTCGAGCACGCGCTTGGCACTCTCCTGGCCCTTGATGTCGGCGAGATCGGGCAACGGGCCGGACTGGCGCGCAACCGCCGGCTCGGGCCGCGCCATCACCTGCGTGCCCTTGAAGTGATTGGCGAGCTGGATCAGCGAGCGCGGCGCGAGGATGTCGATATCGGCCGCCGCCCAGGCTGCCTCGGGCCCCGATGGAAAAGGGCAGATCAGCCCCTGGCCCCGGCCATAGGCTGCGATGGCCGCGGGCAGCACGCCGGCGACGGCCGCGATCGAGCCGTCCAGCCCGAGTTCGCCCAGCACCGTGTAACCGGCCAGCGCATCCGCCGGGATCGCTCCGATCGCCGCCATGACGGCGAGCGCGATCGGCAGGTCGTAATGGCTGCCTTCCTTGGGCAGGTCGGCGGGGGCGAGGTTGACGGTGATGCGTTTGGCCGGCAGCGCCAGGCCCGAGGCGATCAGCGCGGCGCGCACCCGCTCCTTGCTCTCGCCCACCGCCTTGTCCGGCAGCCCGACGAGGATGAAATTGACGCCGCCGGGCGTGACCTGCACCTGAACATCGACGGCGCGCGCCTCGATTCCCTCGAACGCCACCGTCGCGACCCGCGTCACCATCAGCGCCACCCCATTCCCCAAGGGGAGGCTAACCGAGCTTCATCCGGCGCGCAAGAACATATCGAGAACTCAAGCGGCAGCAGGCGCCGCTTTCCGCGCCACAATCTGCCGCAGCAGCACCGGCGAGGCGATGACGAGACCCGCCAGGACGCTGGTCGGCGTCGCCAGGATCATCGGCAGCGCAGCCAGCGCGATCAGGAGCCGCTCCCACATTGCCAGCGGCGCCAGGAACCAACCGGCGAAGGCCGCCGACAGGAAGGTGATGCTGGCGATGCAGGAGGCGGTCGAGCCGACGAGTTCCGTCCAGGTGAAGCCGGGCGCCATGATCAGCATCGACGGAGAAAAGACGAAGACGAACGGCACCAGCACCTTGCCGAGCGCCAGCCGGAAGGCCGTGTTGCCGGTCCTGAACGGGTCTGCGCCAGCCATGCTCGCCCCCGCATAGGCGGCGATCGCGACCGGCGGGGTGATGTCGGCGAGCACGCCGTAGTAGAAGACGAAGAAATGCGCCACGAGCGGATTGACCCCGAGCATGCCGAGCGCGGGCGCCGCCACCGTCACCATGATGATGTAGTTCGCCGTGGTCGGCACGCCGCAGCCGAGCAGGATGCAGACCAGGCCGGTCAGCAGCAGCGTGAAGAACAGCGTCGCGCTCTTCAGCTCGAAGGGGAAGAACGGGATCAGGTCGGACAGGCCCCGCGCCCACTGGTCGGCCAGCGAGGTGACGATCCAGGAGATCTTGAAGCCGACGCCGGTCAGCGTCACCACCCCGACGATGATGCCGACGGTCGCGGCTGCCGCGCCGACACCGATGGCGTATTTCGCGCCGAGGATGAAGGCGTCGATCATGTCCTCGACGCGCTTGCGCCCTTCGACCGAGCGCATCAGCACGCCATGGGCCATGACGGCGAAGGCGGTGAGCGTGAAGGCGAGGTTGACGCCGGGAACGCGCAGGAACTCGGTCGGTGCGGCAAGGCCGATCGCCAGCGCGAAGCCGAGCGCAGAGGCGGCGCGATATTGCGCGAGGCCGACCAGCATGCAGCCGGTGATGCCCCAGAAGGCGGCGAGGTAGGGCGTATAGCCGGTGAACAGCACGAGGATCAGCGCAAAGAGCGGCGCGATCGTCGGCCAGTCGCGGGCGAAGACCTCCGAGAGCCTGGGCGCATCGGCATCGGTCATGCCGGCCATGCCGGTGCGTTTTGCCTCGAAATGGACCTGCATCAGCACGCCGAAGAAGTGCATGAAGGCGGGGATGATCGCGGCGATGACGATCGTCGCATAGGGCAGGTTGAGGAACTCGACCATCAGGAAGGCCGCGGCGCCCATGATCGGCGGCGTGATCTGGCCTCCCGTCGCGGCGGTCGATTCCACGGCGGCGGCGAAATGGCGCTTGTAGCCGAGCCGGATCATCATCGGGATCGTCAGCGAGCCGACGGTCACCGTATTGGCGACGGACGAGCCCGAGATCATGCCGAACAGCGCCGAGCCGAAGATCGAGACCTTGGCCGGCCCACCAGCGAAGCGGCCGGCCACTGCCGCCGCGACGCCGAGGAACAGCCGGCCGAGGCCGATACGGGTCGCGAGCACGCCGAACAGCACGAAATGGAAGACGTAGGTCGCGACGACGCCGAGCGCCACGCCATAGACGCCCTGGCTGGTGAGGTAGAGGTGGTTGATCAGGTTCGACCAGGTCGAGCCCGGATGCAGGAAGATGCCCGGGAACCAATTGCCGAAGATGGCGTAGACCATGGCGAAGATGGCGATCAGCGGCAGGCCCCAGCCGATGGCACGCCTCGTCGCCTCGATCATCAGGATGATGGTGATCGAGCCCATGACCACGTCGAGCGTCGAGGGGTTGCCGATCCGGAAGACCATGTCCTCGAAGATCCAGGGGACATAGAGGCTGGAGACGGCGACCGCGACCGCGAAGATCCAGTCATAGAGCGGCACGCCGCCCGGCCGCAGCACCGTCGAGGCGTGAACCGTTCGCGCCTCGCTCTTGCGGGCCGAGAAGACCAGGAAGATCAGCCCGAGCACGAAGGCGAGATGGATGCCGCGATGGGTCGTCTCGCGCAGCAGGCCGAAGCCGGCGGTGTAGTAGTGGAAGGCCGAGAGCGCGAGCAGCAGGCCGCCGACGATCAGCGCGGTGCCGTGTGGCACCTTGCGGAACTGCATCTCGGGATCGAGTTCTTCCTCGAGCTGGGCGAGTTCGGCGGCGGAGGGCTGGCTGGTCATCAGTGGCGGTTCGCTTGTTGGAACGTCAAAATACACGCGCCGTCATCCCGGGCGCAGCGAAGCGGAGACCCGGGATCCATGCCGGAACGGCTCAGGCATGGATCCCGGATCGGCGCCGCTTCGCGGCTTGTCCGGGATGACGGCGCGCTTGGAGTAAGCGCTTAAGCTGACTTACTTCAGCAGGCCGGCTTCCTTGTAGAAGCGCTCGGCGCCGGGATGCAGCGGCACGCCGAGCAGGCCGGTGAGCGCCGTCGCCTTCTGGATGGCCTTGCCCTTGGCGTGGCCGGAATCGAGCGCCGCACGGGCCTTGTCACTCCAGAGCGCCTTGGTGACGGCATAGACGGTGTCGGCCGAGATCTTGGACGAGGTCACCCAATGGGCGCCGACCGCGACCGTCTTGACCGCGCCGACATCCTTGTAGGTGCCGGCCGGAATCTCGTCGGCGGCAAAGAAGGGGAAGTCCTTGGCCAGTTTCTCGGCGGGCGCGCCGGTGATCGGCAGGATGTCGATGCCGGAGCCGGTCGAAGCCAGTTCGGAGATCGCCGCAGCCGGGAAGCCGCCGGTGAAGAAGAAGGCGTCGATCGAGCCGTCCTTCATCTTCTCCGCCGCCTGGTTGGGCTTGAGGTATTCGGCCGTGATGTCCTTCTCGCCGACGCCGAAGGCGGCCAGGATCGCCTTGGCATTGAGCAGCGTCCCGGAGCCGGGCTCGTCGAGCGAGACCTTCTTGCCCTTGAGGTCGGCGACGCTCTTCACGTTCGAGGCCTTGCGGACCACGAGATGGACGCTCTCGGGATAGAGATTGGCGATCGAGCGGAGTTCCGCGACCTTGGGCTTGCCCTCGAAGACGCCGGTCGCCGAATAGGCCCAGTAGGCGACGTCGGCCTGTACGAAGCCCGATTCGGCCGCGCCGCCGACGATGGCGTTGACGTTGGCGACCGAGCCGTTGCTGGCGACGGCGGTCGCGACCAGCTGCGGCGGCGCCGAGATCGCGTTCGCGATCAGGCCGCCGATGGGATAATAGGTGCCGGCGGTGCCGCCCGTCCCGATGCGGAAGAAGGCAGGCGCCTGCGCGAAGCTAAGGCCAGCAGCAAGTGCCGCACCACCAAGCGCGAGACCGGCGGCAACGAATTTCGATCGGAAATGCAAGGACATCACGTCAGTCTCCCATGAAGGGCGCCACTGTCCTGAGCTTTTTGCCGGCGATCAACCGAAAAGTTATGCCGCGGCCATGCGGCATCGCCTCGCCGCCAGTCGTCCGCGGCCAAGGAAAAGGCCCCGCCGGAAACCGACGGGGCCCTTTTGCACGGTGAGGTGGCGACCGTTCAGGCTGCGACGCCCGTGCCGATCTGGCAGGTCACGCCGGTGCCGCCGAGCCCGCAATAACCGGCCGGATTCTTGGCGAGATATTGCTGGTGATAGTCCTCGGCGAAATAGAACTCCGGCGCGTCGAGGATCTCGGTCGTGATCGGGCCATAGCCGCGCTTCTGCAGCGCCTGCTGGTATTCGGCCCGCGAGCGCTCGGCGATCTCGCGCTGGGCCTCGTCCTGGACATAGATGCCGGAACGGTACTGCGTGCCGACATCGTTGCCCTGGCGCATGCCCTGCGTCGGGTCGTGATTCTCCCAGAATGTCTTGAGCAGCGCCTCATAGGGCAGGACGGCAGGATCGAAGACCACCTTCACGACCTCGTTGTGGCCGGTCTGGCCGGAGCAGACCTCCTCATAGGTCGGGTTCGGCGTCAGGCCCCCGGCATAGCCGACGGCGGTGATCCAGATGCCCTCGCCGATCTGCCAGAACTTGCGCTCCGCGCCCCAGAAACAGCCGAGCCCGAAGATCGCCGTCTGCAACCCCTGGGGATAGGGACCGGCCAAGGCGCGCTTGTTGAGAAAGTGGCGCTCGGCTGTCGGGATCGGATGGGCGCGGCCCGGCAGCGCCTCATGGGCTTCAGGCAGGGACGTCTTCTTGCGCAGGAAGAACATGGCGGACTCCGTTGCTGGTTTCGAGCGCGGATATAGGCATCCAACCGACGTTTCGACAGGCGTCGGCCCACCGAAGGGGCTTCACCGTCTCGTGACGATGCCGATCTTGGGTTCCGGCGGCGTGCCTAGCTTCAACAGCAGGAAGCCGAGCAGGAAGGCGATCAGCGCCGCGGGCGCCAGCAGCAGGTTCAGCAGCACCGGGTCCCACAGCAAGGGATGGATGTTGCGCTCGACCGAGGGCTGGAGTGCGTCCATGCGCGCGCCGAACAGCGTCGTCAGCGCCAGCTTCAGCGGCGTGAACTGCACGGCGGAATTGGCGATCGAGCGGGCGCCGTCGATGACGAGCGCGACGAAGCCGGCCGCGACGAGGAGATAGCCGACAAGCCGCAGCAGGAACCGCACCACACCGTCTCCTTCATCGATCGCGGGCGAAGGCGGCACATCGTCCCGCGGCCCGCGGCCCGCTCCGATGTGCCCATTCGGCCGCGGCTTTGCAACCGCGCCGGAAATCGTTTTCGCGCGATCTGTCGACAGGCATCAGAACACGCTTGAAAGAAGCCGGCTCGGCGGTCATAAGCAGCGCGCCGGACAGGTGGCCGAGTGGTTGAAGGCGCACGCCTGGAAAGTGTGTATACGGGAAACCGTATCGCGGGTTCGAATCCCGCCCTGTCCGCCAGCTCGTTCTCAACCTCCGAAATTTGCAGCAGGCTGCGCCGAAATCGGTGGCGTTTCCGGGCGTAGCTCGCACGGCACCCGCTCGGCGAACCAGTCCGCAAGAGGGCTGCGGCCTCCCCGCAGCCGTTCTCGGCGCAGGGGCATCCTGCTTTCGTTCCCTGATAGAATCAAAGCTGCCTGCGTTGCGGCGCGTCATGTCGCCAATCGCGAGGGCTTTCGGACGGATGTCCGCAAGCAGCGTTACGCCGCCTGTTCGAGCGACTTCTGCGTGGCGCCGTCCATGCGACCGATCGCCGTCAGAACGGGCTTGAGTTCGGCGAGCGACATCTGCTCGAAGGGCAGGTTCACGAAGGCCGTGACGCGCGCGGTGAGGTCGCGGTAGCTCTGGAGGAAGGCGGCGCGCCTGGCCGATACCGGCCCGGATGCCGCCGCCGGATCGTCGAGCCCCCAATGTACCCGCATGGGTCCACCTGGAAAGCTGGGGCAGGCCGCCTCGGCCGCATCATCGCAAACCGTGATGACGAGATCGAGTTGGGGTGCGCCGGCTCCGAGGAACTCGTCCCAGGATTTCGAGCGCATGGTCGAGATGTCGTAGCCGAGATCGTCGAGAAGGCCGAGCGCGAGCGGATGCGGCGCCTCCTGCGGGCGGCTCCCGGCGGAAAAGGCCTGGATTCGCCCAAGGCCTTCACGGCTCAGGACAGCTTCCGCCATGATCGAGCGAGCCGAGTTGCCGGTGCAGACGACGAGCACCCGCAAAGGGCGATCGCTGACGACATGCTCTCGTCGGGCCGGAACCGCCGTAGCCTCGCTCGTGCAGCCCATGACGCCTTCGGTGCAGCAGGCATCGGACAGGAAGGCCAGGAGCGCGTCGGCGCGAGGAGCCTGGGCGGCGAAGATGATGTGGCGCCCCTCGCGCCGGGACACCAGAAGGCCGACCTGTTCCAGCGCCGCGAGATGCGAGGAGAGCGTGTTGTGCGCCACGGCGAGCAGGCGACCAATGTCGCCGGCCGCCAAGCCATGGGGCCGGTAGCGCATCAGAAGCCGAAATATCTCCAGCCGCGTCGGCTGCGCGAGCGCAGCGAGCAGCGCAACAGCATCCGCGGCTTCTAGCTTCGATGCTGCCAGGCCTTGCATCACGCGGCGTTTTCCTTCGATCCAAGACCACCACGCCCCAGATCCTGTCCGATCGCGTCGAGGCGGTGCTGAAGGGCCATGCCCTGCAGCGTCGCCAGCGGCAAGCTGGAAAAGACCGAGATGCGGTTGTTGAGCATGCGGTAAGCGTCGGCGAAGGCGAGCGCCTTCTGGACGTCGTCCCCTTCGAAGGCGGCGGGGTCGGGCAGCGTCCAGAGCGCCGTCGTCGGATTGCCGGGCCAGGCAGGCGGCACCGCGTTGGCTGCGGTCTCGGACAGCGTGAACACGAAGTCCAGTTCCGGCGCATCCGGCCTGGTGAATTCGTTCCAGCTCTTCGGGCGCAAACCCGTCATGTCGTGGTTGAGCGACCGCAGCAGCCGGACGACGAAAGGATTGATCTCCGGGCGGGGCTGCGAGCCGGCACTGAAGACGGTGAACTTTCCGCCGGGGAGCCGCCGCATGATGGATTCGGCCATGATCGAGCGCGCGTGATTGCCCTTGCAGACGAAGAGCACCTTGAGGGGAGCCGTTTCCATGACCGCATCTCGTTATGTCGGTTGATGTCGATATAAATGCTGCGCGAATAATATGTCGGAGTCAACCGACATATTGACATGTCATCGTCATCCGGGTGATGGACTGTCCGGCATTATCGGATGGAGAGGGATCATGCGGGTCGGCATCAACGGCATGGGTCGTATCGGGCGTCTGGCCCTGAGGGCGGCGCTCGGCGCGGCCGATCGACAGGACGATGATCCGCGCGCGGGCAACCGGCTCGACATCGTCCATCTCAACGAGATCAAGGGTGGGGCCGCCGCGACCGCCCATCTGCTCGAATTCGACAGCATGCAGGGACGCTGGCGCGCCGATATCCGCCATGAAAGCGAGAACGCGATCTCGATCGACGGGCGGCGGATGGGCTTCTCTGCGGAGGCTGCGCCGGGCGACATTCCATGGGGTGATCTCGGCGTCGATGTCGTGCTGGAATGCACCGGCAAGCTCCTGACACCGGCCGCAATCGAGGGCCATCTGAAGCGCGGCGCCAAGCGCGTCATCGTGGCCGCGCCGGTGAAGGATGCATCCGTCCTGAACGTCGTCGTCGGCATCAACGAGCATCTCTACGACCCCGCCAGGCACCCGATCGTCACCGCGGCATCCTGCACCACGAACTGCCTCGCCCCGGTGGTGAAGGTCGTGCACGAGAACCTGCGGATCCGGCACGGCCAGATCACCACGATCCATGACCCGACCAACACGAACGTGGTCGTCGACGCGCCCCACAAGGATCTGCGCCGCGCGCGCTCGGCGATGCTCTCGCTGCAGCCGACGACGACGGGCAGCGCGACAGCGATCGCGCTGATCTACCCGGAACTGAAGGGCAAGCTCGACGGCCACGCCGTGCGCGCGCCGGTGCTCAACGCCTCGCTGACCGACTGCGTCTTCGAGCTGGAGCGGCCGACCACCGCCGCCGAGGTCAACGCCCTCTTCGAGGCCGCCGCCAAGGGGCCGCTCGCCGGCATCCTCGGCTTCGAGCCGCGGCCGCTGGTCTCGATCGACTACCAGCGCGACACGCGTTCCGCGATCGTCGACGGGCTCTCGACGCTCGTCACAGACGGGACGATGCTGAAGGTCTACGCCTGGTACGACAACGAGATGGGCTATGCCTGCCGCATGGTCGATCTCGCCTGCCATCTCGAACGGGTCGGGATCTGATCCTGTGACCGAGGGCTCGCGCAACTACGCCATCGTCACCGCGGCCTATTGGGGCTTCACCCTGACCGACGGCGCGCTGCGCATGCTCGTGCTGCTGCACTTCTTTCGCCTCGGCTATTCGCCTTTCACGCTCGCCTTCCTGTTCCTGCTCTATGAGGCGGCCGGCATCGCCGCCAACCTGATCGGCGGCTGGCTCGCCGCGCGCTATGGCATCACGCGGATGCTTGCGGTGGGGCTCAGCACGCAGATCCTCGGCTTCCTCATGCTCTCGGGCCTGTCGCCGGACTGGACAGCGGCGGCCTCGGTCGCCTGGGTGGTGATGGCGCAGGGCGCTTGCGGCGTCGCCAAGGACCTGACCAAGACGGCCTCGAAATCGGCGATCAAGGTCGCGGAGGCGGCCGCGAAGACGGAGGACGCCGAAGGCCGCCTGTTCCGCTGGGTCGCCTGGTTCACCGGCTCGAAGAACGCGATGAAGGGCATCGGCTTCTTCCTCGGCGGCCTGCTGCTGGAGGCGCTGGGCTTCAGGGGCGCGCTGTGGGCGATGGCCGCGATGCTCGCGCTGATCCTGCTTGGCGTCGTCACGTCGCTGCCGGCGATGATGGGCAAGGCGAAGGCTAGCAAGAGCGCCCGCGAACTCTTCGCCAAGAACCGGGGCGTCAACCTGCTGGCGCTCGCTCGCGTCGCCCTGTTCGGAGCGCGCGATGTCTGGTTCGTCGTGGGCGTACCGGTCTTCCTCTACGCCTCGGGCTGGACCTTCACGGTGGTCGGGACATTTCTGGCGCTCTGGACCATCGGATATGGGCTGGTCCAGGCTGCCGCGCCCTCCTTCGTCCGGCGCAGCGCGGACGGGCTGTCGAGCGAGGTTCCGGCCGCGCGATTCTGGTCGCTCGGGCTGGCGCTCGTGCCCTTCGCCATCGCGGGGCTGCTTTCCGTCGGGACGGGCTTGCGGCCCGACCTCGTCCTTGTCGCGGGCCTGGGCCTGTTCGGGTTCGCCTTTGCCGTGAACTCCTCCGTCCACTCCTACCTGATCCTGGCCTATGCCGGTTCGGAGAAGGCGGCCGAGGATGTCGGCTTCTACTACGCCGCCAATGCGCTCGGTCGCTTCGCGGGAACGCTGCTGTCCGGGTTGCTCTATCAGGCGGGAGGGCTGCAGGCCTGCCTGCTCGGCTCCGGTGTCATGCTCGTGGCCTGCTTCATCGCGACGCTGGCCTTGCCGGGACGGTCGGACGAAATGCCGGCTCGCGCCTAGCGCGTCGCCACTTCCGCGCTCGCGGCCCGTGCCTCGCCCCTACAGCCGCGCCCTGGAGCTGCGGGGCGTCGCGAGCAGGAGGTTCGTCTCCGAGGCGATGATCCCCGGCACCATCCTCAGGCGTCGCAGGACAGCGTCGAGATCGGTCAGGCTCTGGGCGGAGACTTCGAGGATCAGGTCCCATTTGCCATTGGTCGTATGGACCGCGCCGATCTCGGGAAAGCCGACGAGGGCGTCCACCACAGGATCGAGCATGCGCCCCTCCACCTCGACCATGGTGAGCCCGCGCACGGGCATCGATACGGCGTCAGCCCGCAGCACCACCGTATAGCCGATGATGTCGCCACGCTGTTCGAGACGCTCGATGCGGGCGCGCACGGTCGCGCGCGACAGGCCGAGTTCGCCGGCGATATCGGAGATGGCGCGCCGGCCGTCATGCCGCAGAATGGACAGGAGGCGCTGATCGATTTCGTCCATGATCGCCACTTTGTCCGCATTGATTGATCAGATTGATAAGCTGATCTGCAACATATGCCAATCTGCTTCGTTCACTCTGCCGCGCCAGCCCGGTAGAATCCGCTCACGGATCGAACGGAGCGACGATGACCACCGAACGCTGCATTTTGCTGGGGGTGCCGACGCAGGACGGCGCGGGGCGACTCGGCTGCGACATGGGCCCGAGCGCCTATCGCACCGCCGGCCTGCGCGAGGCGTTGGCCGATCTCGGCTTCGTCGTAGAGGACCGCGGCAACGTCTCGCCGGCACCCGTTCGCAGTCTCACACACGCCAATCCGGCGATCCGCAACCTGCCAGCCTATGACGCCTGGATCCGGGCGCTCACTGAGGCCGCGGATGATGCCAGCGGCGACGGCATGCCGATCTTCCTCGGCGGCGATCACTCGCTCTCGGCCGGCTCGATTGCAGGCCTCGCCCGGCGCGCCCGCCGGGACGGTCGCGAATTCTTTGTCCTGTGGCTCGACGCCCATGCCGACTTCCACAGCCTGGAGACGACGACGAGCGGCAATCTCCACGGCACCCCGCTGGCCTATGTCACGGGGCGGAACGGATTTGACGGCTTCCTCCCTTCTGTCGACGCCCCCGTGCAACCGGAAAACGTCTGCCTGATCGGGCTGCGCAGCGTCGATCCGGCCGAGCGGGCCGCTATGGCTGCAGCCGGCGTCGTTGCGCACGACATGCGGGCGATCGACGAGATCGGCCTCGCGCCGCTGCTGCGGCGCTTCCTGGAGCGTGTCGAGGCGGCGGACGGGCTTCTCCACGTCTCGCTCGACGTCGATTTCCTCGACCCGGACATCGCGCCGGCCGTCGGCACGACGGTGCCGGGCGGTGCGACCTTCCGCGAGGCTCATCTCGCCATGGAGATGCTGCATGACAGCGGCCGGGTTTCGTCGCTCGATCTCGTAGAGCTCAACCCGTTTCTCGACGAGCGCGGCCGCACGGCGCTGCTGATGGTCGATCTCGCCGCAAGCCTGATGGGTCGCAAGATCCTCGACCGTCCGACCCGGAGTTTCTGAGCCATGCCTTCCAAAGCCATGTCTTCCACAGCCTTGCCGCCCAAGGCCATGCCGCCCAAGCTCAACGTCGTGCCCTTCGTCAGCGTCGACAACATGATGAAGCTGGTGCTCTCGATCGGCATCGAGACCTTCCTCTCGGAACTGGCCGTATACATTGAGGAGGACTTCCTGCGCTGGCATCTGTTCGACAAGACGCCGCGCATCGCCTCCCATTCGGTCGACGGCGTCATCGAGCTGATGCCGACATCCGACGGGACGACCTACGGCTTCAAATACGTCAACGGCCACCCGAAGAACATTCGCGAGGGACGCCAGACGGTCACGGCCTTCGGCGTCCTTGCCGATGTCGGCAATGGCTACCCGATGCTGCTGACCGAAATGACCATCCTCACGGCCTTGCGGACGGCTGCGACCTCGGCGCTGGCGGCGCGCTATCTCGCCCCGGCCGGGGGCCGCACCATGGCGATCATCGGCAATGGCGCGCAGGCCGAATTCCAGGCGCTGGCCTTCAAGGCGATCGCCGGGATCGATCGGCTGAGGCTCTTCGACATCGATGCCTCCGCCACCCGCAAATGCGTCCGTAATCTGGAAGGCTTCGGTTTCGAGATCACGACCTGCCAAAGCGTCGAGAAGGCCGTCGAGGGCGCACAGATCGTGACGACGGTGACCGCCGACAAGCAGAACGCCACGATCCTCACCGATAATCTCGTCGGCAGCGGCATCCACATCAACGGTGTCGGCGGCGATTGCCCGGGCAAGACCGAGCTTCATGCCGACATCCTGCGCCGCGCCGAGATCTTCGTCGAATATACGCCGCAGACCCGGATCGAGGGCGAGATCCAGCAACTGCCGAACGATCATCCGGTGACCGAACTGTCCGAGGTGATCGCCGGCCGCGCCGCCGGACGGACCAACGCAGCGCAGATCACGCTGTTCGACTCGGTCGGCTTCGCAGTCGAGGATTTCTCGGCGCTCCGCTACATCCGTGCGAAGCTGGCCGGCACGGCGTTCTTCGAGGAGCTCGACCTCCTCGCCGACCCCGACGAGCCGCGCGATCTGTTCGGGATGCTGCTCAGGGCGGCGTAAGGCGGCTTTCCCGAATGAAGCCGACCTACCGGCCGCAATGGCCAGGGCAGCGGTCGCCGCGGCGGACAATTCAGTCGATCCGGGCGATGACCTGCGCGATCGTCTCGAACAGCTTCGACACCGTGTCCGGCTGCATCACCAGCGGCGGCGACAGGATCAGCGTGTCGCCGACATTGCGCAGGAGCAGGCCTGCCTCCAGGCACAGGCGCGCACATTGCGCACCGCGCTGGCCATCGGCACCGGGCCGCGGCGCGAGGTCGATGGCGCAGAGCCAGCCGGCGACGCGGATGTCGACGACGAAGGGCTGCGCCCGAAGTGCGAAGGCAGCTGCCTGCCAATGCGGGAAGGCTTCGGTCGCCCGTGCCAGGATGTCCTGCTCGGCGAAGACATCGAGCGTCGCGAGCCCTGCCGCGCAGGCGAGCGGATGAGCGGAGTAGGTGTAGCCGTGCAGCAGTTCGATGGCCTCGGACGGCCCCGCCATGAAGGCGTCGTGGACAGCCCCCGACAGGAGCACGCCACCCATCGGCACCGAGCCGTTGGTCATGCCCTTGGCGCAGGTGATGAGATCGGGCGTGACCCCGTAGAACTGGCTGGCGAAGGGCGTGCCGAGGCGGCCGAAGCCGGTGATGACCTCGTCGAAGATCAGCAGGATGCCATGTCTGTCGCAGATCGCGCGCAGGCGCTGCAGATAGCCCTGTGGCGGAGGGTAGACGCCGCCCGATCCGGTCACCGGCTCTACGATCACGGCCGCGACGGTCGCAGGATCGTGGATCTGGAGCAGCGCTTCCAGAGCGGCCGAAGCGCCCTCGCCACCCGCCGGCTGGCCTTGCGAGAAGGCCATGCTGTCGCGCTCATAGGGCAGCGGCAGATGCGCGGCCTCGAGGAGCGGTCCGAAGGCCGCCTTGTGGCGCCCGATGCCGCTGACCGAGAGGCCGCCGAAACCCATGCCGTGATAGCCCTTGGCGCGGCCGATCAGCTTGGTGCGCCCGCCCTGGCCGCGCGCATGATGGTAGCCACGCGCGATCTTCAGGGCCGTGTCGACCGCCTCGGAGCCCGAATTGACGAAGAAGACATGGTCGATGCCCTCAGGCGCGAAGTCGCAGAGCCGCCTTGCATAGGCCTTGGCCGCCGGGTGGCTCATCTTGAAGGACGAGACGAAGTCGAGCGTGCCGGCCGCGGCGCGGATCGCCTCGACGATGCGCGGCTGGCCGTGGCCGGCATTGACGCACCAGAGCCCCGCCATGCCGTCGAGCACCCGCTGGCCGTCGGGCGTCACGTAATTCACGCCCTCCGCACTCTCGAACAGCAGCGGGTCCTGCCGGAAACCGCGCATCGGCGTGAACGGCATCCAGAAGGGATCGCGCTCATTGGCGAGCCCGTGTGGGACGGAAAGGGGGGCTGACATGATCTGGCTCCAGCGACTGTCGGCGCCAGAATGTCTTTCTTATTTACAAAAGACAATAGCGCCGATCAGTCCAATCCGTCGGGCCGGCGCAGGCGGCTGGCGCGCTGCAGATGGCGGCGCATCTGCGCGGCTGCGACCTCCAGGTCCCCGGCCTCGGCCGAGTCGAGAATCTGCAGATGCTCGCGGCAATTCACCTCGACGCGCTCGAAACCGAAGACCCAGTCGTAGTTCGACAGCCGCCGGAGCTGGTTCTGCCTCCGCACCGCCGAGTGGATGAAGCGGTTGCCGGAGGCCGCCGCCAGCCCTTCATGGAAGCTGGCGTTCATCTC
The DNA here is from genome assembly GCA_036525085.1 of Allobosea sp. Lineage (GTDB taxonomy): Bacteria > Pseudomonadota > Alphaproteobacteria > Rhizobiales > Beijerinckiaceae > Allobosea. Next base: position 22,173 of record DATDBB010000410.1, read on the forward strand.
GAAGAAGCTGATCGCCGAGGTCTCGCGCCAGGGCTGCCGCAGCGTCGCCAGATGGCGCTCGCGCATCTCCGCCGCCCAGCCCTGTTCGAGCGCGAAACCCGGCTCGAGAAACACCATCGGCTCGATCAGCAGGCGGAAGCGATAGCGCTCGTCATGGACTCGGGTGTCGCGGGGCTCCTGCAGGAAGCGCCAGCCATAGCCGGGCTTGCGCTCGACCATGTCGAGATCGGCCAGCCGCGCCAGAAGCCGCTTCATCTCGGGCCGGGCAAGTGCGTAGCGCCGCATGATCTCCTGCTCGGAGAACTCGTCCTCCAGTTCGCCGGCCTCGCGCTCATGCGCCAACCGGATCAGCGCCAACTCGACATCGTCGGGCGGGTTCGCGCCATTCTCCGACGCGCCAGGTGTGCTGATCAGCTCGAGCCCGCGATGCGGATTGCGCCGCACCAGCCCGCGATCCTCGAGCCAGGCGAAGGCGGCGCGGACCGGCGTGCGGGAGACGTCGAGGCGCCGCGCGATCACGCTTTCGTTGAGATGCGCGCCGGCGATCAGGCCATCCTCGCGCGCCAGATCGAGGATGCGCTCGGCGAGGTCCTGCTGCAGGCGGGAAGGCTGGGACATGAAAGGCTCTTGATTGTCTTAATTGCAGATGAAATACATTAGTAGCCGACCACAGGCCATAGGCCGGGAGAGATGACGATGATCCAGCCCTGTCCCTTCGTGGATGTTTCCGGATCGCCCTATGAGCGCGGGCGGCAGCATGGTGCGGCGGTGCCCGCGCGCGTCAAGCGCTCGATCGAACTCTATGGTGGGCAGCTCGGCGACCTCGGCTACGGACCTGAGGCCAAGACGGCCCTGATCGGCGAATTCGCCCGCGAGATCGAGGCGTTCGGCGCGCATTACATCGAGGAGATGCGCGGTATCGCCGACGGTGCCGGCGTGCCGCTCGAAGACATCATCATGATCAACGCCCGGACCGAGGTCATCGCCAAGGCGCGGCTGGTCAAGAACAAGCCGGTCGAGGCGACCGAGGAACTCGATGACGGCTGCACCGGCGCGATCATCCTGCCCGAGCGCAGCGCCGACGGGGCCTTGATCCATGGGCAGAACTGGGACTGGAAGGCCGAATGCGCGGAGACCGCGATCGTGCTGCGGGTACGGCGCGATGACGGGCCGGACTTCCTGACCTTCGTCGAAGCCGGCGGCCTCGCCCGCTGCGGGATGAACGAAGCCGGCATCTGCATCACCGCCAACTACCTCGAATCCGAGCGCGACTTCACGCAAGCCGGCGTGCCGCTCGCCCTGATCCGCCGCAAGGTTCTGGAGCAGGAGCATCTCGCCTTCGCGATCAAGGCCGTGGCGACGACGCCCAAGGCCTGCTCCAACAACATGATGCTGTCGACCGTGAAGGGTTTCGGCATCGACTTCGAATGCGCGCCGGACGAGGCCTTCCCGCTCTATCCGAGCGAAGGGCTGATCGTTCACGCCAATCACTGGGTCGGGCAGGTCGCGCTGACCAAGCTGCGCGACACCGGCACGCCGCGCGTGCCCGAGAGCTTCTACCGCGACTGGCGGGTGAAGAAGCTGCTTGACGAGGCCGGCGACAAGCTCACGGTCGATGACCTCAAGGCAGCCTTCTTCGACGATTTCCTCACACCCCATTCGGTCTGCCGCCCGCCGCGCCCGAACGACACCGGCAATCTCTCGGCGACGGTCGCGATGGTGATCATGCAGCCGGCCAAGGGGATCATGGAGGTCTGCCCGCTGCCCGCGCTGAACCGCAGCTTCACCCGCTACAGCCTCACCGACGACCCGCAGACCCTGGCGGAGGCAGCCGAATAAGACCGCCGATCCAGCCGCAGCATGCCGACATAACAATGGGGAACAGGCCGATGCTTCGACAGACCAGAACGACCGCGCTTGCCACGACCACCCTTGCCGCCGGCCTCGCTGTCGCGATGCTGGCACCTGCCGCGGAGGCCGCGACGGCGCTTCGCGTGCAATTGCCCGCCGACATCCGCTCGATCGATCCCGGCGTCAACCGGGACCACAACACCGATGCCGTCGTGCTGCATATCGTCGAGGGGCTCGTCGCCTATGGCGAGGATGCGGCGCCGAAGCCGCTGCTGACCGAAAAGGTGGCCATCTCCGAGGACGGCAAGAGCTACAGCTTCACGCTGCGCCAGGGCGTAAAGTTCCATAACGGCGCCGAGATGACCTCGGCCGACGTGGTCTGGAGCTGGAACCGCTACATGAACCCGAAGACGGACTGGCGCTGCCTCTCCGAATTCGACGGGCGCGGGCTGGTCAAAGTCGAGAGCGTCACCGCGCAGGACCCACGCACCGTCGTCTTCCAGCTCGACAAGCCGAGCGCGCTGTTCCTGACCTCGCTCGCCCGGACCGACTGCGCCATGACCGGCATCCTGCACAAGGACTCGGTCAAGGCCGACGGCTCCTTCGACAAGCCGATCGGAACAGGCCCGTTCAAATTCGCCGACTGGAAGCGCGGCGAGTTCATCCGCCTCGAGCGCTTCGCCGGCTACGCCGCGCTCCCCGGCAAGATCGACGGACTCGGCGGCGCCAAGCGCCCGCTCGTCGACGAGCTGCGCTTCGTCGTCATTCCCGACAGCGCCACCGCCAAGGCCGCGCTGGTGAGCGGCGACATCGATGTCGTGCCCGATGTCGCCAATGCCGATGTCGCGGAGCTCAAGAAAGAGCCCAGGGTCAAGCTCTCGGTCGTTTCGCATATGGGCCTGGTCGGCCTGATCATTCAGACGCGCGATCCCGTCATGGCGAACGTCAAGCTGCGCCGCGCCATCGCCGCCGCGATCGACAAGGCGGAGCTGGTCGCGAGCGTCACCGACGGTCTCGGCAAGCCCAACGGCTCGGTCGTGCCGACGCTCTCGGCCTATCATGGCAAGGTCCAGGAGCAGGATATCGCCTACGACGCGGCGGCCGCCAAAAAGCTCCTCGCGGAAGCCGGCTACAAGGGCGAGAAGATCGTGATGATGGCCAACAAGCGCTATCCGCAGAGCTTCAACGCGGCGGTGGTGGCGCAGCAGATGCTGCAATCGGTCGGGCTGAAGGTCGAGATCGAGGTGCTCGAATGGGCAACGCAGCTCGACCGCTACAACAAGGGCAATTACCAGATCCAGGCCTTCCCCTATTCCGGCCGGATGGACCCCTCCCTCTCCTTCGAGTCGATGACCGGCCCCAAGGACAAGCAGCCGCGCAAACTCTGGGACAATCCCGAGGTCCAGGCGCTGCTCGACAAATCGATGATCGTCGCCGACAAGGCCGAGCGCCAGGCGATCTTCGACGAGTTGCACAGGCGCTTCCTCGCGGATGTGCCAATGGTGATGCTCTATAACGGCATCGCCGGCGGCGCCGTCGGCAAGCGCGTCAACGGCTATGTCTCCTCGCTCACCTCGCTGCCGCGGCTCTGGGAGGTTTCGCTGGCGCCCTGAGCCGGGCCTCCCGTCTCAGCCCATATCCTTGTCGATATGGCGGGTGATCAGGGCTGCGAGCGCCGCGGCGTCTCCCCGCCGGAGCGCCTCGACCATGGCGTGATGGTCGCGGGCGCTGGCGAGCAGCGCCTCATGCGAAGCCCAGACCGTGACGGATGACCCGCGCGAGCGATCGCGCAGGGCCCAGATCGTCTCTTCCAGAACCGGATTGCCGCAGGAGGCGTAGATCAGATGGTGGAAGGCGCTGTTGATCTCGCTCTGGTCGTTACGGGTGCCCGTTGCGGCCGCTTCGCTGAAGGCCTTGGCAAGTTCGTCGAGCCTGTCGATGTCAGCCTCGCCGATATGAGCGACGACGGCCGCCATGGCACCTGCCTCCAGGATGATGCGGGTGTCGCGAATGGCACGATAGGTCGCGAGATCGATCTCGGCGACGCGGTAGCCGCGATTGGGCACATGCTCGATCGTCTTGCGGATGGCGAGTTCCTCAAGCGCGCTGCGCACGTCGAAACGCGTCGCCTGGAACTTCTCCTCGAGGTCGATCTGCCGGAGCCATTCGCCGGGGCGGTACATGCGCAGCCGGATCGCCTGGGCGATCTCGCTGGCGAGCGTGCGCTTCGCTGCGCCGGGTTTGGCGACATCGGCCCTGGTGATCTCGGCCTTGGCAACGACGCGCTTGGGTTTCGGTTGCGGCTGCATGACAGCGTTCTAGCCCATCGCGGCGGGGGACGCACAAGCCTGTTGCACGCCCCGCCGCAACGTGCAACAAAATTGGCGCCAATTATTCAGCCATATCGAGAGATGCTGATATGACCAAAGCCGATCCGACACCCGCCGGAGACGCCGTTTCGGCCAGCCAGGACGCCGCGGCGATAGCCCGCGCGCTCTACGATCTCGGCCCGACACCGGTGATCGCCTGCAAGGCCGACCCCCGCTTCAGCTATTGCCTCTATGTGCCGAGGAATCTCGGCAAGAGCGCCCAGCCGCCCGAACTGATCGTCGCCATGCACGGCACCGGACGCGGCTTCACCGGCTATCGCGACGTCTTCCAGGACTTCGGCCGCTGGAACAACTGCATCGTGCTGGCGCCGCTCTTCCCGATCGGCGTGCTCGGCGACGACAACCGCGACGGCTTCAAATACATGCGCGAGGGCGCGATCCGCTACGATCACGTCCTGCTCGCCATGGTGGCCGAGGTCGAGGCGCGCTACGGCGTCAGTTTCCCGCGCTTCGCCCTGTTCGGCTATTCCGGCGGCGGCCATTTCGCCCATCGCTTCCTGATGCTGCAGCCGCAGAAGCTCTGGGCCTGCTCGATCGGCGCGCCGGGTTCGGTGACGCTGCTCGACCCGACGCGCGACTGGTGGGTCGGCACGCGCAACATGGTCGAACTCTTTGGAGCCGCGCCGGACGTCGCCGCCATGAAACAGGTCGCCGTCCAGATGATCGTCGGCGCAGCCGACCTCGAGACCTGGGAGATTACCCACAAGCCGGGCGGCCGCAACTGGATGCCCGACGCCAACCATGCCGGCACGACCCGGCCGGAGCGCCTCGCCAGCCTGAAGGCGTCCTTCGAGGAGGCCGGCATCGGCGTGCGCTTCGATCTGGTGCCCAACATGGCCCATGACGGCTTGCGCGCCGTGCCGCGGGTCGAGGATTTCTTCGCCGAACATCTCGCCAGGCTCCGCGCCGACACGGCCAAGGCGGCCTGAAGACCGGCGACGCCACGTGCCAACGACAACAGGGGATCAATCATGAACCGGCTTCTCGCCTCCGCCTGCCTCCTGCCACTGCTGGCCAGCCCGGTACTGGCCCAATCGCTCACCGTCGCGGTGGCGGCCGATGTCCGCAGCATCAATCCCGGCGTCAACCGCGACGACAACACCGATGATTTCGCCCTGCAGATGGTCGAGGGTCTGGTCGGCTATGACGAGGGGGGCATCGTCCAGCCGCTTCTGGCCGAGAAGGTCGAGACCTCCGCCGACGGCAAGACGTATACCTTCGCGCTGCGCCCCGGCATCAAGTTCCACAACGGCGCCGAGCTGACCTCGGCCGACGTGCTCTGGAGCTGGAACCGCTACATGGATCCGAAGACCGACTGGCGCTGCCTGTCGGAGTTCGACGGTCGCGGGGGCCTGAAGGTCGAGTCGGTCGAGGCGCCCGATGCCAGGACCGTGGTGATGAAGATCAACCAGGCGAACGCGCTCTTCCTCGATTCGCTCGCGCGCACCGATTGCGCCATGGCCGGCGTCACGCACAAGGACTCGGTCAAGGCCGACGGGAGCTGGGACAAGCCGATCGGTACCGGCCCGTTCAAGTTCGGCGAATGGAAGCGGGCCGAATATTTCACCATGACCGCCTTCGACGGCTACCAGTCGCCGAAGAACGCCGGCAAGCCGGACGGCTATGTCGGCTCGAAGCGCCCGCTGATCAAGGACGTCAAGTTCCTGATCGTGAAGGACCCGGCGACCGTGAAGGCCGGGCTCACATCAGGCGCGATCGACATGAGCGAGGTGCTGGCGAGCGACGTCGAGGAGATCCGCAAGATTCCGGCGCTCGCCGTCGCGACCGCGCCGACCGCGACGCGCCATGTCCTGCTGATCCAGACGCGCGATGCGGTGACGGGCAACGTCAAGCTGCGCAAGGCGATCGCCGCCGCGCTCGACATGGACGAGATCGTCGCCACCGCCTCGAACGGCCTCGGCCAGACCAACAACTCACCGATCTACACGCGCTCCGCCTATTTCGGCGCGGCCCAGAAGCAGGGCCACAAATACGATCCGGCGGCGGCGAAGAAGCTGCTCGCTGAAGCCGGCTACAAAGGCGAGAAGATCACGATTCTCGCCAACAAGCGCCCGACCGTGCCGAGCTTCCCGGCCGCCGTCGTGGTGCAGGCCATGCTCCAGGCCGCCGGCATCAACGCCGAGATCGAAGTGATCGACTGGGCGACCCAGCTCGACCGCTACAACAAGGGCAACTACCAGATGCAGTCCTTCTCGTTCTCGGCGCGCTTCGACCCGGCGCTCGCCTTCGAGCAGTTCTCCGGGCCCAAGGACAAGCAGCCGCGCAAGATCTGGGACAATCCGCAGGCCCAGGAGAAGATCGACCGTCTCACGGCCATCGCCGACAAGGCCGAGCGCCAGAAGCTCGTCGACGAACTCCACAAGGCCGTCATCGACGAGGTGCCGCTGATCTTCATGTTCAACGGCGTCGACGCGATCGCGCACAGCAAGAAGCTTTCGGGCTTCCAGCCCTGGCAGTCGAAGCTGCGGATGTGGGAAGTCACGGCCGCGAAGTGACGCCAATCTCGCCCCGCTGACTCCAAGCTGTTGTTTTAACGCATTTTCTTCACGCGAACCGGTGTCCACTTCGCTCGAAAATGCTCTGGAGCCCGAAAGCCGCAAATGCTGCGCTTCGCCCTGACCCGGGTCGCCATGGCCCTGCCGACACTGCTGATCGTAGCGGTGTCGGTGTTTGTCCTGATCCGGCTGATCCCCGGCGATCCGGCATCGCTGATGCTGGGCGACCTCGCGACGCCGGCATCGATCGCCGATCTGCGGGCCCGGCTCGGCCTCGACCAGAGCCTGCCGGTGCAGTTCGGCATCTGGTTCGGCAACCTGCTGAGGGGCGATCTCGGCATCTCCATCAACACGCAGGAGCCGATCCTGCCGCTGATCCTGTCGCGCTTCTGGATCAGCGCGCAGATCGTCCTCGTCGCGGTCCTCTTCGCCAGCTTGGTCGCGGTGCCGGCCGGCGTGATCGCGGCCTGGAAGCAGGACTCCGAGCTCGATCTCGGCCTCGTCGCCATCGCGACGCTGCTGCTCTCGATCCCGACCTTCTGGCTGGGCCTGCTGCTGCTGCTGTTCTTCGGCCTGAAGCTCGGCTGGCTGCCGGTCGTCGGCTATGTCTCGATCGGCGACGATCCGTGGCGGGGCGTGCTCTATCTCATCATGCCGATCCTGACGCTGTTCCTGCACGAGATCGGCGTGCTGCTGCGCATGGCCCGAGCCTCGACGCTGGAGGTGATGCGGCTCGACTACATCACCCATGCCCGCGCCAAGGGTCTGTCCGAAATGGCGGTGCTCTGGCGCCATGCGTTCAAGAACGCCTTCGGGCCGACCTGGACGCTGATCGGCCTCGTGCTCGGCAATCTGCTCGGCGGCATCGCGGTCGTTGAAACCGTCTTCACCATCCCGGGGCTCGGCCGCCTGCTCGTCGATGCGATCTTCGCGCGCGACTATCCGGTGATCCAGGGCTGCATGCTGTTCGTCGCGTTCAGCTATGTGCTGGTGAACCTCGTCATCGACCTTTGCTATCCGATCTTCGACCCGAGGGTGATGGCCGAATGAAGCTCCCCCCTCTCAATGCCCTGATCGGCGGCGCGCTGATCGGCACGCTCGCGGTCGTAGCCAGCATCGGCGCGCTGTGGACGCCCTATGATCCCTTGCGCCTGTCCTTCCGTTACAAGCTCGCGCCGCCCTCCTCGATGTACTGGCTCGGCACCGACGAATTCGGCCGCGACGTGCTCTCGCGGCTGATGGCGGGGGCTGCGACCTCGGTCTGGATCAGCATCCTGACGGTTGCTCTCGCGGTCGTCCTCGGCACGGTAATCGGCCTGTTCTCGGGCTATATGCGCGGATGGGTCGACCGGGTCGTGATGGCCTTCAACGACGCGCTGCTCGCCTTCCCCGGTATCCTGCTGGCGCTCGGACTGCTCGCCGTTGTCGGCGCCAACAAATACGGCATCATCCTGGCGCTCGGCATCGCCTACACGCCCTCCGTCGCACGCATCGTGCGCGGCACGGTGCTGTCGCTGCGCGAGAAGGAGTTCATCGCCGCCTCGCGCGTGATGGGCAATTCGGAGGGCTTCACCATGGCCCGCCATATCCTGCCGAACTGTATCGCGCCGCTGACGGTGCTGGCGACCTCGATGTTCGGCTATGTCCTGCTCGCGGAAAGCTCGCTCTCCTTCCTCGGCCTCGGCGTGCCGCCGCCGGCGCCGACCTGGGGCAACATGCTCGCCGGCTCGCGCCCCTATATCGGCCAGGCGATGTGGCTCGGCATCTTCCCCGGCCTGTGCATCTCGCTGACCCTGCTCGGCATCAACCTGCTCGGCGACGCGGTGCGCGACAAGCTCGACCCGCGCATGCGAGGCGCCCGATGACCCAAGCGTTTCCAAGCGAAGTGGCCGCCGGTTCGCGCGAAGCAGACGCGTCGACCAAAACGCCGCTGCTCGAAGTCGAGAACCTCACGCTCGCGATCAAATCCTCGGGCCGCGACGTCGTGAAGAATGTCGGCTTTTCCGTCTCGCGCGGTGAGATCGTCGGCATCGTCGGAGAATCCGGCTCCGGCAAGACTCTTGCCGCGCGCGCCGTGATGGGCTTCGTGCCGCCGGCCGTGAAGCTTCTCGCAGGCTCGATCCGCTTCGACGGCGAAGAGATCACCACCATGGCGCAAAAGCGCCTGCGGGCCGTGCGCGGCTCCAAGGTCGGCATGGTCTTCCAGGAGCCGATGACCTCCCTCAACCCGTCGATGACGATCGGTCGGCAGCTCGAGGAAGGGCTCGCGCTCCATCGCAAGCTCGACGCCGAAGGCCGCCGCGCGCTGATCCTCGACATGCTCGGGCGCGTCGGCCTCACCGACCCTGAGGGCGCGCTCGACGCCTTCCCGCACCAGTTCTCCGGCGGCATGCGCCAGCGCATCATGCTGGCCTCGGTGATGCTGCTGAAGCCCGCTTTGCTGCTCGCCGACGAGCCGACGACGGCGCTCGACGCGGTCGTGCAGCGC
>DATDBB010000411.1:0-8976 GCA_036525085.1 Allobosea sp.
CTGGTCGTCGAGCAGGCGCTTGGCGTTCCAGGCGACATAGCCGAGCAAGAGCCCGGCGAAGAGCGCGAAGACGACGAGATACACCGCCGTCAGCTTGAAGGCGGTGGTCCGGAAGAGGTTGGGCAGGAAGCGCTGCGCCTGTTTCGGCGCGATGGCTGCGCCCCCGGCCGGGGGATCAGCGTGCCGTGTCACGGACCATGTATCCCGCGCCGCGAATGGTGTGGATCATCGGGTGTTCGAAGCCCTTGTCGACCTTGGCGCGCAGGCGGCTGACATGCACGTCGATCACATTGGTCTGGGGGTCGAAATGATAGTCCCAGACATTCTCCAGCAGCATAGTACGCGTCACCACCTGGCCGGCATGCTTCATCAGATATTCGAGCAGGCGGAACTCGCGCGGCTGCAGCACGATCTCCGTGCCGCCGCGGGTGACGCGATGGGCCAAGCGGTCGAGATCGAGATCACCGACACGATAGGTCGTGGGCTCGGAGGCCGGCGCGCCGCGACGGCGCGCGAGGACCTCGACCCGCGCAAGCAGCTCGGAAAAGGCATAGGGCTTGGGCAGATAGTCGTCGCCGCCGGCGCGCAAGCCCTTCACGCGGTCGTCGACCTGGGCCAGAGCGGAGAGGATCAGGGCCGGCGTCGCATCCTTCTGCTCGCGCAGCGAGCGGATCAGCGAGAGCCCGTCGAGGCGGGGCAGCATGCGGTCGACGACGAGCACGTCGTAGCCGCCGCCCTCGGCCATCGCATAGCCTTCGAGGCCGTCGCCGGCATGGTCGGCAACATGGCCGGCCTCGCGGAAAGCCTTGGTCAGGTAGGCCGCAGCCTCGGCATCATCTTCGACGATCAGGAGTCGCATAAGCTAAGCCTAGCCCAGAAAACGCAAAAACGGCAGGCCGGAGGATACGCATCCGGCCTGCCGCGGTGAAGGCTGGTTTCCTGGCGGGGGGCGACAGACTGCCAGGAGAACACGGGCCTTGCCTCTGCATGATGCCTGCCCAGGGTGGGAAGGCATCATGTCGAACGAGGTCGGGATCAGGCCGCCGGCTGGCGGCCGACCTCGAAGCTGATCTCGCGCTCCTTGCCGTCGCGCCAGACCATGATCTTGGCCTTGGAACCCGGCGCATACTTGGCGATCTTGCGCGAGAGGTCGCGGGCGTCCTTGATCTGCTCGCCATCGACCGAGATGATCGTGTCGCCGCGCTTGATGCCGGCCTTGGCGGCAGGACCATCCTTCTCGGCGGCGGCGACCAGCGCGCCATGGGCGTTCTTCAGGCCGATCGCGTCGGCGACTTCGCTGGTCACCGGCTGGATCTGCACGCCGATGAAGCCGCGCGAGACCTTGCCGTCCTTCTTGAGGGCCTCGACGACCTGCTCGACGGTCGCGGCGGGAACCGCGAAGGCGATGCCGACATTGCCACCCGAGGGCGAGTAGATCGCGGTGTTCACACCGACGACCTCACCCTTCTGGTTGAAGGTCGGGCCACCCGAGTTGCCGCGGTTCACGGCCGCGTCGATCTGCAGGAAGTCGTCATAGGGACCCGAGCCGATGTCGCGACCCTGGGCCGAGACGATGCCCGCCGTCACGGTGCCGCCCAGACCGAAGGGGTTGCCGACCGCCAGCACCCAGTCGCCGATGCGGGGCTTGCCCGAAGCGAGCTGGACGAAGGGGTAGCTGCCGCTCTCGGTGACCTTGAGCAGGGCCAGATCGGTGCGCGGATCGGTGCCGATGACCTTGGCGTTCAGGGTCTTGCCGTCGTCGGTGACGAGCTGGACCTCGGACGCCTTGTCGACGACGTGGTTGTTGGTCACCACATAGCCGTCCTGGCTGACGAAAAAGCCGGAACCCTGGGACATGGCCTGGGGAGCCCGCGGGCGCTCCGGACGCATGCCGCGCTGCTGGCCCTGCTGCTGCTCGAAGAAGCGGCGCAGGCCGGGCGGGAGGTCGTCCAGGCTGCCCTGGTCGTCTTCCATCTCGCCGGCAACCTTCTGCTTCACGCGGACGGAGACGACGGCGGGCTTCACCTTCTCGACCATGTCGGCGAAGGAGGGGAGATTGGTCTGGACGCCCGAGAGCTGGATCGGCTGGGCGAAAGCGGGATGGTCGAACTTCAGCGCGCCATCGGCGAGGCCGGCCGCAAGGCCGATGCCGAGCGTCGCTGCGCCTGCCAGCAGGGCGCCACGCTTCAGGATGGACCGCGAAGGGGTTTTGGTGGTCGTCATGGTTCTGAACCTCGAAACGATCGGCAGGGCCTTCCCTGCTCGTGACGAGGACCATGATGGGCGGCGCGTTACGCCGCCTTCGCCCGAAGATGACGATTTCGTAAGGTATCGATTTGTTTCTGTCCGCGCGGCTGCGGCAGGTCAGGGCGCATCGTCGCCAAGCAGCCGCTCGACCCGGCGGCGCTCCTCGTCGGAGAGTGGGGCGGCGCTGGCCGGCGCGGCCATCGCCCTGCCCCGGCGCCACATGAAACCGAGCGCCGCCAGCAGGATCAGGAAGGGTGCGGCCCATAGCAGCGCCGTCCTGACGTCGAAGGGCGGCCGCAGCAGCACGAAATCGCCATAGCGCGCCACGACGAAATCGCGCACCGCGCGGTCGCTGTCGCCGGCGACGAGCCGCTCGCGCACGAGCACGCGCAGATCCTTGGCGAGCGGCGCATCGGAATCGTCGATCGACTGGTTCTGGCAGACCAGGCAGCGCAGCTCGGAGGAAATCGCGCGGGCCCGCTGCTCCATCGCGGCATCGGGGAGGATCTCGCCGGGTTGGACGGCGAAGGAGGGAGAGGCGGTGGCCAGCGCGGCCAGCAGGAGGAGGCTTTTCCAACCCAGAGCCCTCATCCTGAGGAGCCGCGCAGCGGCGTCTCGAAGGATGCTCCATGAAGCTCCAGAACCGTCTGGACCATCCTTCGAGACGCGCTCCTGCGGAGCGCTCCTCAGGATGAGGGCTGAGTTTCTGGATAGGATGGCCTCCCACTCCATTCCGCTCACTCCGCCGGCTGCGCCGCGACAGGCTGCGGCATGGCGCGCCTCGGCGCGGCCAGCCGGAAGCGCCGGTCGGTCAACGAGAGCGCGCCGCCGAAGGCCATGATGACCGCGCCGATCCAGATCAGCAGGATCAGCGGTTTGTCGTAGAGCCGCACCGCGATGGCGCCGTCGCCCTGCGGCTCGCCGAGCGCGACATAGGCTTGGCTCAGACCGTCCGTGCGGATGCCGGCCTCGGTCGTCGGCATGGCGCGGGCCGTGTAGACGCGCTTGGCGGCTTCGACGGGGGCAAGTTCGCGGTTTCCGGAGAAGACCTGGAACCGCGCCACCTCGGCCCGGAAATTCGGCCCGCTGCGCGGCAGGACGGATTCCAGCACAACCGTGTAGCGGCCACTGGTCAGGCGCTCGCCCGGCTTGAGCACGCCGATCGCCTCCGTGCTCCAGGCGGCGGCAGCGATGCCGATCACGCTCAGGCCGACGCCGGCATGGGCGAGCGCCGTGCCCCAGGCCGAACGCGGCAGGCCCTTTGCCCGCGAGAGGATCGCCGGCCAACCGCTGGCGCGCGCGACGATGCGCTCGCCGAGATCGAGCATCGCGCCCGCCACCAGGAAGACGCCGAGCCCGATGCCGAGCGGCGCCAGTACCGGGCCGCCCCAGGACAGGCCGATCATGGCCAGCGCGACGAGGATGGCGAGGCCGAAGGCCGCGACGTTGCGCTGGGCCGCGCCGAGCAGGTCGCCGCGCTTCCAGGCGAGCGACTGGCCGAGCGGCAGGACCAGCAGCAGCGGCACCAGAACCGGCACGAAGGTGGCGTTGAAGAAGGGTGGACCGACCGAAATCTTGTCGCCGGTCAGCATCTCCAGCACGAGCGGATAGAGCGTGCCGATGAAGACGGTGGCGCAGGCGGTGGCGATGAAGACGTTGTTGACGACGAGCGCCCCCTCCCGCGACACCGGCGCGAACAGGCCGCCCTGCCGCAGCAGCGGCGCACGCCAGGCGAACAGGGCAAGCGATCCGCCGACGAAGAAGACCAGGATGCCGAGGATGAACAGCCCGCGCGACGGGTCGCTGGCGAAGGAATGGACCGAGGTCAGCACGCCGGAGCGGACGATGAAGGTGCCGAGCAGCGAGAGCGAGAAGGTCAGGATCGCGAGCAGGATCGTCCAGACCTTGAGCGCGTCGCGCTTCTCCATCACCACCGTCGAGTGGATCAGCGCGGTGCCGGCGAGCCAGGGCATCAGCGAGGCGTTCTCGACCGGGTCCCAGAACCACCAGCCGCCCCAGCCCAGCTCGTAATAGGCCCAGTAGGAGCCCATCGCGATGCCGAGCGTCAGGAAGACCCAGGCGAGCAGCGTCCAGGGCCGGACGGCGCGGGCCCAGACCGCGTCGATGCGCCCGTCGATCAGGGCTGCGACCGCGAAGGCGTAGGTGATCGAGAAGCCGACATAGCCGACATAGAGCAGCGGCGGATGGATCGCGAGGCCGAGATCCTGCAGGATCGGGTTGAGATCCTGCCCGTCGGCCGGAGCCGGCAGCATCCGGCGGAACGGGTTTGAGGTCAGCAGGGTGAAGGCAAGGAAGGCGACCGTGACCATCCCCTGTGCCGCCAGCGTCCCGGCCCGTAGCCGGACTGGCAGGGAGCGGCGCGACAATGCGACCATCGCCCCGAACAGGGTCAGGATCAGGACCCAGAGCAGCATCGAGCCCTCATGGTTGCCCCAGACCGAGGTGAATTTGTAGATCAGCGGCTGTGTCGAATGGGAATTGGCGACGACGTTCTCGACTGAGAAGTCGGAGCGCACATAGGAGACGACCAGCGCGGCGAAGGACAGCGCCACCAGCAGGAAGCAGGTGATCGCCGCCGCGGAGCCGACGCTGGCCAGCGCCCTGTCATGGCGCAGGACGCCCCAGAGCGGAACGAGCGCCTGGACCACGGCAACGCCGAGCGCCAGGGCGAGCGCGAAATGCCCGATCTCGACGATCATGCGCGCCTCACTGGGAAACCTGCGGGGCTGGCTTGGCCTGCGGCGTGGGGGCGGGCTGCGATGCGGGCTCAGAACCGGGTTGCCAATGGCCCTGCTTCTTCAGCGCATCGGCGACTTCGCGCGGCATATAGGTCTCGTCATGCTTGGCGAGGACGGAGTCGGCGCGGAACTGACCGGCGCCCTGGAAGACGCCCTCGGTGACGACGCCCTGCCCCTCGCGGAAGAGATCCGGCAGCAGCCCCTCATAGCTCACCTTGATCGCGGTGCGGCTGTCGGTCACGGAAAACACCACGCGCTGGCCGGGACCGCGCGTGACGGAGCCCGCCTCGACCAGCCCGCCGAGGCGCATGCGGGTGCCGGGCGCCACGCCCTTCTCCGCGATCTCGGTCGGGCCATAGAAGAAGACGATCGTGTCGCGCAGCGCGAACAGGACAAGCCCCGCGGCGAGGCACAAGACCGCGCCGGCCGCGCCGATCAGCATGAGCCGCCTCTGTTTGCGCGTCATCCGGCGTTTGGGGGCAGCCATGCGCGACGGCTCGGCGGCGGTCATGGCGCGGCTTCCTTCAGCGAGAGTTCGTCCGCGACCGCGTCGAGGGCAGCCAGGGCCGGTGCGTCTTGAGCCAGGCGTTCGCGCGCGGTAGCGACCGCGGCCCGCGCCGCCACCTTGTCGCCGAGGACGGCTTGCGAACGGATGAGCCGCAGCCATTCCGGCAACGTCCCTCCCCCCTCCTTGAGGCGCTCGGCGAGGCCGTCGACCATGGCGCGGATCGCAGCCTCCCTATCGGCCGGAGCCAGGGCGGTGATCGCATTGCCAGCGGAATCGGCGTCCAACCGCTCGAGCCTCTGCCGGACGGCCTGCGTCCAGGGCGCATCGGGAGGCGCATCGCCGAGCAGTTGCCGCAGCGCGGCGATCGCGCCTGCGGCATCGCCATCTTGCTCCTTGCCGATGGCGAGGAAGAAGCGGGCACGGGCATTGTTGGGATCGAGCCGGAGCGCCTCGGCCATGCTTTCGCGCGCGGCGGCCGTCACCACGCCGCCGGCGGCCAGTGCACGAGCCTCACCCAGCCCGGCATGGGCTTCGGAACTCGCCTCGCCATGGCGGATCGCCGAGGCGAAGGCGGTCGCCGCATCGTCATAGCGCCCCTGGCGCATATAGACGGGCGCGATGACGGACCAGCCCTTCGCGTCGGACGGGTTGTTGGCGAGGTGCGTCTCGATCCGCGACAGCGCCAGCGCGAAATCCTGGCGCGAAGGATCGGCCTGAAGCCGCGCCGCGAGCGGCTGGTCAGGATTTCCAGGCGAGCCATAGGCGCCGTAGACCAGGAGCGCGAGCAGCGGCACGCAGGACAGCGCCAGCGCGGAACTCGCCCGGCGCCGGCGCAGCGACGATTCCGTCTCGCCGGCGGGACCCGCCTCATCGCCCGATGCGCGCAGCAGTCGTCGCGCCGCTTCCGCGCGCGCGGCCTCGGCTTCCACCGGCCCGATCAGCCTGCGCGCGAGATCGCGCTCGATCTCGCCGAGTTGGGCGCGGTAGAGGCTCTTCGCGTCGGCCGCATCGGCGAAAGCCGCCACCCGGCCATGGCTGAGCGGCCAGAGCAGCGCGAAGATCGCCGCCCCCGTCATGACCGCGAAGATGATCCAGATCAGCATCGGACGCTCTTAGCCAAAATCAGGCTCGGCATCATGTCAGAAGATGGCGACAAAGGGTCACGCGCGGCGACATGGCTCATACGGAGGGCAGCGCGAGGCGTACGCGCAAGCCGCCGAGCGGCGAGCGCTGCAGCGAAAGCTCGCCGCCATAGAGCTTCGCCAGATCGACCACGATCGACAGACCCAGCCCTGAGCCCGGCGTGGCCTCGTCGAGCCGTTTGCCGCGTTTGAGGGCATCCGCCATGGCCTCGTCGGGCAAGCCTGGTCCGTCATCGTCGATCAGGAGGACAATCCGGCCGGGCATGTCGTCATCGCGCTTGTCGAGCGAGACTTCGACAGTGGACTCGGCCCATTTGAAGGCGTTGTCGAGGAGATTGCCGAGCATCTCCTCGAAGTCCTGCTTCTCGCCCCGGAAGCGGGCCCGTGCCGGCACATTATGGCTGCCGGCGATGCCCTTTCCCTGCGAGATCTTGGAGAAGGTGCGGATCAGGGCGTCGAGCGACGGCGCGATCTCGGTGACACCGCCGAGCGCGCCGGAGAGTGCAGCTGCCCGGGCCCGGTCGAGATAATACTGGACCTGATCGCGCATAATCGCGGCCTGCGCCTGGACGGTCTGGGGCAAATGCCCCTCGCCTGCTTCCGCCTCGTTGAGCATCACGCTGAGCGGGGTCTTGAGGGCATGGGCGAGATTGCCGACCTGCGTGCGGGCGCGATCGAGAATCTCATGATTGGCGTCGATGAGCTGGTTGAGTTCGCCGGCCAGCGGCGCGAGATCGGGCGGGTAGCGGCCGACGATACGTGGCGTCTCTCCGGTGCGCACCATGCCGACGGCCGCCCCCAGACGCACGAGCGGGCGCAGGCCGAAGCGCACTTGGATGATGGTGGAGGCGACCAGCGCGAGCCCGAGCAGGACGAAGGTCATGGTCAGCGCCAGGCGGAAGTCGCGGATGTCGCCGTCGATCTCGTCCGAAGGGGCGGCGACCGCGACCGAGAAGCGTCCGTCCTCGCCGACATCGATCTCGCGCTCGAGAATCCGCAATGAGCGGTCGTCGGGCCCGGAAATGTAGCTTTCGCGCAGCCCCCGTGCGTTGGGCACGATGGGCTGGTCGAGCAGCTTGGGCAGTTGCCCGCCGACGAGGGAGCGCGAGGCGCGGATGGTCGGTCGCTCGCCGTCGAGCCGGATGATCTGCCAGTACCAGCCCGACAAGGGCAGATCGAAACGCGGCTCGCCGAGATCGCCGATCGCCTGCCGTTCGGTCTCGGGCGGGGCGGCGAGATCGGCGATGAGTTCCTTGATGTAGACGCTCAGGCGCTCGTCGAAGCCGCGCTCGGCCGAACGGCGATAGAAGGTGGTCAGACCGAAGCCGGCCAGGATCAGCACGAGCGCACAGCAGATCGCCGCCGAGAGGAACAGCCGCGCGCCGAGCGAGTAGCGATGCGACCGGAAAGGCATAGCCCCGGATCAGACCTTTTCGGGCGCGGCTGCGATGTAGCCGAGGCCACGGACCGTCTCGATGACGTCGACGCCGAGTTTCTTGCGCAGCCGGCCGACGAAGACCTCGATCGTATTGGAATCGCGATCGAAATCCTGGTCGTAGAGATGTTCGACCAGCTCGGTGCGCGACACCACCTCGCCCATGTGATGCATCAGATAGGCAAGCAGCCGGAACTCGTGCGACGTCAGCTTAAGTGGCATCCCCTTCATGTCGGCCTTCGAAGCCTTTGTGTCGAGCCTTAGAGGACCGCACGTAAGCTCCGACGATGCGTGGCCGGCGGCACGGCGAATCAGCGCCCGGATGCGCGCCAGCACCTCCTCGATATGAAACGGCTTGGTCACGTAGTCGTCGGCGCCCGCATCGATGCCGGAAACCTTGTCGCTCCAGCGGTCGCGCGCGGTGAGGATCAATACCGGCGTCTTGCGGCCGTCCCGCCGCCAGCGTTCGAGGACGCTGATGCCGTCCATCTGCGGCAGACCGACATCCAGCACGATCGCGTCATACGGCTCGGTATCACCGAGAAAATGGCCTTCTTTGCCATCGAAGGCCTTGTCTACCGCGTAGCCGGCATCGGTAAAGGCTTCGGAAAGCTGCCGGTTCAGATCCTTGTCATCCTCGACTACCAAAATGCGCATGAAATCGATTATCCGTTCCAGTGATGGATTTTCGCGCCACTGCCGTAGCGATGGGTCGCCTCAATTCAATGGCACGACGACCTGGTCACGGCGGGGGCGCCCGCCATCCTTGCCTGGCAACAGCACCACGATCACGCAGACCTCCTGCCCACCCTTGGTCGTCTGTGAGGCCTTCGCAAGCGTGCCGCCGCGGTCGGCTGCGACCTGTTGCCCGATCGAGTAGCAATC
>DATDBB010000412.1:0-2211 GCA_036525085.1 Allobosea sp.
AGCACCTTGCCGTTCACGCTGACGCGGCCTTCCGCGATCATCGCCTCGCAGTCGCGGCGGGAGGCGACGCCGGCGCGCGCCATCACCTTGGCGATGCGCTCGGGCTCCTGGATCAGCGACGGCAGCAGCTTGGCTTCGGAGGCGGGAGCCTCCTCGCGCGGGCGTCGCGAGCGCGGGGGGGCGTCGGAACGGGGGCGGTCGAAACGCTTGCCGCCAGCGCCGGCACCGCCGAAACGCTCGCCTCGCGGCGCAAAACCCTCGCGCGGCGGCCGGCTCGAACTGCGCTCGCCCTCGGGCCGTGGCCGGAAGGGGCGTTCCGCGCCGCCCTCGCGGCCGGGGCGATCGCTCCCGGCGCGCTCGCGGAAGGGTGCGCGGGCTCCTTCCGGCTTGCCGAAGCTGCGGGCGGGGCGTTCTGCGCCCTCGCTGCGGCTCCGGAACGGCTTGCGTTCGCCGCCGGCTGGCGCGCCGGAGCGCGGGCCCTTGCCGCCGAAGCCGCCGCCATCGCGCCCGCCGCCAGATCCGCCGCCACGCCCGCCGGCTCCGCCGCCCTTGCGCGGGCCCCGGCTTTTCTGATTGTTGTCGTCGCTCATGACTGCTCCTGAGCGTGCCGCGCCGAAAGTGACAGGCACTTTCGCGAAAGAGGACAGGCTCGAATTCTTGGTGTAGCCGGCGCTTGTAGCAGAGCGCTCCCGCGCCTGCGAGCGCCAAAACGGAGGATCGATGCCGCAATCGCGCCCGTCACCGGCCCCCGAGGCCGGGATGCCAGACGCCAGGACGATCGATGCGATGACACTCGCCTTCGACGAGGCGCGCGCTGCCGCGGCGCGCGGCGAGGTGCCGGTCGGCGCCGTCGTCACGCAGGGCGGCGTGGTGCTCGCCCGCGCCGGCAATCGCACGCTGGAACTGAAGGACCCGACGGCCCATGCCGAGATGCTGGCGCTGCGCCGGGCCTGCGAGGTTGTGGGCTCCGAGCGCCTGCTCGGCTGCGACCTGCACGTCACGCTCGAGCCCTGCCCGATGTGCGCGGCGGCGATCTCCTTCGCTCGCATCCGGCGGCTCTATTTCGGCGCGGGCGATCCCAAGGGTGGCGCTGTCGAGAACGGGGTCAGGCTCTATGCCAGCCCGACCTGCCACCATCAGCCGGAGGTCTATGGCGGCCTGCGCGAAAGCGAGGCGGCCGAGCTTCTGCGCAGCTTCTTTCAGGGCCGGCGATAGGGCGCTGCCGCGGCTAGTGCTGTGTGGCGGCTGGCGCGGTCAGATCAAGCTGGAGGATGTCTGCTTCCAGCGCCCCCGCGAACTGCGCAGCGGCGCTCGGTGTCGATCCTTCGACGACGATGGCGAGCGTATCGATCGCGACCAGCGCGTCACGCCGCGCCTGCTCGATCTCGCCGATCTGCGCCTGGGCGTAGAGCGCGCGCGCGAACAGGGCGATTTGCGAGAGGGCCATGTAGGTCGCTTCCTCCATCTCATGCGAGATGGTGACGAAGCGAAGGACGTTTTCCAGATGGGCCTCGGCACTGGGGCCGAGCGTCTTGGCATTCAACGCGCCGGCTCGAAAGACCGCGCTGCGAAGGGTCTCGATCTCCGATATCAGATAGTTCTGCACCTCGTCGGCCATCCACGCCTCCATGACGGAACGTACGCAACTGGCCCAGACTATCATGCGGTCGTGAAGCTTGCGCGGGCCTGACCAAGCATCGGTTACCCAGCCGTCAATCGATTGCGGACAATCATCCGGGTGCCCCCGCCGGGCAGCGCATTCCGGCCGCGACATGGTCATGGAATGACCCGATCCCGCCCGGCTTCCCGACCCATTCGTCCGGCTCAATCGCGCGCATCCGCAACCGATGGAAGGATACTTCATGCGCATGATCATGCTGGCGGCCGTAAGCGCCGCGCTCATCCTGGCCGGCCCCGCTAACGCGCAAGCGCCCTCGGCGCAGCCGGCACCACCAGCCGCGTCGCCGCAGGCGCCCGCGACGCCTGCCATCAAGAAAGTGAGCGTCGTCGCCCTGGACGAGCTTTCCGAGGAGACCAAGAACCAGGTCAACCAGCTCGTGGCCGCGCGCACGCCCGATCAGCTTCAGCGCCTGCAGCAGGCCCTCGAAGGCGCTCCGGTCGCAAAATCGGCGCTTGAGGCGATGGGGTTCTCGTCGCGTGACGTGCTGATCGCCCAGATCGACGATGAGGGCGAACTGACCATCGTGACCA
>DATDBB010000413.1:0-5416 GCA_036525085.1 Allobosea sp.
CAAACGCCCCTCCCCCAGCCAGAAGGCTCAGTCGAACATGGCTCTCAAGGTCGAACTCAAGCCCCGCGAGCGCATCATCATCGGCCAGGTGGTGATCCGCAACGACGAGCAGCGGACGCGGTTCTTCATCGAGGGCGACGCCCCGATCCTGCGCGAGAAGGACATCCTCACCGCCGCCACCGCCGACAGCCCGGGCAAGAAGATCTATCTCGCCATCCAGCTCATGTATCTGGCCCAGGACCCGATGTATCAGCACGAGGTCTATTTCGAGCTCGTCCGCGATTTCGTCCAGGCCGCGCCGAGCGCCCTGCCGCATATTCACGAGATTAATAACCGCATCTTAAGTGGCGATCTCTACAAAGCTCTGAAGGCAGCCAAGAAGCTGATCGCTTACGAAGCGGAACTCATCGAGAATGCAACACGGGTTTAACGCCTACGCCTCCGCCGCCCGAGCCAATCAGGCGGTCGTCTCCCCCCGCGAACTCGAAGCCTCGCTGCTGATCAAGGCCGCCGCCCGGCTCCAGGCCGTTTCGGATGACTGGTCCCTCGCGCAACGTGATCTGGACGAGGCGCTGAGCTACAATCGCAAGCTCTGGACGCTGCTCGTCTCGGCCGTCGTCGCCGAGGACAACCCGCTGCCGGTCGGCATCAAGACCAACATCCTCAGCCTCGCCAACTTCATCTTCAACCAGACCTTCCGGATCGCCGCGAACCCCGCGCCCGAGGGCCTTCGCGTCCTGGTCGGCATCAACCGCGATATCGCCGCGGGCCTGCGCAATCGCTGAGCGCCTTCCGCCCCATCCCATCAAAGCGAAAGGGGCGTCACCGGCTACCGGTGACGCCCCTTTCGTTTGAGCGCGGCGATCGGCTTCAGAGATAATTCGTCAGCGAGAGCTGCGAGAGGATCGACGTGGTCTGGTAGCTCGCCTGCAGCCGCGTCTGCAGCGCCAGGATCTGCACCGCGACCTCCTCGGTCGTCACGTTCTCGACCCCCGCAAGCGTCGTCGTGAGGTAGTTCTTGGTGCTCGCGTGGCGTTCCTTGGCGCGGGACATCGCGGTCTGGGCCGAGCCGAATTCGGTGATGATTTCCGCAGGCTTCTGGACGCTGCCGCCGAAGCCGAGCTTCTCACCGACGCGGGAGGTCATCGCCTCGTAGCGGGCCTGCGAATTGGCATCGCCGGCGGGGAAGGTCTCGATCGCCATCACCGCGAACTGCGCCAGTCCGACGCGGAAGGCTTCCTCATTGGCGCGCGCGCCGGTGCCGACGGTCTGTCCCTTGTCGACCTGAACGGTCGCGGTCGAGCGGGCCGGATCGCTGCCGTCATCGCCCTGGTACCAGATCACGGTGTTGGCCGCGGTCCCCGGAGCGGGCGCTGCCGTGGCGGTGTCGTAGGGCGGGCCCGGCACTCGCAGCGGCGGGTTGCTGGCGCTGCCCGCGAAGAAATTCGCCGCCGCGACCTGCGAGGACGCCGCCGACAGCGTGGTCGAGGCTTCCTTGGTCAGGGCGGCATTGATCGAGTTACGCAGATTGGCGGCGGTCGTGTTGACGTCCGTCCCGATCTCGAAGGTGGTGGCGTCGGAACCGTCGGTCCCCGGCGCGCGCGCCGTCAGCACGACCTCCTCCTGCGATCCATCGGGCAGGTCGAGCGTGATGCGCAGCGTGTCGCCCGCCGTCGGCAGGCTGGCCACGGTGACGGCGATGTCGGCGGGCGGGCCGGCCGTGTAGGTCGGCGTCATTGCGGCCGAACTGCTGGCGGCGCCGGCGAGCTTGAAGCCGTAGCTATGGGCCGGCGCCTCCTCCGCGATGGTCGCCGTCGCCGCAGCGCCACCCGTCGTCAGGCGCCCGAGCCCACCGACGCCGAGATCGGCCTGCCGGCGCTCCGAGATCAACTGCCTGAGACCGGCGCGCCCGGCGCCATCGCCCTCGATCATCTCGGAATAGCTGACCGTGGGCTGGATGTCGGAGGTCTTCCCCGAGAACAGGTAGCGCCCGTTCACCGAGGAATTCAGCATGTCGAGCGTCTGCTTGAACTTCTCCTCCGCCAGCACCTGCGGCGCGGAACGGCCGGTCGAACTGGGGACATAGCTGTTGGAGCGGGTGTCGTTGACGGTCTCGCTGGTGAGCTTGGCGAAGCTCTCGACGGCCTGCGTCGAGAGCTTGAGGTTGACGTCCGCCAGCGCGATGCCGCCGAGCCAGGAATCGAGCGTCGAGACCTTGGCGTTGAGGTCGAGGCTGGTGCGCCGGTCCATGCCGAGGTCGCCATAGCTCTCGGCCCTCTGCTGCGTCGCGAGCTGGCGCTCGAGATCGGTCAGCTCGGCCCGGTTGGAGACGAAGCTGTTGGGCTTGGCGGCGCGATAGGCCCCGGTGCCATAGGCGGTGATGGTCATGGCGCGCTCACACTCTCATCAGGACGTCCATCATCTCCTTGACGGTCGAGATGATGCGGGCGTTGGCGGCATAGGCGGTCTGAAGCTCGATCAGCGTCGACATCTCCTGGTCGACATTGACCTGCGAGGTTTCCTGGAAGCGGCTCTGGACCGCGGCCAGCGCCACCTGCTGGCCCTCGTCGAGCCGCTTGGCGGTCTCCACCGCCTGTCCCTGCGAGGAGACGACGCGCTGGACCAGGCTCGAGACGGTGGAAGTCGTCGTCGCCGTCGAGCCATCGATGCCCGTGCGGTTGGTGAGGGCGCGCTGGCTCTGGGTCAGCCGCTCCAGCATCAGTTGCGGGCGCGTTACGTCGCCCTGCGCCGTCGCCGTGTCGAAGGTGACGAGCTTGGAGCGGTCGGCGATCAGCGCCGGATTGACCGTGATCCGCCCGGCGAAGCCGACCGCCTGCGAGCCGCCCTCGTAGGAGCCAGTATAAGCCGCGCTGCTGGCGCCATCGACGAAGAAGGGCAGTTCGGCGCTGCCGCCGGCCGAGGACAGGGTGGTCGCGGTCGGGCGGGACGTCAGCGCCTTGACGTCGCGCGTACCGGCGGCGCCGTCATCGACGATGCGCAGGACCGAGCCGGTGTTGGAGACGGTGAAGCCGCCGCCGATCGCGGCCTGCATCTGCGCGGCGACCGAGGCCGGGCCTCCCGAGAAGTCGATGCCGATGACGCGGTTGTTGGCGTCGCCGCTGGCGGAGGCCGGCAGCGGCAGCGAGGCCGCGGACTCGACGCGCACGAAAGTGAAGCGCTGCGTCTGGCCACCCGGCGTCACCGCATAGTCGAGCGTGACCGTATTGCCGGATTGCAGGCCCGTGAGATCGACATCGAAGCCGGTCGCCGCGCCCGCCGTCACCGCCGTGCCGGCGATCTCGCGGTCGGACAGTGCCCGCGACATCTGCGCCGCGATCTCGTCGAGCTGCGCCTGCGACTGGACGAGCGTCTTGTCGCGCATCTCGACCAGCGCGGCGATCTCGCCCGAGCGGAAGGTCTTGTTGGCGATCGCGTCCATGACGCCACCGGAACTGGCGGTCATGGTGATCGTGCCGACGCCGCGCTGGGTCGGGTCGGCGCTCCACTGGTCGTCCGCCCCGAGGCCGGCATGCTCGTCGAAGCCGAAGGTCACCGCCGGGCGGCCGTCGAAGATCTGCGTTCCCGAGCCGGTGACGACGCTGACCGAGCCGCGCGCATCCTCGCTGGTCTTGATGTCGATATATTGCGACAGCTCGGAGAGGATCAGGTCGCGCTGGTCCTTCAGCCCGGCGACGGCCGTGTCGTTCGGGCTTCCGACGATGCGGGAGTTCACATTCGTCAGGGCGCCGAGCAGGTTGTTGACCTGCGTGACCGCACTCGCAATGCCGCTCTCGGCCTGCGCGCGCAGCGCCTGCACGCCGTCCGACAGGGTGTTTAGCCGGGTCGCGAGTTGGCCGGCCGAATCCAGCACGGCCGAGCGCAGGCTGTAGGATGACGGATCGTTCTTCAGCGCCTGCAGCGCCGAGGTGAAGCCGTTATAGACCGTGTCCAGCGCTGTGGTGCTGCCCGGTGCGCCGTAGAGCTTGTCGACGCTGGACATCATGTCGGCACGCGTCGAGGTGTAGGCGGCCCCAGCTGATTCCTGCCAGAGCTGGTGCTGGACGATCTTATCGAGCAGGCGCTGGACCTGCGTGCTCTGCGTCCCGACGGTCAGGCCGCTGAGACTGTCTGCGGTCGAGACGGTACGACGGACATAGCCCGTCGTACCCGCATTGGAGACGTTCTGCGAGACGACGCCGATGCCGACCTGCGTGGCGTTCAGCCCCGCGATGGCCGTATTGAGGGACGTGCTGAGACCCATCTCCAGCTCCTGTCGCGACTAGCGGTCTTTCTGGACCGCACCCCGATCCTGCGGCGAAGCCTTCAGCGGATGATGCTGAAGACGTCGCGCAGCATCTCCTGCGCTGTGGTGATCACCTTCGTGTTGGCCGAATAGGCCTGCTGGGTGACGATCATCTTCGAGAACTCGTCGGCGATGTCGGTATTGGACTGCTCGACATTGCCGCCGATGAGCTGGGAGGTGCCGAGACCGATGATCGGCGGACCGGATTCGATCGTCTCCTCGAAGGCGCCGCCGTCGAGACGCTTCAGCGCGTTGTCGGCGTTGAAGCGGGCGACCGAGAGCTGCGCCAGCGCGACGACCTGGCCGTTGCTGAAGGTGCCGATCACCTGGCCGTCGGCCGAGACCGAGGTCCGGTCGAGCGTGCCGGCGGTGTAGCCGTCCTGCCGGATCGAGCGGGCGTCGATCTGCCCGCTGACGTCGCCGTTCTGGGTCAGGCCATTGCCGCCCGTCGTGACCTGGATGCCGGTGATCGTCGTGCCGGCGATCGTCATCGTCGGCAGGGCGATGTTGCCCGTAGCGGGCGCCGTCAACTGCCCTGTGGGGCCGAAGGTGATGCTGGTATTGACATTGCGGTAGGCGGTGGCGCCGCCGGTCGCTGCGGTGTTCTCGGCGACGAACAGGTTCCAGGTATCGACCGCCGGCGGAGCAGCCGAGGCGTTGGTCGTCTTGGCCCAGCGCAGCTCGACGCTGGTCGCCTTGCCGAGCGAATCGTAGACGGTGACCGAACCGCCCGGAATCGATTGGTTGAGGAAGCTGGTGATTTCGCTGCCGATGACGATGCCCGTGCCGCCCTGGGTGGTCGAAAGCGGATTGCTGGTGAAGCCGGCCGGGCTCAGCAACTCCGAGCCTGGCGTCGTCGCGACCGCGTTGTTGGTGCCGGGAAACGCCGGGATGTTGGCGCGGTACTCGATCGAGGTCGTCGCCTTCGCCGGGAACTGCTCCTTGGTGATGCGCAGGACTTCCGGCTGGGTGCCGATCAGCGAACCCGTCACCGTGTCGATCTTCAGGCCCTTGAGGTAGTAGCCGGCGCCGTTGACCAGATAGCCGTTGGCGTCGAAATCGAAATCGCCGCGCCGCGTATAGAGGTTGCTGTTGGAGAACTGAATATTGCTG
>DATDBB010000414.1:0-10140 GCA_036525085.1 Allobosea sp.
CGTCCGCATCGATGCCGCTGCCTTCTACCAGATCCTCGACGCGGCCAAGGCGCGCTACGAGGTCTCCGCGCTCGACGAGGCGCTGATGACGCTGACCATGACCAATATCCGCACCGTGGTCGGCTCGATGGATCTCGACCAGCTGCTCTCGCATCGCGACGAGATCAACGAGCGGCTGCTGCGCGTCATGGACGCTGCCGCCTCGCCCTGGGGCGTCAAGGTCACGCGCATCGAAATCCGCGACATCCTGCCGCCGGCCGACATCGTCGGCGCGATGAACCGGCAGATGAAGGCCGAGCGCGAGAAACGCGCCGCCGTGCTGGAGGCCGACGGCATGCGCCAGGCCGAAATTCTCAAGGCCGAGGGCATGAAGCAATCGCAGATCCTCGCCGCCGAGGGCCGCAAGGAAGCCGCCTTCCGCGACGCCGAGGCGCGCGAGCGCTCGGCCCAGGCCGAGGCCGCCGCGACCGCCATGGTCTCGGAGGCGATTGGCAAGGGCGACATCCAGGCCGCCAACTTCCTGATCGCCGAGCGCTATACCGAAGCCCTCAAGGCGATCGCCAGTGCCCATAACAGCAAGGTCGTGATCGTGCCGATCGAAGCCGCTGCGCTCGCTGGCACGGTCGGCGGCATCGCGCAGCTCACCCGCGCCGTCTTCGGCGACGATGCGGTCGAAGCCAGGCGAACGGGCTCCGTGCCGCCGACCGGCCGCAGCGTCTGAGGAGCGGGCAATGCTGTCCGCCATGCTATGGCTCGGCGCCTGGGGCTGGGTCATCCTCGGCCTTGTCCTGATCGGCGGCGAGGTCTTCGCGCCCGGCGTCTTCCTGATCTGGCTCGGGCTGGCCGCGCTGCTGACCGGCGCGGTCGTCGGCCTCACAGGGATCGGCTGGCAGGCGGCCGCGCTGGTCTTCGCCGGGTTCAGCGTCGTCGCCGTCATCGCCGGAAGGTTGCTGACCCGCCGCAAGGGCGAGGAGCCCGACGCCGCCACCGGCCTCAACGATCGCGGCCGCCAGCTCATCGGCAAGGTCTTCCGGCTCGACGCGACGATGACCGGCGGGGAGGGCCGCATTCGCGTCGGCGATTCGTCATGGCGCGTCACCGGCCCGGAACTGCTGGCGGGCAGCGAAATCCGTGTGGTGCGCGTCGAGGGGGCGACCCTGGTTGTCGAGAAGGCGTGACCGCTTCAACGGCATGCCATCGCAAAATCAGGTTGTGTCGCGCCGCAGCGGGTCTATAGCGGACGCCTCCGCCGCCAGACCGAACGCCCCCGATGACGAAACAAAGCGAACGCCTGTCCCTGTCCAAGGACCGCATCAAGGTCCTGCTGCTGGAAGGCATCAACGATTCGGCCGCCGAGCTGCTGCTGAACGCCGGCTACACCAACATGACGCGCCTGCCCAAGGCGCTCGACCGCGACGCCCTGCTCAAGGCGATCGAGGGCGTGCATGTGCTCGGCATCCGCTCGCGCACGCAGTTGACCGAGGACATCTTCGCGCATGCCAGCCGCCTCTTCGCGGTCGGCTGCTTTTCTGTCGGCACCAACCAGGTCGATCTCCAGGCGGCGCGCAGCCGTGGCGTGCCGGTCTTCAACGCGCCATTCTCGAACACCCGCAGCGTCGCCGAGCTGACGATCGGCGAGATCGTCATGCTGCTGCGCCGGATTCCGGACCGCTCGCGCGCCGCTCATGACGGCGGCTGGGACAAATCGGCCGACGGCTCCTTCGAGGTCCGCGGCAAGATCCTCGGCATCGTCGGCTATGGCAATATCGGCAGCCAGCTCTCGACGCTGGCCGAGGCCATGGGCATGCGCGTCGTCTATTACGACCAGACCGACCGCCTGCGCCATGGCAACACCGATTCCGTGCCGAGCCTCGACGATCTGCTCGGCTTCGCCGACATCGTCTCGCTGCATGTGCCCGAGACGCCGCAGACGGCTGGCATGATCGGCGCTGCCCAAATCGCCAAGATGAAGCCGGGCTCCTACCTGATCAACAATTCGCGCGGCACCGTTGTCGATCTCGACGCCGCTGCCGACGCACTGCGCAGTGGCCATCTCGCTGGAGCTGCGGTCGACGTCTTCCCGGTCGAGCCGGCCTCGAACAGCGAGCGCTTCGTCTCGCCGCTGCAGGGCCTGCCCAACGTCATTCTGACCCCGCACGTCGGCGGCTCGACCGAGGAGGCGCAGGAGCGTATCGGCGCCGAGGTCGCGCGCAAGCTGGTCGACTATTCCGATGTCGGCTCGACGGTCGGTGCGGTCAACTTCCCGCAGGTCCAGCTCGCGCCGCGCGCGATCGGCACGCGCTTCATCCATGTCCAGCGCAATGTGCCGGGCATGCTGCGGCGCCTCAACGACGTCTTCGCCAATCGCAACGTCAACATCGCCGCACAGAACTACCAGACTGACGGCGAGGTCGGCTACGTCGTGATGGAGGCGGACAGCATCGGCGCGGATGCGCGCGACATCCTGCGCGAAATCCGCTCGCTCGACGGGACCATCAGGGCCCGCCTGCTCTACCAGCGCGCCTGAGCGATCCTCAGTGGCGCTTGCGGCTGGCGCCCGGCTTGGTCGGCGTCTCCGCCGCGACCGGGTCGCTCGCCGGGAACGTGTCCTCGAGAGCCCTGTCCAGGCCGGCGTCCTTGCCTTGCTTGCGGCTGGCCTGACGCTGCTCGCGCTGCTCCTTGCGCAGACTCTCCTTGGCCGGATTCGTGCTGGTCATGGCAACCCCCTTGTGAACGCTGCGGCCCGGCTTGCAGGCCCTGCGGAAACAACGCGCCAGGGGGCGGCGCGTTCCGCTAGCGGCGGCGCGGCCAGACGATCCGGGCCGAGAGGCCGCCTCCCTCACGCTCCGCCAAAGTGAGTTCGCCGCGATGCGCTTCGGCGATGGCGCGCACGATCGCGAGCCCGAGCCCGAAGCCGCTGCCCTGCTTCAACGTCCGCGCCAGGTCGCTGCGATAGAACGGCTCGAACACCTTCTCGCGCTCGTCGGGCGCAATGCCCGGCCCGTCATCCTCGACGATGACGGCAATGACGTCGGGATCGCTGTCGTCGAGCCTGACCACGACCTTGCCGCCGAACTTGATGGCATTATCGACGAGATTGGTGACGGCGCGCGTCATCTGGTCGGAATCGCACAGTGCCGAGGCCCGCATCGGCCCCTCGAAGACAACGATATGGCCGAGATCGGCGAAATCGTCGCAGATCGTCTGGAGCAGCGCCGGGATGTCGGTCGCCGCCATGCTGCCCGAAGCGCGCCCCTCGCGCAGATAGGACAGCGCGCCGCCGACCATGCGCTCCATCAGCGCGAGATCGGCGACGATCGCGCGGCGCTGCTTGCCGTCGCTGATCTCGTCGGCCCGCAGCCGCAGCCGCGTGATCGGGGTGCGCAGATCATGGCTGACGGCGGCCAGCATCCGCGTCCGGTCGTCCACAAGCCGCCGGATGCGCGCCGCCATCTCCCCGAAGGCGCGCGCGAGCCGCTTGACCTCGCTCGGTCCCTGTTCTGCCGCGGCGATGTCGTCGCGGTCGGGGTCGAAGCGATCGACCGCCTCGGCCAGGCGCGACAGCGGCGAGGCCACCGCGCGTGCCGCCCAGAGCGACAGCAACCCGACCAGCAAGGCAAGCAAGGCGAGCATCACGACGAGATAGCCGACAAAGGCCGCCCCCCGCGGCGGCGGTGTCATCGGGTTGGGGGCCATTGCCAGACCGGAGCCATCGCGGAAGCGCAAACCGACCGGCGGCGGCCCGCGCTGGCCCTGCGGCTGATCGAGCAGCAGAACCTGCGCAGTATCGCCGAGCCGCTCCTCGAGACTGAGCAGCAGCTGGTTGTCGGGCCAGGGCAGCTCGCGGTCTGTCGCCTTTGCGTCAGCCGGCAAGCGCGATAGCTTCGGATGGGCGGCGAGCGCGGCCTCTGTGATCGCAGCCTTCGCCTCCGGCGTCGGCGCAGCCTCGATCGTCCGGCCGAGGGCGACGAGTTCCGTCACATAGGGCAGATTCGGAACGCGCTTGAGCTCCGGCGGCAGCAACACCACGAGCGTCGCGATCGTCACCAGATTGGCGAGCACCAGCGAGCCGATCGCGATGACCGTGATCTGCGCCGCGGCGCGCGCCGGCAACAGGCGCAGCAGGAGGCGTTTCATCAGCCCGGATTCTCCGGCGAGATCTGGATCTCCGGCGAGAACATGTAGCCACCGGAGCGGATGGTCTGGATCAGTTCGGGCTCGCGCGGATTGCGTTCCATCTTCTGGCGCAGCCGGCTCACCAGCACGTCGACCGAGCGCTCGAAAGGCGCCGCCGCCCGGCCCTGCGTCAGGTCGAGCAACTGGTCGCGCGACAACACCCGGCGCGGCC
Organism: Allobosea sp.; assembly: GCA_036525085.1. GTDB lineage: Bacteria > Pseudomonadota > Alphaproteobacteria > Rhizobiales > Beijerinckiaceae > Allobosea. The sequence continues at coordinate 4,349 of DATDBB010000414.1, forward strand.
GCTCGCAGAAGGCGAGCAGCAGATCGATTTCCGCGCCCGTCAGCACGACGCGCTCGCCCTGCGGATTGAAGAGCCGCCGCACCGCCTTGTCGAGCCGCCAGCCGGCGAAGGCGAGCACCGAGCTTTCTCCGACCTCAGGCGCCGGCGCACCGCCTGCCCGCCGCAGCACGGCGCGGATGCGGGCGAGCAGTTCGCGCGGGTTGAAGGGCTTCACCAGATAGTCGTCGGCCCCCATCTCCAGCCCGAGGATACGGTCGATCTCCTCGCCCTTGGCAGTGAGCATGATGATCGGGATCGAGCCGTCGCTGCGCAGCCTGCGGCACAGGCTCAGGCCATCCTCGCCCGGCAGCATCAGGTCGAGCACGATCAGGTCGAAACGCCCGTCGCGCAGCGCGGCATCCATCTCGCGCCCGTTCGGCACGGCCCTGATGCGGAAATCATTGTTGCGCAGGAAGCGCGACACCAGCGTCGCGATCTCGCGGTCGTCCTCGACGATGAGGATATGCGGGGTTCGGGTCATGGGCCGGCTCTACCCTCGGCTCGCGGCAAGGTCGTGGCCGGATATGTTTCCAATCGTTTCCAACGCCGAGATTGGAAAAGCAAGGATACCAGAAGGCTCTCGCCAGACGTCATCCGGAAAAGTCCCGGCCATAGAACCGGCTGCGCAACCGCGCCCGATGACGTCATGTTCGAGCTCTCCTCCTCCGCCACCCCCACCGCACCCTCACTGCACCTGACCCTCAGGCGCGCCGGTGCCGCCATCGCCCTCATCGGCGCCGTCGCGCTGTGGCTCTGGGCGCTGCCGACACTGGTGACGCATGACGGCTTCGTGCTGCGCGGCCGCGATGCCTGCGCGCAGGCCAGCTATCGCGATCCGGTGATCGGCCAGTCCCGGCCGGCGCCCTCCGTCCGCATCGCCGTCAAGGACATTTGCCCGGTTCGCTCTACGGCAACGGGAGACCGGCGATGACGGTGCTTTGCCGCACGGCATTCTTCGGAGGCCAGATATCCAGCCGGGCCGGAGGCATTTCCGCCCGCCACATCCTGCTGGCGCTCATCCTCGTGCTTCCTCTCATGTTGGCGCTCGGCTCGCTGGCGGGCTTCGCGATCGGCCGCGTCTCCGCGCCCCCGACCTCCTATCGCGATCAGCGCTTCGCCGAGATTTCAGCCGACCTCCGGAGGGTCCATGGCGACTATCTGCTCGCCGCCGGCGATTCCCATGTCGTGCGCTGGCGCAGCCGCGAATTCTGCGGCCTGCCGTTGGTCAATGCGGGCATCGACGGCGCGACCGCGCGTGACACCGATGCCCTGCTGGCGGAGCTCGCCTTGCCGCACCCGCCCCGCGCGATCATCCTCACCGTCGGCACCAATGACGCCAATCGCAAGCGCTTCCGCGACCCGCCCGAAGCCGTGATCCGCTTCGCCCAGGCCTTCCGCCCGCTGCTGAGGAAGCTCGCGCAAAAGGCTGATCTCGTCGTCGTCACCGGCGTGCCGCCTCTGGATGCCCGCAGTCCCGCCGGCTTCTCGGCGGAAGCCGCCGCCGGCATCCGCAGTTCGGCGGAAGCGTCCTGCCGGGCGAGCGCCTCCTGCCGCTTCGCCAGCAGCTTCCGTGACGAGGACAGCCTTACGGACGGGTTGCATCTCGCCGATTACGATCACGCCTACCGCCGGATCGCCCCGACGGTCTGCGCAGCACTGGAAGGCGCGCGCGGGCCTGCTTCGGCCCCGAGCCAGAACGCCGACGCAGACGCGCCATGACGGATCGGCGCCGCCTCTGGAACGGAGCCGCCGGCCGTCCCATCTGAAGGCCGACGCCACCGGCTCCGACAGCGGGCCCCAAGCAGAGGCCCGCCATGGTCGCCATTTCCGTTCTCGACCTCGTCCCCGTCCGCGAAGGACAGGAGCCGGGGGACGCGCTGCGCGCCTCGATCGACCTCGCCCGCCATGCCGAAGCCCTTGGCTACACCCGCTACTGGGTCGCCGAGCACCACAACATGACCGGCATCGCCAGCGCGGCGACCGCGGTGGTCATCGGCCAGCTCGCCGCTGCGACGAAGACGATCCGCGTCGGCGCCGGCGGCATCATGCTGCCGAACCACGCTCCCCTGGTCATCGCCGAGCAGTTCGGCACGCTCGAAGCCCTCTTCCCCGGCCGCATCGATCTCGGCCTCGGCCGTGCGCCGGGCACCGACCAGGTGACCATGCGCGCGCTCCGGCGAAACCCGATGTCGGCCGACACCTTCCCGCAGGACGTGCTCGAGGTTCAGGCCTATTTCGCTCCGGCCGGGCCGAACCAGGCGATCCAGGCCGTGCCCGGCGCCGGACTGAACGTCCCGCTCTGGATCCTCGGCTCCAGCCTGTTCGGCGCCCAGCTCGCGGCCGAACTCGGCCTGCCCTATGCCTTCGCCTCGCATTTCGCGCCCGACGCGCTGATCCAGGCGCTGGCGGTCTATCGCGAACGCTTCAAGCCTTCCGAACAACTCGACAAGTCCTATGCGATGCCGGGCATCAACGTCATCGCCGCCGACACCGATGCCGAGGCGCAGCGTCTCGCGACCTCGCTGCAGCAGCGCTTCCTCGGTATGATCCGCGGCGCCCGCGGCAAGCTCCAGCCGCCGCTCGACGACATCGACCAGCTCTGGTCACCGGCCGAAAAGGCGCATGTCTCGTCGATGCTGCGCTACGCCTTCATCGGCTCGCCGGAGACGCTGAAGCGAAATCTGCGCGCCTTTATCGCAGCGACACAAGCTGACGAGATCATGGCGACTGCGCCGATCTTCGACCATGCGGCGCGCAAGCGCTCCTATGAGATCCTGGCCCAGATCGCTCCCGAAATCGGCATCACCGCACACGCGGCCTGAGAACGCGGAACTTCCGCGCGCCGATCACGTTGCCCGGGCTTCGATCTCGCGATCCACCCGGGGACATCCATGAAACTGAACGTGTCGGCGACGCTGACCTATGGCTTCAACAGCGCAACCGAGGTCATCGCCGCGATCGAGGCCGCGCGCTCGCCCGACCAGGCGATCATCTCCGAGAGCCTGACGGTCTCGCCCGAAGCCGGCCTCGTGCGCGATCAGGACCCGGTCACCGGCGAACGCCGCTTCCGCACCACGCTGTCCGGCCAGGTCGAGATCCGCTACCGCGCCCTGGTCGACAACGGCAAGCGCATCCCTCTCGTGCCCTATGCCCGCCAGCACGGCTGGTCGGAGCTGCCGCAGGACGTGCTGCCCTATCTGCTGCCGAGCCGGTTCTCGCCGTCCGACGAGTTCATGCGCTTCGCCCAGCGTGAATTCCGCAGCATCGAGGCCGGCGGCGCGCGCGTGCTCGCCGTGCTCGACTGGCTGCACGAGCATCTCGATTATGTGCACGGCATCAGCCATGCGCAGACCACGGCCGAGCAGACCTTCATCGACCGGGCCGGCGTCTGCCGCGACTTCAGCCATCTCGGCATCGCGCTGACGCGGGCGCTGAACATTCCCGCAAGGGCGGTCAGCGCTTATGCGCTCGATCTCGACCCGCCGGATTTCCATGCGATCTTCGAGGTCTATCTCAATGGCGGCTGGTGGCTGGTCGATCCGACGCAACTCGCCCCCGTCGAGGGCATGGTCCGGATCGCCAGCGGCCGCGACGCCGCCGACATCGCTTTCCTGACCAGCCAATTCAACTGCCAATGCCTGGCCCAGACGGTCACCGTCACGAGAGCGCAGGATGGCGATGCGCAGGATGACGCCGACCGGCAGGCCGCCTGATCAGGCGGCAGCCGCCGCGCGCCGGGCCGAGCGGCGCAGGTTGAGCCCGAGCGCCGCCAGGAAGAACACGGCCTGGACCACCACGATGCAGGGGCCGGTCGCCCCGTCGAGATGGAAGCTCAGGATCGTGCCGAGCACGCTCGACAGCGTCGCGGCGCCGATCGCGACCGCCAGCATCGCGTCGAAGCGCCGCGTCGTCAGGAAGCCGATGGCGCCGGGCGCGATCAGCATGGCGACCACGAGGATGATGCCGACAGCTTTCAGCGCCGCGACGATGGTCAGCGCCAGCAGGATCAGCATGCCGACGTTCAGCGCACGCACCGGCAGGCCGATCGCCCGCGCATGCGCCGGGTCGAAGGCGAGCAGCAGGAAGTCGCGCCGCTTGGCCAGCATGATCGCGATCGTCGGCACCGCGATGGCAGCCGTCTCGGCGATGTCCTCCCAGCGCACGCCGAGCATGTTGCCGAACAGGACGTGCAGCAGGTGCTGGTCGCTGTCGACCTTGACGAACATGACGAGCCCCAGCGCGAACATGCCGGCGAAGACGATGCCCATCACCGTGTCCTCCTTCACCCGGCTGTTCTCCTTGAGATAGCCGATCGAAAGCGCGCAGCCGAGGCCCGCGACAAAGGCGCCGGCCGCCAGCGGGAGGCCTGCGACCTGCGCCAGCACGATGCCGGGCAGCACCGCATGCGAGACCGCGTCCCCCATCAGCGACCAACCCTTGAGGATCAGGAAGCAGGACAGGACGGCGCAGACGACGCCGACTAGCACGGCGACGACGAGGCCGCGCTGCATGAACTCATGCGCCAGCGGCGCGATCAACCAGGCTTCGACAAGGCTCATGGCGCCGGCTCCGATGCGGCCCGGGCGGCGCGTGCGGCCGCCAGCCGGCCATGCTTGGGCGCGAAGACGAAGGCGAGCAGGAACAGGATCGTCTGGAACACCACGATCAGCCCGCCCGTCGAGCCGTCGAGGAAATAGCTCGCATAGGCACCAGCCGCGCTGGTGACGACACCGAGCCCGATCGCGATCAAGATCAGCCGGCCGAAGCGGTCGCTCAGCAGATAGGCGGTCGCGCCCGGCGTGATCACCATCGCGATCACCAGCACGGCCCCGACCGTCTGCAGCGCCGCGACCGTGCAGGCGCTGAGCAGCATGAAGAACAGGATCTTCAGCCGCGTCGGCGACAAGCCGACCGCGCGCGCCTGGTTCTCGTCGAAGAAGACCAGCATCAGGTCGCGCCAGCGCGCCACCAGCACCACCAGCGAGACCGCCGCGATGATCGCGACCTGGACGACATCCTCGTCGGAGATGCCGAGGATGTTGCCGAGCACGATCGACTGCACGTTGACCGAGGTCGGGTTGATCGAGACGATCAGAAGCCCGGCCGCGAAGAAGGTGGTGAACACGATGCCGATGACCGCGTCCTCGCGCAGTTGCGTGCGCACCCTGACGAGCGCCATGGCGAGCGCCGCCAGAAGCCCCGAGAAGAAGGCGCCGGCTGCATAAGGCACCTTCAGCAGATAGGCGAGCGCGACGCCGGGCACGATCGCATGCGCCAGCGCGTCGCCCATCAGCGACCAGCCCTTCAGCATCAGGAAGCAGGACAGGAAGGCGCAGACCCCGCCGACCAGCGCCGAAACCCAGATGGCCCGGACCATGTATTGGTAGCCGAACGGCTCCAGCAGCAGTTCGATCACGGCGCGCTGTCCTTTGTGCTGTCTGCCTTCTCGCTCTCAGCAGCGTCGCCATTCGCCTTGCCGCCGGCCAGCATCTCGCTGTCCTGCTTGCCATAGAGCACCAGCGGGCGCTCATCATCGGTGATGACGGTGACGCGCCGCTCGTCCGCGTCGTCATGCAGTTCGGCGCCGCCGAGGCGGAAATGCCTGAGCGCGCCGCCGAAGGCGCGCTGGAGGTTGTCATGGGTGAACGCAGTCTCGGTCGGCCCCGCCGCCAGGACCGTCTTGTTGACGATCACGACCTGGTCGCAGAAATCGGGGATCGAGCCGAGATTATGGGTCGAGACCAGCATCAGCC
>DATDBB010000415.1:0-4483 GCA_036525085.1 Allobosea sp.
TGGATCCCGGATCGGCGCCGCTGACGCGGCTTGTCCGGGATGACGCAACGGCTGGAATGTTACTCCGCCGCGGCCTGCGCGTGCAGGCGCACGCCCTTGGCCATCAGTTTGTTGAGCGCGACCAGATAGGCCTTGGCCGAGGAGACCAGCGTGTCCGGGTCGGCTCCGCGACCCGTGACGGAGAAGCCTTCATGCGTCAGTCGCACCGTCACCTCGGCTTGCGCGTCGGTGCCCTCGGTGACGGCATGGACGTCGTAGAGCTCCAACGTCGCTTCATGCGGCACGATCGTCTTGATCGCGTTGAAGATGGCGTCGATCGGCCCGTTGCCCTCGACCTCCTCGGTCACCAGGCGCCCCTCGACATCGAGCCGCATCGTTGCACGCTGCGGGCCGCGCGTGCCGGCGATCACCGTCAGCGAATCCAGCTTCACCCGGTCATGCGCGGTCGCGATGTTGTCGTCGACCAGTGCCTCGATGTCCTCGTCATAGACATGCTTCTTGCGGTCGGCGAGCGCCTTGAAGCGGGTGAAGGCGTCTTCCAGCTGGTTGTCGCCAAGATCGTAGCCCATCTCCTTCAGCTTGGAGCGGAAAGCGGCGCGGCCGGAATGCTTGCCCATCACCAGCGAGGTCTTGGTGACGCCGACCGAGGCCGGGGTCATGATCTCATAGGTCGTGTTGTTCTTCAGCATGCCGTCCTGGTGAATGCCGCTCTCATGCGCGAAGGCGTTCCGGCCGACGATCGCCTTGTTGTACTGCACCGGGAAGGAGCAGGCGTTCGAGACGGTCTTGGACGCCCGCATCAGCATGGTCGCGTCGATGCCGGTGTCGTAGGGCAGCACGTCGCCGCGGACCCGCAGCGCCATCACCACCTCTTCCAGCGCGGCATTGCCGGCGCGCTCGCCGATGCCGTTCAGCGTGCATTCGACCTGGCGCGCGCCGCCCTCGATGCCGGCCAGCGAATTGGCGACCGCCAGCCCCAGATCGTTATGGCAATGCACCGAGAAGATCGCCTTGTCGGCATTGGGCACGCGCTCGCGGACCGAGGCGAACATCGTCCGGTATTCGTCGGGCGTCGCATAGCCGACGGTATCGGGCAGGTTGATCGTGGTGGCGCCGGCCTTGATCGCGGCGTCGACGGCCCGGCACAGATACTCGATCGGCGTGCGGGTGGCGTCCATCGCCGACCACTCGACATCCTCGACCAGATTGCGCGCCTGCGCGACGGTGCGGGTGATGATCTCCAGCACCTCCTCCTCGCTCTTGCGCATCTGGTGCTCCAGATGGATCGGCGAGGTCGAGACGAAGGTGTGGATGCGCGGCTTTCCGGCATGGCGCACGGCCTCGCCGGCCCGGGCGATGTCGGCGGTGATGGCGCGGGCGAGGCCGGCGATCGTCGAGCGCTTGCTGCGGCGCGCGATCTCCGACACCGCCTCGAAATCGCCGTCGGAGGCGATCGGGAAGCCAGCCTCGATGATGTCGACGCCCATCGCGTCCAGCATCTCGGCGATCTCGAGCTTCTCCTCGAAGGTCATCGTCGCGCCTGGGCACTGCTCGCCATCGCGCAGCGTGGTGTCGAAGATCAGCACGCGGTCTTTTGCCGAGACAGGCTTGGCGGAGGCTTTGCCGGCGTGGGCGGCCCGGGTCGATTCGGTCATGGTCTTGTTCCTGAAAGCCTTGGCGCCGCTCTCGTCGGATGTGAGGCGCCTTATGTCTGGAAGGTCGTTCTCGTCACTCCCCTGAGCGCCCAGGCATGCATGCCCGGCCGGCCCTCAGGGGCGGCTAAGGAGAAGAAGCAGACCAAGAGCCGGGGTCGAGGAGGCGCGCATGCGGACGGTCCGCGCAACGGCGCGGGCGTTCATCCGGACATGGGCGGCGGTCGAAACCACAGGCGTTCCTCTAGAGCCGGATGATTTCAGATCGAACCGATCTGAAATCTGAATCCGTCTCTCATCCAAGAGTTAGAGCATGATGTCAGCCGAAAACCGGTTCCCACTTTTCGGCATCATGCTCTGGGGCTCGTCACGATGTAACCGAAACCGCCCCTGCGGCGCAAGCATATGTCCGCACGCGCCGACGAATTATGAAGACTGGCACGAAAATCCTATGCTGGCGGTGGCGCGACTCAAGGCCCGGGAGCGCGCCCGCCCATCCCTCCGGCCGCCGCCGGACCAGCCGCCGATGATGCGTTACGACCGCCGGGCGATCATTCTCGCCGCCTGCTTTTCCGGCCTCGCCGGCTATATCGACGCTCTCGGCTTCATCACGCTCGGCGGCTTCTTCGTCTCCTTCATGACCGGCAACACGACGCGGCTCGGAATCGAGCTGGCCGGCGGACATGGCGGCGGCATCCTGCTGGCAGGGGCCATCCTCGCCCTCTTCGTCGGGGGAGTGGTGCTGGGCACGCTGGTCGGCCATTTCGCAAGGCGCCGCCGCCCCATGGCCGTGCTGGCGTTCGTCACACTGTGCCTGCTCGTCTCGGCCGGGCTCGACACCAGCGGCTTCACCATGGCGGCCGTCTGCCTGCTCGCGGTGGCGATGGGCTCGGAGAACGCCGTCTTCCAGCGCGATGGCGAGGTCACCATCGGCCTGACCTATATGACCGGGACGCTGGTGAAGATGGGCCAGCGCATCGCCGCCGCCATGCTCGGCGGCCCGCCACTCGCTTTCATGCGCCACTTCCTGCTCTGGCTCGGCCTGCTTGGGGGCGCAATCGCCGGAGCAGCGGCCCACCGGCTGGTCGGCCTCGACGCAATCTGGCTGGCTGCGGCCGCATCCTGCGCGATGACGGTCGCCGCCGCCTTCCTGCTACGCGAAGATTAGATTTCCTCGGATTCGAGTCTGGCGCGCCGCTTCACATCGAGTTACCCTAACGTCATCACGACATCGTGCTCGGCCATGTCCCCGCGAGGCATGGCTATGACGAAGGGGGACAATGATGCGCCTGCCTGTCGCGACGACCTTGCTGATGCTCGCCCTGACCGCACTCTTGCCTGCCCGGGCACAGGCTCAGGCTTCCGGCGACGCCCTGAAGCGCGGCGAATATCTCGCCACCATCATGGATTGCGCCGGCTGCCACACGCCGGGCAAGTTCCTCGGCAAGCCGGATTTCAGCCGGGCCTTCGGCGGCTCGGAAGTGGGTTTCCGGATTCCCGGCCTGGGCATCTTCTATCCGCCCAATCTCACGCCGGATCGCGAGACGGGCCTCGGCGACTGGTCGCAGGCCGACATCGTCAAGGCCGTGCGCACCGGCGTGCGGCCGGACGGGCGCATGCTCGCCCCCGCGATGCCCTATGAGAACTACGGCAAGCTGACCGATCCTGACGCTGCCGCGCTCGCCGGCTATCTCAAGAGCCTTAAGCCGGTCAAGAACGCGGTTCCGATGCCCGTCGGCCCGAACGAAAAGCCGACATCGCCCTATTTCAACGTCGTCATGCCGTGAAGTCGCGCGGTTTCGCGCTGCCCGAGAATCAGGCATCGTCGCCCGTTCCGCCGCGGAGCACATTGATGCCGATCTCTTGGATGCCGATCCCTTCCCGCCTTCTGCCCCTGCTCGTGCTCGGCTGCGGGCTTTCGCTCTCGGCCTGCCAGACCCCGTCCGGCGGCGCGCCGCCGGCCCCACCGCCCGAGCAGGCGGCGACCGGCGTCACCCCCAACACGTTCCGCATGCCGACCGGCGCGGGCTGTTCGGGCGAGGTCGAACGTTTCCAGGCGGTGATCGACAACGACCTCGCCACCGGCCACACCACCAAGGGCGTGCACAGCCGCGTCTCGGCGGAGATCGCGACGGCCCGCTCGACCTGCGCCGCGGGCAATGAGGGTGGCGCCTTCGCCCAGATCCGCTCGACCAAGGCAAAGTTCGGCTATCCTGGGTAACCGCTCCCTCATAATCGGGCTCGACCCACATATCTCCTGCCGAAGGTGACCGGATCAGGCCGAGCCTTCAGGCCGCGCATGGTCGGTAGCGACGGCATCGCTCACCGACGAGACGAAGCGTACCCGCGACCGTCTGATGCCGTGAATGAGAAGCGTGCGGCGCACCGCCCGCGTCGCGCCCGCGATATAGACGACCGCGCCCTGGCGATTGGCCTTGCGCACGAAGCCTTCGAGCGTCGCCGCGCCGGTCGAGTCCAGCAGGGAAACCGCCGAGAGATCGACGACATAGGTTCTCGGTGCCTCGCCGATCCGATCGAGCGCCGCGCCCACCGCCGCAGCCGCACCGAAGAAGAAGGCACCCGAGATCCGCACCACCACGACGTCCGGATCGGTCGCCGGCACTGAGTCATAGGGCCCGCTTCCGTTGCCATCGACGGTATCGGCCCTGTCTTCCTCCACCATCGGCATACCGTTCTCGACCGCGACGGACTGCGCCATGCGATGCAGGAACAGCAGCGCGCTGACGACGAAGCCGGCGACGATGCCCGTCGTCAGGTCGACGAAGATCACCAGCAGGAACGTCAGCAAAAGCACCACGGCGTCGCCGCGC
>DATDBB010000416.1:0-4972 GCA_036525085.1 Allobosea sp.
AATGGCGTCGCGCACCTCTCTCGCGCGCTTCGTCCAAGGCGGCGTGAAACCGACCACGACCAACGCGCTGTTGTCGGAACTTCACAGAACCTGGGCTCGTCCGGAAGCGGCCAGCCTCGCACAACTCTACGGACTCGTCGCGCCGAACTATGCCGCGGTGATGGAGAGCTATCAGCGGGCGCAGGAGGCAGCCTTGCAGGCGCGGTAGTCGATCAGGCAGATCATGTCCGCCCCCCGGTTTGATCGATTTTGTGACGGCAGGCGAGCGCGCACGACGCCCCTCGTCGACAGCCGCCTCGTGAAAACGTGGGCGGGGACTTGGCGCGCGTCCCTTCTCCCCTCGCGGGAGAAGGTGGCAGCGCGAAGCGCTGACGGATGAGGGCGCGCCGTGAGCTTTCCGACTGGTCCGACCACGACGCCAGCCACGCAGGGCACGGCGCCCCCTCATCCGTCTGCTGCGCAGACACCTTCTCCCCATCAAAGGCGGCTGTTGCCGACTTTGACACTTTGAGTTCCCATCTCGGGCAGGCCCGAGATGGGTGGGAGAAGGGAAGCTCCCTACGACGCCGGCGCGATGTTGAGCGTCATCTGGGTGCGCCCGATGCGGCCTTCCTTGTCGACGGCCTGGATCTCGATGACGTGCTTGCCGGGCGGCACGAGCACGGCCGGGGCCTCGATGCCCTGGGCGGTGATGAAGGCCTTGACGCGGGTGGTGACGTCGAGCGCCGGCTGGCGGCGATAGATCACGCGCACGCTCTCGGGATCGATCGGCACGCCATTGCTCGGCACGAACTTCACCGCCAGCCGCAGCGGCTTGCCGGCGACGCCCGAGCCCAGCGTGCCCTGCGTGTCGATGGCCGGTCCGCGGGTCAGGTTGCGCACGGCGCTGCCGGAGGCGTCGGGAGCCGGCAGTCCGGCCTCTTCGCGGGTGATCAGCTGGACCGGCTCGGCGGCTTTCGCGGCCGTGGACGAAATGGTGGCGGCAACGGCCGCAGCGAACATGGCAGGCAGGATGTGCCGGACGAGCGTCGTCTTGGTCATCGTTTCACTTCACTCCCAGTAGGCCGGCGATCAGGCCGGTCATGATGGACAATGCGGTGCTAGCCAGAAGGATGGTCGTCTCAACAGCCTTGAGCGTGTCCATCGGCATCTTGCCGTTCACTGCGAGCAGCCCCTTGCGGAGTGCCGGCACCGAGGCGAGGCCCTTTGCGCTCAAGGCAGCCTGCGTGACGCGCAGCAGCATGCCGGCGAACATGGAGGCGCCAATGCTCAGCGCGTAGAACGACGTTTCGCGCCAGGCGGCGACTCCTTGCGGCAGCAACGGAATGTTGTCGATCCAGCCGAGCAATGCGTTCATGGCCGCAACGGAAAAAATCGCGAACAGCACGGCGATGGTCGCATCGAGCCCGGTCAGCCGCGGGCGCACGCCGAAATAGACCAGACCAGTGCCGAAAGGGATGATCATCGAAGCCAGCCGCAGCACGGACAGCGACAGGTCGAGCCCCAGCACCACCGTCCAGTAGGCGGCCATGAGCACGAGGAAGCCGATGGGGAGCACCCAGAAGCGTCTGCGCGAGGGGGTCAGGAAAGGGCGGGTGGCCTCGCCCGTCTCCGCCGCCGCCTCGCTATCCTCGCTGGCTTCCACAGCCTCGGCCTTGAAGCGACGTCGCTCCTGCCCCTGTTCCAGGCTGGCGAGACGTCCCTCGATCGCCTCAAGGCCGGCGAGGCGCGCCTCCGCCGCGTTGAGGCGGCGCAGCAGCGGCAGGACCGGCGTCAGGTCGCGGCCGCAGCAGCGGCACGATAATGCGCTGTTGTTGAGCACGGCATCGCAATAGGGACAGACGAGTTGGTCCTGCACCGAAATCCGCAACCTTGTTTGGAGAGCGCACGCGAAAAGCCACAACTCTCTTGCCGACGCAAGCAGATCACGTCGCGACAGCTACGGAAGCCGGCGAAATTCACCGAATTCGGTTGCCGAAATGTCGCCGCGCTGCAACGCGACCGCTGCGCGGCAGCTGCGAATCGTCTACTGCCGATTCATGAGCACGACATCGCCAACCGCCTTTCTCGAGCGCCTGACGGAGGCCGTCACCCGCTACCGGGCGGAGGTCGCCGGCCCGCGCGAACACCTCTCCCTGCTGCGCTGGCAGATCGGCCAGGGCGATGCGCTCGACCGGCGCGACACCTATCCCGGCCATGTCACGACCAGCGCCTATGTGCTCTCGCCCGACCATGCGCGCATTCTGCTGATCGACCATGTCGTGATCGGCCGCTGGCTCCAGCCCGGCGGCCATTGGGAGGAGGCGGCGGCCTTCGCCGCCTCGGCCGCGCGCGAGGCGCTGGAGGAGACCGGCGTGCAGGGGCTGGCGCTGCACCCCTGGCATGAGGGCGGCGACCTGCCCTTCTTCATCGACAGCCACGACGTGCCCGGCAAGCCGGCGAAGGCCGAGCCCGCCCATATCCATCACGACCTGCAATACCTCTTCCTGGCCGATCCGGCGCTGCCGCTCGTCGCCCAGATCGAAGAGGTCCACGCCGCCGCCTGGAAGCCGCTGGATGAACTCGCGGACATCGCGCCCCTTGCACTCGCCCGAATCCGAACCCTGACGCCGCCCGGCTGAATCCTCCGCGAGGTTGCAGCGCAGCATCATGTAACCTTATTGCAGAGACCCAGCTGACAGGACTCGCCACCGGCGCGCGTCGCGGCAGGCTGCATCGGACGCACGAATCGCTATTGCAAATCATTCGCATTTGCATAAGATCACTCCGACGCAACCGGAACCTCCTTCATGTCGCTGAAGCATCTTGCCGCCGCAGCCCTCCTCTCGGGCGCGGCGACCGCCTCGCTCGCCGCCGATCTGCCCTCGCGCAAGGGCGCGCCCGCCGCTCCGCCCGTCGTCTCCGCCTGCACGGAGAGCGAGGGCATCCCGACCGACGCCTTCGGCTTCACGACCGGCTCCGACGTCGCCGATCCCGGCTCCTTCGGTACGAGCCTGACCTATGGCGGCGCCTATGGCACGCGGCTGGGCTCGTCCAACGGCCACGGCCTGCAGCTTCAGGGCTCCTACGGCCTCGCGCCATGCCTGGAGGTCGGGCCCTATCTGCTCGGCGGCGACTCCCGCTCGTCCCTCGCGGGTGTCAGCGCTGACGAGCGCAGCTTCGGTGCCGGCATCGAGACCAAGTACAAGCTTCTCGGCCGCGACATGCACGGCATCGGCCTCACCGTGGTGATCGACCCGAGTTTCAACCGGATCGACCCCGACGGCGCCGGCCGCTTCACCACCTACAATACGGGCCTGCGCATCTTTGCCGACAGGACGCTCGTCCCCGGCAAGCTCTACGCCGCGCTCAATCTCTCACAGGACATGACCTGGACCGGACCGGACCCTTACGCCCGCTCCTCGACCTTCACGGTCGGCGGCTCGCTCGCCTGGCAGGTGCTGGACGGCGTCTATCTCAGCGGCGAGGTTCGCCACCAGCGCGCCTACAACAGGCTCGGCTTCGGCAGGCAAGCCGGCTATGCCACCTTCGCCGGCCCCGGCGTGTTCTGGCAGGCAACGAAGCAGTTCGCGATCTCGGCGGCCTACAACATCCAGGTCGCCGGCAAGGCGAAGAACGAGCCGGGCAATCTCGACCTGACCAATTTCAGCCAGCACCTCGTCAAGGTGAAGGCCGCCTACAGCTTCTGACGCCCCAGCCCTCAATCTGCTCGAAAAGGCGGCCGCGGCGACGCGGCCGCCTTTTCGTTTTGCACGGGCCCGCCATCACGTTGACATACTCCAGGCCAGTATCCTATCAGCGGACAGGTAGAGATACTCCACCCCAGTATGGTTTCAGCATGCCTCACAGCCCCGAGGACAAGCGGCGCGCCGTCACCCGCCTGCGCCGGATCAGAGGCCAGGCCGACGCGCTGATCCTGGCCGTCGAGCGCGGCGAGGATTGCGGCGCGCTGCTGCAGCAGCTCGCCGCCCTGCGCGGCGCTGCGACCGGGCTGATGGCGGAGGTGCTCGAAATGCATCTGCGCGAAACGATGCAGGCATCGGATCGCCCGGCCGAGGGAAGCGACGAGAACCCGGACTCCATCGCCGAGATCATGCGCGTCATCCGCCCCTATCTGAAATGAACGCTCGAAAAGAAGGAAACACCAGATGAAGACCCGTGCAGCCGTCGCCTGGGAAGCCGGCAAGCCCCTCACCATCGAGACCATCGAGATCGGCGGGCCCAAGGCCGGCGAGGTCCTGGTCGAGGTCATGGCCACCGGCATCTGCCACACCGACGCCTACACGCTGTCGGGCCTCGATTCCGAGGGCAAGTTCCCGGCGATCCTCGGCCATGAGGGCGCCGGCATCGTGCGCGAGATCGGCGCCGGCGTCACCACGCTGAAGCCCGGCGACCACGTCATCCCGCTCTACACGCCGGAGTGCCGCAGCTGTAAGTCCTGCCTGTCGCGCCGGACCAATCTCTGCACCTCGATCCGCGCCACGCAGGGCCAGGGCCTCATGCCGGACGGGACTTCCCGCTTCTCCTGCGATGGCGGCGAGATCTTCCACTATATGGGGTGCTCGACCTTCGCGAACTTCACCATCCTGCCCGAGATCGCGCTGGCCAAGGTCCGCGAAGACGCCCCCTTCGACAAGATCTGCTATATCGGCTGCGGCGTCACGACCGGCATCGGAGCGGTGATCTACACGGCCAAGGTCTGGCCGGGCGCCAATGTCGTCGTCTTCGGGCTCGGCGGCATCGGCCTCAACGTCATCCAGGGCGCCCGCATGGTCGGCGCCGACAAGATCATCGGCGTCGACATCAACCCGGCCAAGGTCGCGATGGCCCGGAAGTTCGGCATGACCGACTTCGTCAACCCGAAGGAGATCGGCAACGACAAGGTCGTCCAGGCGATCGTCGACCTCACCGGCGGTGGCGCGGACTTCTCCTTCGACGCGACCGGCAACACCGACGTGATGCGCCAGGCGCT
>DATDBB010000417.1:0-20848 GCA_036525085.1 Allobosea sp.
CTCAGTTCAGCGTGTTCTTGTGGAACACGCCGCCCTTCATGATGACCGGCAGCCTTGCGCCCTGGTCCTGCAGCAGGGCCAGGTCTTCGAGCGGGTTGCCGTCGACCAGGATCATATCCGCGAAGGCCCCAGCACGCAGCGTGCCAAGCTTGCCTTCCATGCGCAGGAGCTGGGCGCCGACGGTCGTCGCCGAGCGGATGATCTCGATCGGCGAGAGCACCTCGCGGCGCAGCAGGAACTCTCGGGACTGGTCGACCTGGAGCTGGCCGAGCAGGTCCGAGCCATAGGCGACGGGCACGCCGGCACGCTTGCAGATTTCGAGCGAACGCAGGCCGCCATCGATGACGAGGTCGTTCTTGGCGAGCATGTCGCCGTTCATGCCGAATTCGGCGGCGCGCTCCTTCATCGCGTAGTAGGCGACGAGATTGGCGGTGAGGAACATGCCCTTCTCCGCCATCAGCTTGGCCGAGGCGTCGTCGATCAGGTTGCCGTGCTCGATGGCGCGCACGCCGCAATTGGCGGCACGGGTGATCGCCTCCGGCGTATAGGCGTGGGCGCAGACATAGCGGCCGAAGGCGGCGGCTTCCTCGACGGCGGTGCGGACCTCGTCGAGGCTGAACTGGAGCGAATCGAGCGGGTCGTAAGGGCTGGCGACACCGCCGGACATCATGATCTTGATGTGGTCGGCGCCGAGCCGCATCTGCTCGCGCACCGATTTGCGCACCGAGGAGACGCCGTCGGAGACGTTCATCGTATAGGCCATGGCGTTGCAGCACTGGCAGCGCGTGCCGAAATCGGTACGCCGGCGCGGGTCGCTATGGCCGCCGGTCGGGCCGATCGCCTGGCCGGCGATGAACAGGCGGGGCGCTGCGACATGGCCGGTCTCGACGGCTTCCTTGATGCCCCAGTCGGCGCCGCCGGTGTCGCGCACCGTGGTGAAGCCACGGTCGATCATGCCCTTCATCAGGCCGATGGCGCGGGCCGTCATCAGGGTGAGCGGCATGCTTTCCATCGAGCGGATCACGACCTCCGACAGGAAGACATGGACATGGCTGTCGATCAGGCCGGGCATCAGCGTGCGCCCGCCGCAATCGATCGTCTCGGCGGCGGGGGCCTTGATCGGCTTGTCGGAGAGTTCGCGGATGGTGTCGCCTTCGACCAGCAATTCATAGCCGGCGCGAACCTCGCCATGGTCGGGCTCGAGCAGGGCGAAGTTCTTGAACAGCAGCGCGGCCATGGCAGGCATCCCTCCGGAGCGGCGCCGCGGCGACGCCTTCCTTCTCTCGATGCCTGATATATTGGAAAACTTATCCGCGCTTGTCCATCACCTGCGGCGGGTGCGGCGCTGGCGACGAAGGCTAGCTCGTCACGGCCGCATTCTGGGCCAGCAGGCGGCCGCGGATCGGCATGGAGAGGTTGTCGGCGAGCGCGCGGCTGATCGCGGGCAGGCCGTCGAGCAGGCTCGGGACGAAGGCCTGGGAGGGCGGTGTGCGCCGTGGCAGGGCATGCAGGGCGGCGGCCATCACCAGCGGGTCGCGCTCGGCCTCGCCGTTCTGCGAGGGATCGTGCAGCACGCTGATCAGCGCGAGTTCGTCGGCCCGCTCGGCGCGGATCGCCTGTTCGAGCCTCGGCTTGACGCGCGGCACGATCAGCGCCGGCTTGTCGAAGGACAGCACCTCGCAGAAGGTGTTGTAGCCGCCCATCGCGACGACGCAGTGGGCGCGGTTCATCAGCAGTTCGAGGCGTGGCTCGAAGCCCAGGCTCTCCAGCTTGGGGATGCGAGCGATGCGCTCGGCGAAGTCCTTGCGGCGCTCGCGCGACATGAACGGCCCGAACACGATCAGGGCCGGCAGGGCGATCGTCGGGTCGGCCTCATAGGCCGAAATCACCCAGTCGATCACGCCGGCGCCGTCGCCGCCGCCGCCCGGCGTCACCAGGATGAAGGGGCCCTTGGTGATGCGCGGATAGCGGTTGGGCGGCATCGGGCTCGGCACGGCGCGCTTGAGATAGCCGGTGTAGCGGACCTTGTGGGCGAAGAGATGCTGGTTCGGCAGCCCGCCGAGCGGCTGGTAGATGCCTTCAAGGCCATAGACGAAGATGTCGTCATAGATCTGGTCGAGCGCTTCGAGCGCGCCGCTGTGGCGCCATTCCTCGTAGAGCTTGGCGGGTTCGTCGAGCACGTCGCGCAGGCCGAGCACGATGCGCGCGCCGCGGCGGCGCAGGATGTCGAGCGCCGGCACGAGTTCGCCGCGCAGGCCGACCGGCTCTTTGTCGACGATGACGACGTCGGGATCGAAGGACAGCACGACCTGCTTGATGATGTCGGTGCGCAGGCGGATCGTATCGTTGAGGTCGAGATTGAGATGGTGCGGCCCATAGCGGCCGTCGCTCTGCTTCTCGATGCCGGGAATGCGGACATAGTCGACGCCGTCGCCGAACTGGAAGCTCGAGATCACCGACGAGCCGGAGACGATGATCACTGATATATGAGGATAGCTCGCGACCAGCGAATTCGCGATCGCGCGGCAGCGGCGGATATGGCCGAGGCCGAACGTATCGTGGCTGTAGATCAGGACGCGCGGCGCATGCGGGCTACGCGGCGCACGCTCCGCGCCTGCAAGGTCGACGACATTTGATGGCATATCCGCGTCGCCCCCCGCAGATAGGTCAGACGACCTCGTGGCGAGGACGAACGCACCTGAGAATACGCAGCCCGCTTATAGCGCGCGGCTCGGCCCGATCCAAGCCTGCTCCGGCTTCAACCGGAGAATGAATTCCAATCAGGGGCAGGTATAGCCGCCGGCTTCCGGCAGGCAGCGATTGCCGTTGGGCAGCACAAGCGCGCCGCGGGCGTCGCGGGCGACGCGCTCGCCATTGGGGAGCACGAAGCCGCCAGCGGGGTCCAGTGTGGAGCGCGAGCCGTCGGGCAGGATCACCTCGCTTCCAACGACGGTGATCCGTTTGGTCGGCGAGGCTGGCGGCGCCTGCTCGACCCGTTGCAGGCGCGAGGAGGTGCAGGCCGCGAGTGTTGCTGCGACGGCAATGGCGGGGATCAGCTTTTTCATAAGCGCTCAACGTTGCGATGCAGGGCGGGTTCCCGCGATTGTAGCCGAGGCAAAGCGGGCGGCAAACCGGGCAAAGCCGACTTTCGTCCCGGTCGCGGCAATTCAATCGAGCCGGAACAGCGTCCGCGGGTCGGTCGGGATCACGGCCGCATGCCGGCTCGCGCGGGCGACAAAGGCGTCGAGGAAGCCCCAGGCCGTCTCGTCATGGTCGCGGTGGTGCATGAGGACGCCGAAGGCGTCGCCATCCGGTGTGGGGGCGGTTCGCTTCGCCGCGAGCAGCCGGCAGGCCTCGGCGATCAGGTCCTCCGGCTTGCGCCCGGTCCGGCCGCCCCAGTCCAGGATGTCGAGATCGGTGTTCGCGAGCCGTGGTCCTCCGGTCGGGCCGAGCTCATAGCCGCGAAAGCAGGAGAGGCCCTGGAAGCCGAGCGCCGGCAGGAGCGCGGCATGGCCGGTGTCGATCCGGTTCCAGGGCGGCACGAAGACGGGCAGCAGCTCCGCTCCGAAAAGGTCTTCGAGGCGGCGGCGCGCCTCGATGATCTCGGCGCTGACTTCGGCTGCAGGGCGCTGCAATCCGAATTCGGATTTCTTCGCACCCTCGGAGGCATGATTGCGGTGCCAGCAACCGTGCTGGCAGGGCCGGAGCGACGGCATGCTCCGTAGCGCGCTTGCAAGGGCGGGCTCCGCCAGCATCGGGATGACAGCGAGCAGGACTGGCAGGCCGAAGCGCTCGCCGAGCCCCGCAAGCCGGTCGAGTGCGGGGCTCGGTGCGATCGCGTCGTCATCGCGCAGCCAGAGCCGGATCTGCCGGCGGGCCCCGCTCCAGCGGTCCAGCTCGGCGTGAAGCGGCTGCCAGAGCGTGTCGTCGCAAGCCTGATTCATGACCTTGGCTCTGCTGTCGCGGCATGCGGACGCGCGGCGCGATTGGCGACGGCCAGCGCCAGTCCTCGCTCCAGGATGAGCGCGGCCTTCGCGGGGTTGCGTTCGTTCAAGGCGAAGCGGCGCGCCGCCCGGCCCATCGCCCGGCGCAAGGCCCTGTCGTCGAGTAGATTCAGCAAGGCCGCCGCCAATGCGGCCTCATCGCCTTCGGGCGCGAGAAGCGCTGTCTCGCCGCTGCGAACCGTGGCGGAAACGCCGCCGCTGTCGAAGGCGACGATCGGGAGTCCGACCGCCTGCGCCTCGAGATAGACCAGCCCATAGGCCTCCCTGACGCCCGGCCAGATGAAGACGTCGTGCGCGGCCATTTCGGCCACGACGCGATCATGCGGGACGGCGCCCAGCCAGTTGATCCGCCCTTCGGGCAGGCCGGCGAATGCGCGCTCGATCTCGGCGCGCTGGCGGCCATCGCCGATCACGGTGAGCGTCCAGGGCCGGTCGACGACATGGCCGAGCACGCGGGCGAGCGCCAGATAGCTGTTCTGCTTTGTGCCCTCGCGCATCATCGCGACGGTCACTAGGCGCGGCACCGTCGCGTCGCCGACATGCCGGGGCGGCTCCTCCCGGAAGGCGATGAAGGGCGGCAGTTCGAGGAGGGCGGTGTGGGTTGAGCGCCAGGGCTCGAGCCCCTGCCGGTCGCGATCGGTGAAATGGAGATGCAGGTCGGCAGCGCTCAGGCCGCTGCGAACGATCCGGGTGTGGGCGGCCCAGTCGCCGCTGGCGCGGCGCTCGGCATCGCTGGCCTCGGCGACGACATAGGGGATGCCGAGCCGTTCGACGATGGCTGGCCCGAGCAGATCGGGCGCCTTGTAGTAGTTGTGGTAGGTGAACCAGAGTTCGGGAGCCGGGGCGCCGTCCCGCCAGCGCGCGAGCATGGCCTGCGCACGGGCCGCCGCTTCGTTTTGGTGCCGGGCGAGCCGCTCGGCATCGGCCGTCGGCATGAAATCGCGCGCGGCCAGGACCGGCTCGACGACGTGGCCGAGCCCTTCGAGCACGGCGACAAGCTGATGCGCCATGCGGCGGTCGCCGGAAATGCGGCCGTCGTCATAGGCGTTGAGCGGCGTGTGGAATGCGATGCGCACCGGGGTCGGGTTCGGAAAGTCTGCCGCGCCCTCAGCGATACGGGTCGGCTGCATCGCGCAGGCCGTCGCCGAGGAAGTTGAAGGCCAGGATGATCAGGATCACGGGGACGACCGGATAGAGCAACCAGGGATAGAGCGCCACCACATTGATGTTCTGCGCCTCGTTCAGCATCACGCCCCAGCTCGTGATCGGCGGCCGGAGGCCGAGCCCGAGGAAGCTCAGCGCGGTCTCGCCGAGGATGGTCTTGGGGATGGTGATCGTCGCCGAGGCGATGAGATGGCTCATGAAGCCCGGGATCAGGTGCAGGCCGATGATGCGGGCGGGTTTGGCCCCCATCAGCTGGGCGGCAACGACATAGTCCTCCTCGCGCAGCGAGAGCAGCTTCGAGCGCACGGCGCGGGCAAGCCCGGTCCAGTCCATCAGGCCGAGGATGACGGTGATGCCGAAATAGACCAGCAGCGGGCTCCAGGAGGGCGGCATGATCGAGGCCAGCGCCAGCCAGAGCGGGATATGCGGCAGCGACTGCACGATCTCGATCAGCCGCTGGACGACGAGATCGACCTTGCCGCCGTAGTAGCCGGCGATGCCGCCGATCACGACGCCGAGCACGAAGGAGACGGCGACGCCGAGCAGGCCGATCGAGAGCGAGATGCGCCCGCCATAGAGGATGCGCGAGAGCATGTCGCGGCCGAGCCGGTCGGAGCCCAGCAGGAAGAGCGTGCCGTCCTTCGGCGGGCAGACGAGGCGCCAACTGCCGGGGATCATCGCCCAGAACACGTAGCTGTCGTCGCCGTGGCAGAAGAAGCGCAAGGGCTGCGGCCGAGTGCGGTCGACCTCGTACTCCCGCTTCAGGTTCTCCATGTTGAGGCGCTGGATGTAGGGGTAGACGAAGGGGCCGACGAGCCGGCCCTCGTGGAAGAGATGCAGCTCCTGCCGGGGCGCGCGGATGAAGTCGGTGTTGCGCGTCGTGTAGTGATAGGGCGCCAGGAACTCGGCGAAGGCGGCCATGGCATAGATCACCAGGATGACGACGCCGGAGATCACCGCGAGCTTGTGACGGCGGAACTTCCACCACATCAGCTGCCATTGCGAGGCGAGATAGACGCGCTCCTGCTCGGGCGTCATCACCTCCGCGGCCATGGGCTCGAAGGGCGCGGTCGAGGCGGTGTGCGGCAGGGGCGCGCCGTCCGGCGGCAGCGCCGGTGTCGCGAGGGTCGCTGTCGAGGACTGGCTCACTTGGTCGCTTCCCCCTGCAGCCGGATGCGCGGATCGAGGATCGCGAGCGCGATGTCCGAGATCAGCACGCCGATGACGGTGAGGAAGGAGAGGAACATCAGGAAGGAGCCGGCGAGATACATGTCCTGGCTCTGCAAGGCGCGGATCAGCAGCGGGCCGGTCGTCTGCAAGGAGAGCACGATCGCGACGATCTCGGCGCCGGAGACGATCGAGGGCAGGATGTCGCCGATGTCGGAAACGAAGAAGTTGAGCGACATGCGCAGCGGATATTTCCTGAGCGCCTTGCCGGGAGGCAGGCCCTTGGCGCGGGCGGTGACGTAGTACTGCTTCTGCAACTCGTCGAGCAGGTTGGCGCGGACCGCGCGGATCATGCCCGCCGTGCCGCCGGCGCCGATGATGATCACTGGAATCCAGAGATGCTCCAGCACGGAGCGCACCTTGGCCCAACTCCAGGGCTGATTGAGGTATTGCGGGTCGACGAGCCCGCCGATCGAGGTGCCGAACCAGACATTGGCAAAATACATGAACACCAGCGCCAGCAGGAAATGCGGCACGGCCAGCCCGATCAGGCCGATGAAGGTCAGGCCGTAGTCGCCCCAGCTATACTGATGCGTCGCCGAATAGATGCCGATCGGGAAGGCGACGACCCAGGTGAAGATGATCGTGACGAAGGACACGATCATGGTCAGCATCAGCCTGTCGCCGACGATCTCTCGCACCGGACGCTGATACTCGAAGGAGTAGCCCATATCGCCCTGGAGCAGGCCGGCGACCCACCAGAAATAGCGCTCCGTCACCGGCCGGTCGAAGCCGTATTCCTTCTTCAGGAATTCGATGCGGGAGAGATCGGCCTTCTCGCCCTGCGCCTGCATCTCGGCGGCCAGCGTCTCGAAATAGTCGCCTTCGGGCAGGTTGATCACGGTGAAGATCAGCATGCTCGTGACCAGCAGCGTCGGGATCATCACCAGGATGCGCTTGAGGATGTATTTCAGCAGCACGGTTCAGCTCTTCGCCTTTTCAAGGCCGGCGGTCTTCTGCATCTCGAACCAGAACGTATCGGGCATGTAGCGACCGAAGAAGGCGCCGGGCTCGAAGCTGTAGAGGCCCTTCTGCGGCACGTTGCGCAGGTTACGCGCGACGACGATCGGTTGCAGCGTGCCGTTGATCACGCCGATCGCGAAGAGCTGCTCGGCATTGATCTGGAGCATGCGCTGCCAGATCTGCCGGCGCTGCCCATGGGTCGCGCTGGCGCGCCACTCATTGTAGAGCACCACGAGTTCGCGGACCTCGTCCATGTCGGGCTCCTCGCCCTCGCGACCGCCGGTCTCGAGGTACTGACCCCAGCGCGGCCAGTTGAACTGGGCGGAGGAGGTCGGCGCGAGAGCCTCGGGCTCCATGTCGGCCGAGACCAGGCCGTTATCCATGCCGGCCCAGGCGGACATGATGGTCTGGCCGGCGATGATACGACGGCGGAAGACGTCGCGCTGGGTCGAGCGCGGATAGACCTTGATCCCGACCTCGTAGAGATCCTGCTTGATCAGGTCGAGGATGTCGGTTTCCTCGGTGCTCTCGCCGGCCGTCTCGATGGTGAATTCGAGCCGGCGCCCGTCCGGCAGCAGGCGGATGCCGTCGACGCCGCGCTTGCCTAGCCCGGCCTCGTCGAGGAGCTTGTTGGCGAGCGCGGGATCGTGCTGCATCCACATCTTCGCATAGTCGGCATTGTAGAGCGGGCTTTCGGGCAGGGCGGTGTTGCCGCTCTCCTGCGCCAGGCCGAAGAAGATCACCTTGTTGATGTCGGTGCGGTTGATCGCGACCGACAGGGCGCGGCGATAGCGCAGGTCGCGGTTGAGGTCGCGCCAGACCGGGTCGATCGCGTTCATGTTGGGCATCAGCGCGAAGTAGGAGCCTTCGGCCCGCTTCCACAGCCGCACGTCGAAGTTCATCCGCTTCGAGGCGTCCTTCAGGAAGGTGTAGTTGTCGAAGCGCAGATAGCGCGCCTGCAGATCCGCCTCGCCGGCGGCGGCCTTGGCCGGCACGAGCGAGCTGGTGCCGACCGTCAGCGTAACTTCATCCACATAGGGGAGCTGCCGGCCGTTCTGGTCGAGGCGGTGGAAATAGGGGTTGCGCTGGAAGGTGAACTGCTCGGCCGGCAGCGGCGTGGTGTTGCGCCAGGGATCGAGTGTCGGCAGGTCGGGGTTCTCCGGGCGGTACATGCGTGACAGCCGTTCATGCAGCGCGCCCCAGTCGCGGACGCGGGCCTGCTTGACGCGCGAATGCAGCGTCACCGGATCGGCGTGGTCGATGTGGAACTGCTTCAGATAGCCCGAGGGCATGCAGATATAGGTCGGCTGCGCGCCGGCGAGGGAAGGCAGGAAGATCGGGTTGGGCTTGGCCCAACTGTAGCGGACCTCGGTCGGGCTCAGCACCTCGAAATGCGGAGGCTCGCCGCCGGCGAGCAGGGCCTGGGGCGGGCCGCCCGGCGAGAGCCGCCGGTTGTTGGCGACGTGAACCCACCAGTAGCGGAAATCCTCAGTCGTGAAGGGGGCGCCGTTCGACCAGCGATGGCCGGGACGCAGCCGCAGCGTGAAGATGCGGCCTTCCTGGACCTCGTAGCTCTCCAGAACGTCGGGTGCGATCTCGAGGTTCTGGTCGTAGCCGACGAGCCGCGTATAGCCGTACAGCGTCATCATGCGGATGTCGCGCTGGTCGCCCATCAGCATCCGCATGATGCCGCCATGGCGGCCGGGCTGGCGGTCCTCGCCGGAGACGTCGACGATGCGGGGCGCTTGCGGCACGCGCTGCTCGATCCGCGGCAGGCTTCCCGACGCGACCTGCTGTGCGAAGAACGGGCTGTCGATCAGCTCAGCTGGCTTCGTGCTCGCGGCCGGGGCCAGCCGCGGCAGGCCGGCCGCGGCGAGTGCGGCGGAGCCGAGCAGCATGGCGCCGCGGCGTGTCGGACGATGCGCTTTCATCGGGCCACCTCCCGCATCAGGCCATCTCCCGAATATCGGCGTTCGGGCGGGCCAGGACGAAATGTCCGTCGCCGAGTGCAAGATGCGTCAGCTCCTCGCCGTCGCGATCGCGCCTGAAGGCGGGCGCCCAATGCGTGGCGTCGGAGGCCCCGCCCGGCGCGGCGAGCTTGAAGTCGAGCTTGCGGTCGAGATCGGCGTAGGGCACCGAGCGCAGCAGCGCCCTGGTGTAGGGATGGACCGGCCGCGAGAACAGGGCGTGGCGCGGCGCGATCTCGACGATGCGGCCATTGGCCATCACGGCGATGCGGTCGGCCATGTAGTTCACCACGGCGAGGTTGTGCGAGATGAACAGGAAGGTCAGGCCGCGCTCGGCCTGAAGGTCCTTGAGCAGGTTGAGGATCTGGGCCTGCACGGAAACGTCGAGCGCCGAGACGGGTTCGTCGCAGATGATCAGGTCGGGGTCGAGCGCGAGCGCCCGGGCGATGCCGATGCGCTGGCGCTGGCCGCCGGAGAAGGAGTGCGGATAGCGGTTGAGGAAGCGCGGATCGAGCCCGACATCCTCCATCAGCGATTTCACCCGCGCAGTCTGGTCGCCGCCGCTGCCCTTGTCGTGGATGGCCAGCGGTTCGCGCAGGATGCTCATCACGGTCATGCGCGGCGAGAGCGAGGAGACCGGGTCCTGGAAGATCATCTGGACGCGCGGCCGGAAGGCGCGCAATTCCTCGCCCTCGAGGCCGAGCACGTCGACCTCGTGCCGGCCGTCATCAAAGCGGATCGTGCCGGCGTCGGGCGTGACGGCGCGCATCACAATCTTGCTGACGGTCGTCTTGCCACAGCCGCTTTCGCCGACGAGACCGAGGCATTCGCCACGCTTGATGTCGAAGCTGACATCGTCGACGGCGAGCACCGTATGCTGGGTGCCCTTGCCGAAGAAGCTGCGCGAACCGGTGGTGTAGGTCTTGCGCAGTCCGCTGACGCTGAGCAGCGGCTTGACCTCGCCCTGGCGCGGCGCGGTTTCGACGGGGCGCGGCGCCACTGGCGCCCGTGGCCTCGCCTCGCGCAGGGCGACCAGCCGTTCGCCTTCCTCCATGTCGAAATGCGGCGAGGCCTTGAGCAGGGCCTTGAGATAGGGGTGGCGCGGCCGGCGGAAGATATCCTCGACGGGGCCGCTCTCCATGATCTCGCCGTGATAGATCACCACGACCTCGTCGGCCATGTTGGCGACGACGCCGAGGTCATGGGTGATCAGCAGGATCGCCATGCCCATTTCGGCCTGGAGATCGCGCATCAGGTCGAGCACTTGCGCCTGGATGGTGACGTCGAGCGCGGTGGTCGGCTCATCGGCGATCAGCAGGGCCGGCTGGCAGATCAGCGCCATGGCGAGCATGGCGCGCTGGCGCAGGCCGCCGGACAGCTCGAAGGAGTAGAGCCCGAAGGCGCGGGCGGGGTCCTTGAAGCCGACGCGGCCGAGCATGGTCTCGATCAGCCCGCGCGCCTCTCCCTTCGGCATCGGCCGGTGCAGCAGCAGCGCTTCCTCGATCTGGTTGCCGATGGTGTGGACCGGCGAGAGCGAGGACATCGGCTCCTGGAAGATCATGCCGATGCGGCCGCCGCGCAGCGCGCGGATCTCCTTGCCCTCGGCGGGCAGGCCGGCGATGTCGATCGACGTCTCCGGCGCCAGCGGATCGCGGAACAGGATCTCGCCGCCGGTGATGGCTCCGGCGCGCGGCAGCAGCCCCATGATCGCCTGCGAGATCACCGATTTTCCGGACCCGGATTCGCCGACGAGCGCGACGGTCTTGCCGGCGGGCACGCGCAGGCTGACGCCCTTCACGACATCGCGAGCAAGCCCGTGGACCGTGAAGCCGATACGCAAATCGCTGATCCGCAGAATATCCATCAGCCGCCTTCGCCGGAACGCCCCATCTGCCCGCCACAAGATCACAACGTCACTAGACGTGGAAAGTGCCGTCTTGCCAACGGCTTTCGACCGGCTGCGTCACTGCGGCGGGGATTAGCCGGCGCGGATGACGAGTACGCAACGGTCAGTGAAGCGGAATTCGCACTGATCGATGTCGGGATGCGGGCCGCTTCGTCCCGGCCTCCATTGCGCTCGGCACGAAGCTGGCACACATATGATCGCACCAGGTCGAGAGACGGGCGCGCGGCCTGGCGCGCCGGACAGGATTGCCGTTGGAGACCAACCTCTTCCGATATGTCTGGGAGAAGAGCCGCGGCGAACAGATCATCGTCCTGCTGATCATCCTCGTCTCGATCCCGTTCACCTGGGCGTCGTTCGACGTGCCGAAGCGGATCGTCAACGACGCCATCCAGGGCGGGGCGTTCAGGGACGGCAAGACCAGTGCGACGCTGTTCGAGTTCAGCTTGGGCCTGCCTTCCTTCCTCGGCGGGGCCAGCTTCAAGCTGTTCGAGGGTTTCCAGGTCGGCCAGCTCGGCCTGCTGCTGGGCTTGAGCTGCTATTTTCTGTTCCTCGTGCTGATCAACGGCGCCTTCAAATACGTCATCAATGTCCGCAAGGGCGTGCTCGGCGAGCGCATGCTCCGGCGCATGCGCTACGACCTGTTCAGCCAGCTCATGCGCTTCCGGCCGGAGGATATCCGCGCGGTCAAGCCGGCCGAGGTCGCCAGCATGATCAAGGACGAGGTCGAGCCGATCGGCGGCTTCGTCGGCGATGCCTTCATCCAGCCGGTCTTCCTGCTCTCGCAGGCGCTGACGGCGCTGGTCTTCATCATGGCGCAGAGCGTCTGGCTCGGTTCGATCGCGCTGGTGATCGTGTTGGCGCAGGCGATCATCATCCCGATCCTGCGCCGGGAGCAGCTGCGGCTGGGGCGCGAGCGACAGATCGCCTCGCGCCAGCTCGCCGGCCGGATCGGCGAGATCGTCGATGCCGGGCCGACCATCCAGGGCCATGGCGCGACGACCTATGTCCAGTCCGACATCGCCGGGCGGCTGGGCCGACTCTTCGACATTCGCTACGCGCTCTTCAAGCGCAAATTTGCGGTCAAGTTCCTCAACAACCTGCTAGCCCAGATCACGCCGTTCTTCTTCTATGCGATCGGCGGCTTCTTCGCCCTGCAGGGCCGGCTCGACATCGGCCAGCTCGTCGCCGTCATCGCCGCCTATCGCGACCTGCCGGCGCCGATCAAGGAGCTGATCGACTGGGACCAGCAGCGCAACGACGTCACGATCAAGTACGAGCAGGTGATCTCTCAGTTCAACAATGACGAGACGGTCGAGCTCGACGAGGCGGACGGCGTCACGCGCCTGCCCGAGAAGGGGGAAATCAGGCTCGACGGCGTGCAGATGCTCGACAATCGCGGCCAGCCGCTGCTGACGCCGCTGTCGGCGCGGATCCCGCGTCCCGGCACGGTCGCGGTGATCGGCCCCCCTGGTGGCGCGCTCGAGGTGCTCGGCCGCATCCTTGGCCGGCAGGTGATGAGCTATTCGGGCCGGGTCGTCATCGACGGCGTGCCCTTGTCGCGCATGTCGGTCGAGCGGGCGAGCCATCTGATCGGTTATGCCGGCCACGAGACCGAGATCATCGCGGGCACGATCCGCGACAACATCCTGCTGCCGCTGAAGCGGCTGCGGCCGAGCCTGAAGCCGACCGGCAAGGTAACCCCGAGCGAGCATCGCCGCTTCGTCGAGGCGATCCGCTCCGGCAACACGCCGTTGCCGTTCGAGGCGGACTGGACCGACTACGAGGGGGCCGGCGTCGCCGACGACGCGGCGCTCGCGGCCCGCGTCAGGGCGGTGCTCGATGTGCTCGGGTGCGCCGAGGACGTCTACGAGCTCGGCCTCGACGGCAAGGTCACCGCCTCGCTGCGCCCGGAGGCGAAGGCGCAGATCGTCGATGCCCGCTGGGCGGTGGCGGAGGAACTTGCCCGCAGCAAGCTCACAGGGCTGATCACGCCCTTCGACCCCGAGCGCTACAACGACAATGCGACCATCGCCGAGAACCTGATCTTCGGCGCCCGCATGGGCCCCCGCTTCGCCAACGAAACGCTGCTGTTCGAGCCCTATGCCCATGCGATCCTGAAGGCGGAATCGCTGGTCGAGCCGCTGGTCGAGGTCGGCTCGCGCATCGCTGCGACCGTGGTCGAGATCTTCGCCGGCCTGCCGCAGGGGCACGCCCTCTTCGAACGCTACTCCTTCGGTTCGGGGCTCGATTTCGACAGGCTCGGCGAGTTGGCGGCGCTGCTCGCCAAGCACGATATGCGCACTCCGCTCGATGCGGCGGCGGAGCGGGACCTCGTCGCGCTGGCGCTGGGCTATATCGAGCCCAAGCACCGGCTCAACCTGCTCGACGAACGCCTGCAGCGGCGCATCCTGCGGGCGCGTGCGAGCTTCAGGGAACATCTTCCGGCCGATGCGGTCGAGGACGTGCATTTCTACGATCCCGACAAGGTGATGCTCGGCGCGAGCCTGCGCGACAATCTGATGTTCGGGCGCATCGGCCATGGCGTCGCGGATGCCGGCAAGAAGGTCGCGATGATCGTGCGCAAGGCGCTGGCGCGGGCGGGGCTCGACGGCGATCTCTACCGGATCGGCCTCAACACCGATTGCGGGATAAGGGGGCGCTTCCTGCCGACGCGGCTGAAGCTCGCCGTGCCGCTGGCGCAGGCGCTGATCAAGGCGCCGCAGATCGCGGTGCTGGATGTTGGCGCTTTCCTGGCGACGTCGGCTGAGCCGGATGAGGTCCTGGCCCGGCTGCGCGAACATTGCTCGGGGATGACGCTGTTCCTTCTCGTCGGGGATGCTAGTCTCGTCGACGGCATCCCGCTGCGGATCGTCTTCCACGGCCCCTCGGGGACGATCGAAAGCGAGGGCGCCGAGCAATTCGACGCCGCCGCCCTGGCTTCCTCGCGACGGCACGACGGCGTCGAGCGGATGGAGGCGCGTTCATGACACTCGAAGCGGATATTGCCTCGCTCGGCCGGCTTCCGCTGTTCCGACCGCTCCCGCCGCCGCGGCTGAAGCTCGTCGCGCTGATGGGGGAGAAGCTCCATTTCGACGCGGGCACGCAGATCGTCGAGGAGGGCGAGAAGCCCGAAGGCGTCTATGTGATTCTGCAGGGCGAGGTCGAGCTTTCGCATGAGAGCCTCGATGAGCACCGGCCGCGGCTGCAGCTCCACTCCGGCAGCATCATCGGCGACGTGCCGCTGTTGTGCGGGCGGACTTATGTCGGGGCGGTAACCGCCAAGAGCGCGGTCACGGCCCTGCGCCTGCCGAAGGACCTGTTCTTCGAATTGCTCGAGACGATTCCCGATTTCAGCCTGGCGCTGTCGCGCGATCTGGCCGCGCGGCTGTACCGCCTGGCGGACTACACGCTTCATGGGGAGAAGGTGCATTGACGACGCGGGTGCCGGCATGAGCCTGCAGCAGACAGCCGGAGCGCGGCGGCCCGGCATGGGCGCCGGCATGGACCAGGTTTCGTCGTGGAGCCGGGACATTCGCTTCGCCTCGGGCCTCGTGCTGCTGTTCTTCGCGACGACGCATTTCCTCAACCACGCAGCCGGCATCGCCGGCGTCGAGGCCATGGAGCAGGTGCAGGAGTGGCGCTACTGGCTCTGGCATTCCTGGGTCGGGACCGTCGTGCTCTACGGTGCGCTGATCGTGCATCCCCTCTTCGCGCTGATCCGGGTCGCGCAGCGCCGCACCTTCAAGATGCCGGCGCGCGAGATGCTGCAGATCGCGCTCGGCCTGGCGATCCCGCTCTTCCTGGTCGATCACATCGTCGGGACGCGGGTGATGGGCAGCTACTTCCATCTCGACGAGAGCTACCGCGCCGTTCTGCGCCGGCTCTGGCCGGGCCTTGCCGCCACCCAGTCGCTGCTGCTGCTGCTGGTCTGGGTCCATGGCATCATCGGCCTGCATTTCACGCTGCGCTCGCGCGACGGCTATCAGCGCTGGCGCGACCCCTTCCTGCTGCTGGCGATCCTCATCCCATTGCTGGCGCTGATAGGCTTCGCCGTCGGTGGCCGCGAGGCCGGCGACATGGCGGTCCCTCCCGATTTCACGACCGATGCGCAGATCACCATGTTCAACCAGAACGTGACCTGGGCGAAGGGTGCGTTCTACGGCCTCGTCGGCTGCTTCATCGGCTTTGTCGGCATCCGCGAGATCCGGGTCCGGACGACCAAGCAGATCACGGTGCGCTTCGTCGGCCACGGCGTGCGCAAGCTTTCCCCGGGGCTGACCGTGCTGGAGATGTTCCGGCGCTTCGGCATTCCCCATGCGGCTCTGTGCGGCGGCCGGGCGCGCTGCGCCACCTGCCGCGTGCTGGTGCTGGACGGTGGCGACAAACTGCCGCCGCCGGGCCTGAACGAGGCCAAGCTGCTGCGCCGGATCGCGGCGCCCGAACGTGTCCGCCTCGCCTGCCAGATCAGGCCGCGCGACGATGTGCAGGTCCAGATCCTGCTGGCCTCGCGGCTCAAGGCGGCGACGCCCGGCGAGATCGAAGCCGATGCCAGCGTCGGCAAACGCGGCCTGACGGTGGTGGTGGCCGATCTGCGGGCCTTCTCGGCCCTTTCCGAGCGGCAGTTGCCGCAAGAACTGATCGGCCTGCTCAATCGCTTCTTCGACGAGATGTCGCAGGCCATCACGGCCCATGGCGGCCGTATCGACGCCTTCTACGGCGATGGCTTCATGGCCGTGTTCGGGCTGGAAGGGACGACCGCAAAGGGGGCCCAGGCAGCGATCACGGCCGCCGGCGACATCGTGCGCGCGGTCGAGGCGCTCAATCGCGAGTTCGGCGCGGCGCTGCCTCTGCCGCTTCGCATCGGCATCGGCATCCATAGCGGCCAGGCGATCACTGGTGCCGTCGAGAACGACAGCCTGGGCCGGCGCGAGATCACCGTCGGCGAGACCGTGGCGGTCGCGGCGCAGCTCGAACTGGCGACGCGCCGGGTGCTGGCCGACATCCTGGTGTCGGAGGAGACGATCCGGATCAGCGGACGCAGCTATCGCGGCACGACGGCGCTGAAGATCACGATCCGGGGGCGCGAGAAGCCGCTCAGCGCGCTCGGCTTCGCGAGCGCGCCGGAGATCGCGGATGCGGAGGAGGACAACGACGCCGCGCACGCCATCCTCGATGCGACGGTGGATGTTCCTGCAGGTATGACCGATGTCGTCGCGAGCGAGGCCGTCGCGGTCGCTGTCCAAACCGTCGACCTCGCGGCGCATGAGGAAGAAGCCCCGTCGCGGGACCCCGTCCCCGCTGCCACTACGGCAGCGCTGCGACGGTCGTCGCGCAAGAACGCCGCTACCAGGAAGCCGAAAACACCCGTCGGGGACGAGCCGTAAGCCTCAAGCCGGACCGAAGACGAGAAAGCGCCTGCGGTCGAAGCCTGCGGCGCGCAGGGCCTCGTCGTTGATGGTCAGTGCGAGATCGATGACCGGAGGAGCGTGGCGGGCCGCCGTCAACGCGCCGATCTGACCCTGGGCCCGTTCCAGATCGAGCGCGTAGTCGATCACCAAGACTTCGGCCCCGGCGGCGAGTGCGAGCAGTTCGGGCGGGGTTGCCGCCTGGCGCCCGAACGGCTTGAGGGAGAGCCCGAGCAGGATCAGCGCATAAGGGCCCGCCGGCGCGATCTCGATCTCCTGCAGCTTGGCGGCGCGATGGCGCAGCCGGCAGGGCGCGCCGTTCAGCGTCGAGGCGGAGAATTCCGGGATCTTCGGGTCGATCACCGTGACGGTCTCGGGACGATGCGTGAGGAAACCGGAGATCGGCAGGCCGGCGCCGCCGATTTCGACGATATGGGCGCAGTTGCGCACAGCATGGGCCGCGAGAACCTGACGCAGGGCGGCGGCCGGACTCGCGAGATGGGGCAGCAGGGTGCCGGCAGTCGGCGCGGCCGGGTCGCTGGCCTTTACCGGCGCGCTTGCATATGGTCCCGCCGCTTTCATCCTGCTTCCCGCATTCCGATACGGCATGACACGCGACACGCCTCCCGACGCCTTCTATGACATTCTGCGCGGCGTCGCAGCCCTCACCGGCAACGGCGTCGTGGCCGATCTCGCTCGGCTGTTGGCCGACGAGATGCCGCCGGAGATCTGGATCGCCTTCAACCACAAGCAGATCGCGTCGAAACGCTGGCTGGTCGATGCGCTGGCCGAGACGATGCCGCGACCGCAGGGGCCGGTCTGGGTGCTGGGTGCGTGGTATGGCGTGCTGGGTGCGATGCTGCTGTCCGACGACAGGCTGGCGATCCCGGAGGTCGTCAGCGTCGATCTCGACCCGGCCTGTGCGCCGGTCGCGGAACGCCTGAACCGCCGCCATGTCGCGTCCGGCCGTTTCCGCACGCTGACCGCGGACATGATGACGCTGGACTTCAAGGCGCAGGAGCCCGCTCCCGGCCTCGTCATCAATACGAGCTGCGAACATCTCGGCGACGTGCCGGGCTGGCTCGCGACCCTGCCGCCGGGGCTGCCGCTGCTGCTGCAGTCGAACGACTATGTCCGCGAGCCCGACCATCGCAGTTGCGTCGCCTCGCTCGAGGCCTTCCAGGCGCAGACCGGGCTGTCGGAGACGTTCTTCGCCGGCGCGCTGCCGACGAAGAACTACACTCGTTTCATGCTGATCGGCCGGCGATGAACGCGCGGCGTCGGCCCGATGAGTGGAGTGCGGTCGCCCGCCCGACCGATGCGGCCGGCAAGACGCCCCGTATCGCAATCGCGATGAAGGGCTATCCGCGCCTGTCGGAAACTTTCATCGCGCAGGAATTGCTCGGCCTGCAACAACGCGACCTGCCATTTGCGATCTGGTCGCTGCGCCGGCCGACCGACGTCGCGCGGCACCTGATGCACAACCAGATTGACGCGCCGGTGAGCTATCTGCCGGAATATCTGCATGAGGAGCCTGGGAGGGTTCTGCGCGGCGTGCTGCGGGCATTGCTGAGACCGGGTTTCGTGCGGCTGCTGCCGACGTTCCTGCGCGACCTGGCACGCGACCGGACTCGCAACCGTCTGCGACGCTTCGGCCAGGCCTGCGTCATGGCGCGCGAGCTGCCGGCAGGGATTACACATCTGCATGTGCATTACCTGCATACGCCGGCCTCGGTGATCGCCTATGCGGCCAAGCTGCGGGGCCTGAGTTGGTCATTCTCGGCCCATGCCAAGGACATCTGGACGACGCCGGATTGGGAGAAGCGCGAGAAGATCGCGGCGGCCGCCTGGGGCGTGACCTGCACGCAGGATGGGCACCGCGAGTTGCAACGCTTGTCCGACCGGGCCGACAAAGTGGCGCTCGTCTATCACGGGCTCGATCTCCAGCGCTTTCCGGCGCCGCCCAGCCGGGCAGCCCGCGATGGCAGCGACGCGGCCGATCCGGTGCGTTTCGTCACCATCGGCCGGGCGGTCGAGAAGAAGGGTTTCGACGATCTGCTGGACGCGCTGGCCAAGCTGCCTGCCGATTTGCATTGGCGGCTGACCCATATCGGCGGCGGCGAGAAACTGAAGGCCCTGCAAGCGCAGGCGCTGGCGTTGGGCCTCGCCGAGCGTGTCACCTGGGCAGGGCCCAAGGCGCAAGGCGAGGTCGTCGCCGCGCTGCGCGAGGCCGATCTCTTCGTCCTGCCCTCGCGGCAGGCCGGCGACGGCGACCGCGACGGCCTGCCCAATGTGGTGATGGAGGCGGCGAGCCAGGCTTTGCCGATCGTCGCCACCGACTTCGCCGGCATCCCCGAATTCGTGCGCGAGGGTGTCGAGGGGCTGCTGGTACAGCCGGGCGATGTCGAGGGCTTGGCACGGGCGCTGGGCGAGCTGGCGGGGTCTCCGGAGCGGAGGGCGATGCTGGGTCGGGCAGCGCATGAGCGCTTGACCACGGCGTTCTCGGCTGACGCCGGCCTCGACAGGGTCGCCACCCTTCTGCGCGCCTCTGCCGGGCTCCAGCGATGAACGTGACCGGCCCGAGCGGCAACGTCCTGATCGCGGTGACGCATCTGCTCGGCAGCGGACATCTGGTGCGGGCGGCGCATCTCGCCCGGGCGCTGGCGGATAGCGGTTTTGCGGTCACGCTCGCGAGCGGCGGCATGCCGTTGCGGGGATTTGAGGGCGAGCCCTTCGCCTTCGTGCAGCTTCCGCCGGTCAAGACCGAGGGCGTCGATTTCCGCAATCTGCTCGACGAGGATGGCCAGCCGATCGATCCGTCACGCCGCACCGAGCGGCAGGCGCTGCTCGCCGGGCTCGCGACCTCGCTCAGGCCCGATGTGGTCATCACCGAGCATTTCCCGTTCGGGCGGCGGCAACTGGCGGGCGAATTCCTCGGCCTGATCGCGGCTGCGCGCGCCGCCAATCCGAAGGCACTGGTGCTGTCCTCGGTGCGCGATGTGCTGGTGACGCCGCGGCCGGAGCGGATCGCCGAGGCCGAGCGGCGGCTGAACGAGCTGTTCGACGCCGTCCTGGTCCATGGCGACCGCTCTTTCCTGCCGCTGGAAGCGTCATGGCCGGTGTCGCCCGAGCTTGCCGGCAAGCTGCATTACACGGGTTACCTGGCGTCGCCTGTGACGCGGGTTGCCGCGACGAGCGCGGGGAACCCTCTCCCAAAGGGAGAGGGCAGGGTGAGGGGTCGGCCGTCCGACAGTGAAGCTGTGACCTTGCCGCCTGCGCCATCAGGGTGTGGCCTCACTGGTCTAGGGGCCGACACCTCACCCCTGCCCCTCTCCTTGCAGGAGAGGGGTTCCCCGCGTCCTGCCTGGATGGGTGGCGGTTCAGGCGAGATCCTGGTCTCCGGAGGCGGTTCGGGGGCGGCGCTGCCGCTGTTCCAGCTCTGTATCGAGGCCGCGCGCGTGTTCGATCCTTCCCGGCGCTGGCGCATCCTCGTCGGCCGCGGGCTTGCCGAGCCCGATTTTGCCGCCCTGCGACGATCGGCCTCGCCCAACGTCACCGTCGAGTGGTCGCGTCCGGACTTTCCACAATTGCTCGCCGGCTGCGCGCTGTCGATCAGCCAGGCCGGCTATAATACGGTGCTCGATCTCGTCGCAGCGGGGCGGCCGGCGATGGTCGTTCCCTTCGACGAGGGGGCGGAAACCGAGCAGGCGGTGCGCGCGGAAGCGATGGAACGGGCCGGTCTCGCGCGATGCCTGCGGCTTTCGGCTCCGGATGCCGCGACGCCGGCCGCCTTCGCCGCGACCGTCGAGGCGGCGTTGCAGGCGCGGATGCCGGGGCACCCGGACATCGATCGCGACGGTGCGGGCGCGATCGCGGGCATCGTCGGAAGGCTCCTGGCCGGGCGGGCCTAGGAACGCAGCACGACAGCTTTCACCGCCACCCGATCCATTGCCGGCATGTCTCTTGCGAAAGCCCGACCCGGCGCTTTGCGAATTGCCGCTGCAAGGCTTTCGCTTTAATTAGGGTGGCATTGCCTCCCTCCTCGGTCGGCGTTGGGACAACCGGGCCTTGCCCGGCCATGGTCCCACGCCCGGAGATCTGATGATGACAACGACGAATGCCGCCGGCCTGCCCGACATGAAGCTGTCGGTGCGCCAGACCTTCGGGATCGATTCGGATCTCGAGGTGCCGGCCTATTCCAAGACCGAGGCG
>DATDBB010000418.1:0-25681 GCA_036525085.1 Allobosea sp.
TCTGCGCTGGCGCGAATGGATGGGACGGGTCGAGGCCGTGATCTTTGCCTCGGCGGAGCCGGTCGGGCGCGAAACTCTCTCACGTGTCGTCGGACAGGACGGCAATCTCGACCTGATCCTGGCCGATATCCGCGATGAGCTGCGCGGGCGCCCCTACGAGCTCGCCACTGTCGCGGGCGGCTGGCAGATGCGCAGCCGCAAAAGCTTTGCCGCAACCATCCGAGTCGCCACCGGGCTGGGCAGCGAAATCAAGCCGCTCTCGCAGTCCGAAAGCCTCGCCCTGATGGCGATCGCTTATTTTCAGCCGATCACCCGCAGCGACCTCTCCCAGATCTTTGGCAAGGAGGTCAGCCGCGATACCATAGGCTATTTGCGCAGCCAGGGCTTTGTCAGCGCCGGGCCGCGCAGCCCACAACCCGGCGCGCCCTATACCTATGTCACCACCAAGACCTTTCTGAGCCATTTTGGCTTCGACACCCTGCGCGATCTGCCCGACATGGAGGCGCTCGAGGATGCGGGCCTGCTCAGCAAAGACAGACTGCTCGCCGGCGACATCCCGCTGGCTGGTCTTGGTGAGACTGACGCAAATGACCACGATGAGGACGGTACAGATGACGAATCTGCCGTGATCATTCCACGGCGTCTACTTCCTTGAAGGCCTCGCGGGCGATGCGGAACGAATCCACGCCCGCCGGGATGCCGGCATAGATCGCGACCTGGAGGAAGACCTCGCGGATCTCGTCTTTGCTGACGCCGTTCCGGAGCGCGCCCTTGACGTGCATCTTCAGCTCATGCGGCCGGTTCAGCGCGCTGATCATGGCGAGGTTCAGCATCGAGCGCGTCTTGCGCGGCAGGCCGTCGCGGCCCCAGACGGCGCCCCAGCAATACTCGGTCGTGAGTTCCTGCATCGGCATGTTAAACTCGTCGGCCGTCGCCAGCGACTTCTCGACGAATTCCTTGCCGAGCACGTCCTTACGGATGGCGAGACCACGATCGAAAACGTCCTTGCTCATGTCATTCTCCAGGTTGAGCGGCAGCAGAGCCCGGGCGACGCCCGGGCGGGAGCGGCCGGCATCGCAGCCGGCCGGGATTCGTCATTTCTTGGACCAGATGGCCTGACCCATCGCGAGATCGGGCGGGAAGACGGTGCTGGGCACGCCGTTCTGCCACTGCACGATGGTGAGGCCGGCATTCACGCGTCGGCCCTTGTCGTCGAACTTGATCAGGCCGCCGGGGTAGTATTTCGACGGGCCGAGATCGAGCGTGCGCAGCGCCTGGGCGACGGCCTCCTTGTCGGCCTTGCCGGCCTTTTCGAGCGCGGCTGCGACGACCCACATATCGGCATAGGTCGAGATGCCGTTCTGGGTCATCCAGGGCTCGCCATACTTCGTCTTCAGCTCGGCGATCAGCGGCTCATGGCCCTTGGAGCCCCAGCTTCCGACGCAGGTCATCACGCCCTGCAGCATGTCGCCGCCCATCGTCTTGAGGATCTCCGGCTCGGCGATGGCGATGCCAAAGGAGATCGTCGGGATGCGGGCCTGGCCGAGGCCGAACTCGTTCATCTTCTCGAGGATGAGCTTGCCGTCCGAGATCACAGTCGGCAGGAAGAACAGCAGGTCGGGCCGCGTCGCGCGGACCTTCTGGACGAGCGGCGTCGCGTCCGAGAGCGGCGGGGTGAAGGTCTCGTCGACGACGAGGGTGAGCCCGTGCTCCTTGAGCAGGCGCTCGCGCATTGGCTTGACCGAGGCGACCGAGGCTCCGGTGTTGTCGGTGATGATCGCGACCGTCTTGGGCCGCACGCCCGTCGCCTTCTCCGCGACCTTCATCACCTCGGGCAGGCACTGCTCGGCCTGGGAAGCTGCCGTCGCCGAGGTCTGGAAGACATACTTGAAGCCGCGATCGGTGATCAGATCGGAATAGGACAGGGTCAGCATCGGCAGGCTGGCGCGCTCGGTGACCTCCGTCGCCGCGAGCGTGAAGGAGGAGAGATAGGCACCGCTGGCGGCGACCAGGTCGGTCTCCTGCGCGACCATGCGCTGGGCCGCGTTCTTCGCCTTCTCGACCGTGTCGCCGGAATCGAGCAGGACGAGCTTCAGCTTGGCGCCGCCGAGCGCCTTGATGCCGCCCTGCGCGTTGATGTGCTCGATCGCCATCTCGGCGCCCATCTTCATGACCTGGCCGGGGCGGGCATAGAGGCCCGACAGCGGCACCAGCAGGCCGACCTTCACCTCGGCCGGGCTCTGCGCCGCGGCGGGGAAGGCCAGGCCGAGTGCCGCGAGCGCGGGCAGCGCGGCCCAGTTGCGGATCAGCGATCGTCTCGTCGTCATGGTCATCTCCTCCAGGGTGTCGCCGCTGTAGCCGCGGCTTTCGGGTCGTCGGTGAGGCTCGGTCAGGCGGATTACATGCCGAGGTAGGCCTGCCGGACGCGGTCATCCGCGCGCAGCGTCGTGTTGTCGCCCTCGAGGACGACGCGGCCGGCCTCGAGCACATAGCCGTGGTCGGCCGATTCCAGCGCTTCCGCGACGCGCTGCTCGACCAAAAGGATGGTCAGCCCGGTGTCGCGCCGGATCTCAATCAGCTTCTCGAAGATGAAGTCGGCGATGGCGGGCGCGAGCCCCATCGACGGCTCGTCGAGCATCAGGAGCTTCGGCGAGGAGGCGAGGCCCCGGCCGATCGCGACCATCTGCTGCTCGCCGCCCGAGAGCGTGCCGGCGAACTGCCCGCGGCGCTCGGCCAGCACCGGCAGCCAAGTGAAGATGCGCTCGATATTGTGCTTCCAGTCGCGCTGGCCGGCCGCCGTATAGGCGCCCATTTCGAGGTTCTCGAGCACGCTGAGCGAGGGGAAGACCTGCCGCCCCTCCGGGACATGGGCGATGCCGAGATGGGCGCGGCCCGATGGCGCGACGCTGGCGAGATCGACGCCCTCGAAGGTGATGCGGCCCTGGCGCGGCTGCAGAATGCCCGAGATCGTCTTGAACAGGCTGGTCTTGCCGGCGCCGTTCGGGCCGACGACGGCGACGAACTGGCCGGCATCGACGGAGAGCGAGACGTCGCGCAGGACGGGGACGGCCGAATATCCGGCCAGGACATTCTCAAGCCTGAGCATCGGCCACCCATTTCTTGCCGAGATAGGCCTCGATCACGCGCGGATCGCGCGTCACGGCGGTGGGCTCGCCATCGACGAGGACGGCGCCGTGATCGAGGACGAGAAAGTGATCGACCAGCTTCACCATGGCCTGCATGGTGTGCTCGATGATCACGATGGTGACGGAGTCGGCGGCGAGGCGCCGGATCACCGCGACGACTTCGTCGGCCTCGCCATGGCCGAGCCCCGCCAGCGTCTCGTCGAGCAGCAGCAGCTTCGGCTGGCCGGCGAGCGCGCGCGCCAGTTCCATCAGCCGCAGTTCCTTGGTCATCAGCTCGCCGGCGAGCTTGTCGGCGACATCGGAGAGCCCGACGCGCGCCACGGCTTCAGCGGCCAGCCGCCTGGCCTCCTCGTCGTCGG
Source organism: Allobosea sp. (assembly GCA_036525085.1). Taxonomy (GTDB): domain Bacteria; phylum Pseudomonadota; class Alphaproteobacteria; order Rhizobiales; family Beijerinckiaceae; genus Allobosea. Next base: position 3,506 of record DATDBB010000418.1, read on the forward strand.
GGGTCGCGACATAGGCGCCGAGCACGACGTTCTCAGCGACCGACATGCGCAGGAAGGGGCGCATCACCTGGAACGTGCGGCCGACGCCGAGCGCGCAGATCTGGTGCGGCTTCATGCCGACCGTCTCGCGGCCATAGACCTTGACCTCGCCCTGATCAGGCTTGAGGAAGCCGTTGAGCAGGTTGAACAGCGTGGTCTTGCCGGCGCCGTTGGGGCCGATGATGCCGAGGATCGCGCCCTCGGGCACGTCGAAGGAGATGTCCTGGTTGGCTTTCAACCCGCCGAAGGATTTCGAGACGTTGCGAACGCTGAGTGCGACCGGCGCGTTCTTAGCCGGCTTCGTTCGCGCTGCCCGCGGAACGTCGTTGAGGAGAGCGGGCAGCGCCGGAGCGACGCCGCCGCGCCCGCGCTTGAGGAAACGGTCGCGCAGCCTCCAGTAGACGCCCTCGGGCGCGATCAGGATGACGCCAATGATGGCCAGCCCGTAGACCACCCCCTGGATGCCGGGAAAGCGCGAGCCCAGCTCGGCATGCAGAATCTCGGCGACCGGGATCAGGAAGGCCGCGCCGATCACTGGCCCCCAGACCGAACCGATGCCACCGAACATGGCGACGGTGAGCGCCTGCGCCGAGACCAGCATGCCGAAGACGGATGGCGGTGTCACGACCAGCAGCACGACGGCGTAGAAGCCGCCCACCAGCCCGGCGATGGCACCGGAAATGGCGATGGCCTTGAGCTTCCAGGCGAGCGTGTCGATGCCCGCGGCTTCCGCCGCCGCCTCGTTCTGCTTGATCGCCATCAGCGCGCGGCCGAAGCGCGAACGCTCGATCCATTGCGAGAACAGCATCACCATGACCAGCAGCCCGAGCGCCAGCAGGGTGTAGACCCTGTGGTCGGCGAACTGCATGTAGGCGGCCGGGTTCTCGCGCTTGATCGGCAGCGTGAGCTCCTGATAGCCGAGCCATTCGAAGACGTAGAGCAGCGCCAGCGGGTAGGCGAGCATGGCGAGCGCGAAGTAGTGCCCGCGCAGCCTGAAGGTCGGAAAGCCGACGGCCAAGCCCGCGAGGCCGCCGACCAGCGCTGAGACCGGGATCATCAGCCAGGGCGTCAGGTCGAAATGGATCTGACCGAGCGCGGTCGTATAGGCGCCGAGCCCGAAGAAGGCGGCGTGGCCGAAGGAGACAAGGCCCGTGTAGCCGGAGAGCAGGTTCCAGGAGAGGCCGAAGCAGGCCCAGACGAGGACCAGCGTCAGCATGAGCTGGTAGTAGGAGTTGGTCACCAGCAGCGAGAGCAGCGCATAGGCCGCAGCAAAAGCAAGCACAGGCAGGAGCGAGGACAGACGCATGTCAGGTCCTCTCCACGACGCGGCCGAAGAAGCCCTGCGGACGCAGGAAGACGATCAGCAGGAAGACCACGAAGATCGCGGCGTTCTGGAGCTGGGTCGGCAGGATAAGCGTCGAGAGCTGCTGGACGAGGCCGATGGTCATGCCGCCCCAGAAGGCGCCGACGATCGAGCCCATGCCGCCGAGCACGACGCCGGCATACATGACGATGACGTATTCGAGCCCGATATAGGGCTGGAACGGGTAGTTGGTGGCGAGCAGCCCGCCGGCGATCGCGGTGATGCCAACACCGAGCGCAAAGGCGATGCGGTGCGCCTGGTCGACGTCGATGCCCATATAGGTCGCTGCTTCCGGGTTGTCGGCGGCAGCGCGCAGCGACTTGCCGAGCCGCGAGCGAGAAATCATCAGCGCTAGCACGGCGATCGTCGCGACCGAGAACAGGGCCGCGATGCCGCGCGACTTGTTGACGAAGATGCTGATGAAGTCGCCCCAGACCGGGCCGAGTTCCCAGGCGCTGCTGGAGAGCGGCGTGCGTATTGAATGCAGCTCCGAGCCGAAGACGATCATGCCGCCGTTCTGCAGCACCAGCGCGATGCCGAGCGTCAGGATGAGCTGGGCGTAGTGCCCCTCCCCGTCGAGCTGGGCGGTGCGTGTCCCAGTGACCCTTGAGATCAGCGCCTTGTGGATGCCGTAGCCGAACAGGAAGAGCAGCGGCCCGGCCAGCAGGATCGCTATATAGGGCCCGGCAAAATTGCCGGCGACCGCCTGGATGCCGAGCGCGCCGAAGAGGAAGTACGCGGCGTACATGCCCAGCATCATGAAATCGCCATGGGCGAAATTGATCACACGCATGACGCCGAAGATCAGACCGAGGCCGACGCACATCAGCCCGTAGATCGCCCCCGCGAGCAGCCCGGCGGCGAGCGCCTGCAGGATGTTCTCGATCATTTGCGCCGTCATCGCACGGCCCAACCCGCGGCCGTGTCGCGCGGTCGTCCAGTCACCACAGGCATTCCTCACTCCCCATTCGTTTGCGCCGGATCGTTTCGCCCGGCCTTGGTCTTCCGCACGCCCGATGGGGCGCGCGTTCAGGCTTTCGCCGCGGCTCGTTTCGTACGTGTCGGTGCGGCGCTTTCGCCGGCGAGGCAGAGCCGGCCGAGGCGCCCGGCGTCAGTCAGAGTTTCGAGCCCGTCGATCAGCGCTTCGATCTCGTCGGCCCGGCGCAGACCGAGGCGTTCGCCGGCCGAACTGCGGAAGCGGGCGCGGATCTCGGATTCCGTTGCCGGCACGACATCGGACAGGCGGTGATTGATGCGCGTGCCGTTGTGCAAGGTGACCGCGACCTCGGCGCCCTGGCGCCCTGGAAAGGCCGCGGTGAAGCCGGCGTCGCGGCGCAGGCTCGCCAGCCTCGCCAGATGCAGGATCATCGGCTCGTCGAGGCGGGCGTAGTTCGCTTCCTCGACGACGCCGCGTCGCAGCGCGGCCGCGACGCCGTACTGGATGCTCATCTTGGCCTGCAGCGCACGGGCGAAGGGGCCGGGGAAGTCGCAGCCGGGATAGCGGATCGCAGCGTCGGGCAGGTCGACGGTCAGCGTCTCGATTTCGCTGGGATCCTCGATCTGCCCGGCGACGCGCAACGCCGCCTGACAGGCGGTCTGGGCGAAATTGCAGGCCGGAACGGGTTTGTTGTAGACGGCGATGATCTCGGCCTTGCCGTCGGCGAACAGCGCGACGGGCGCGCGCGGCGGGCCGCGACGGAAGGCGGCGAAGAGCCCGGCCTCACCTTCGAGGATCGTTTCCGAGGCATAGGCGCCCGCAGCCGCCAGCTCGACGGCCGTCACCGCGCTGCGGGCCGCGAAGCCGGGGTGGAAATACATGTCGCTGGCGCCGGTGTGAGGCCATTGGTTGAGGCCGCCCGAGGTATTGGCGGCGAGGCCGAGCGCCGCGACGACCTCGTCCTCGCTCAGGCCCAGCAGGATCGCGCCGGCGAGCGCCCCGCCGATCGGCCCCACGGTTCCGGTCGGACGGAAGAGGCGCGCGAGGTCGGCGTCGAACAGGGCGCGGCCGAGCCGCGCGCCGCCCTCATAGCCGACCAGGGCCGCCTTCAGCATCGCGGCGCCGGAGCAGCCATGATCCTGGGCCAGCGCCAGCAGGGTCGGCCAGACGACGACGCCGTGATGGCTGATGCTGCCGGCATGCATATCCTCGCGCACGAGGCCGTGGCCGGTCGTGCCGTTGGCGAAGGCGGCCTCGCCCGGCGTCGCCAGTACGTCGGAGCCGATGATCGTCGCCCCGTCGACGCGCGGCCTGGTGATGGCGCGCGCCTGCCGGCTCGTTGGCAGGTCGTAGGCCTCGAAGCAGCAGGAGAGGAAATCGATCAGGCAGATCTTGAGCTTGGCCGAAACCTCGGGGCCGAAGCCCACGGGCTCCGCCGCCAGTGCCGCCCGCGCCATCAGACGCGTCAGCGAGGCGGCCGGCCCCGGAGATGGTTTCGTCATATCGGCGTGGACAGCGGCCATGGCGCGCTCCTTCCGAAACCGGCCTGATCGGGTGTGGGGTCAGCCGCGGATCTCGACCCCGGCCCATTCCTCGAGCACCTTGGCGATGCTGGTGAAGTCCGACTGCGCGCCGAATTTCGCCTGCGTCACCGCGAGCATCTGGCGCACGGCCGCACCGACTACCATCGGCACGCCCATCGCCTCGGCCTCGTCGACGCAGAGGCGGACATCCTTGTAGGAAAGACCGGTTGCGAAGCCGAAATCGAAGGTGCCGGGCAGGACCGCGCGCGGGAACTTGTCCTCGCTGGCGCTGTTGCGGCCACTCGAGACGTTGATGATGTCGATCAGCACCCTGGCATCGAGCCCGGCCTTGACGCCCATCGCCATAGCCTCGGAGGTGATCACCAGCGCGGCCGCCGCCATCAGGTTGTTGGCGAGCTTGGCGGTCTGAGCGAGGCCCGGCTTCTCGCCGGTGAAGAAGATCTTGCCGAAGGTCTTCAGGATCGGCTCGAGTTCGTCGAAGGTCGCCTTCGGGCAGGAGACCATGACGGCAAGCGTGCCGTTGGTCGCGCCCTTGATGCCGCCGCTGACCGGGCTGTCGACGGAGATGATGTTCTTTTCTGCGAGGCCCTTCGCGACGATGACGGCGGCGCCGGGACCGGACGTCGAGAGATCGACCATGACGCGGACGCGCTTGCCGTCGCTGACGCCGTCCGGACCCAGCGCGACCGCCTTGACGATGTCGGGCGTCGGCAGGCTGACCAGCACGATCTCGGCCTCATCAGCGACCGCTTTGGGCGAGGCCACGACCTTCGCGCCCTTGGCGGCGAGCGCATCGGTCGCCTGCTGCTGGGTGTCGAAAATGACGAGCTGATGCCCGGCCTCGATGAGGCGCGAGACCATCGGTGCGCCCATGCGGCCGACGCCAACGAAGCCTAGAAGTGCCATCCCTGAAATCTCCCTGCGCCGGGCGCTGCGACCCCGGCGTCTTCATTCGTTGTCACTACGCTAGCGAAACCGTGCAGCCGGCGGCATCGCCAAGGGTCGAATATCAGTCATGCCGTTCCCGGCTGTTCCTCTCAGCGGCCCTTCGGCAGCCAGAGGCCCTGTTCGGTCAGGCTGCGGACTTCCTGGCGCACCATGGAAACGAGCGAGCGCATTGCCGGCGTGGTCGGCCGCTGGCTCGATGTCGCGAGGATGAGCTGGCGGGTGATGCCGGGCTCGACGATCCGCCAGGCGCGCATGCGCCCGGCCTGAACGCGGGCATGAGCTGTCGAATAGGACAGGATGGTATAGCCGACGCCGTTTTCGACGAGCCCGAGCGTGGACGGCATCGCCTCGACCTCGATCTCGACGCGCGGCACGATGCCGGCCTCGCCCAGCATGGAATCGACCAGCATGCGCAAGCCATGCGGGCGGGCCGGGAGGATCAGCGGGATCTCCGAGAGCAGCCGGGCCGGCACGCTCTCGGCGTCGGGCAGGATGCCGCCCTCGGCGGGACCGAGCAGGAAGAGCTCGTCGGTGAGCAGCGGCTCGGCCCGCAGGCTGCCGGTGCGCGGGGCGTTGTAGAGCACCGCAACGTCGATCTTGCCGGTCAGCAGCCATTCCAGGACATGGCCGCTGAAGCCCTCGATGACGCGCAGCGAGATCAGCGGGAAGGCCTCGCGGAAATGCTGCACCAGCGGCACCGTCAGCACGATGCCGACCGAGGGCGGCAGACCGATGACGATCGTGCCGCGCGGGCTCGACTTCAGCGCCATCACCTCGCTGGCGGCGCGGTCGACGGTCTCGACCAGGTCTTTGGCATAGAGGTTCAAAACCTTGCCGGCTTCGGTCAGCACGGTGCCGCGGCCGTTGCGGTAGAACAGCTCGACGCCGAGTTCCTGCTCCAGCGCCTTGATCTGACGGCTGAGCACCGGCTGCGCCACGCCGAGCACGCCGGCCGAACGCGAGAAGCTGCCGAATTCGGCGAGCGTCGAGAAGGCCTTGAGCTGCTTGAGATCGATCATCCTGCATCTCCCGCGCGGCCATGATCGGCATAACAGCTAGCACGCCCGCGACGGCGGACAGTCCCGAGCCGCTGTGGCAGTTTCAGCGCCGAGGAACGTTCACGAGCGGGGCGCCGGAGGCGAACCCGCCGAAGGAGAATGCGATGACTGTCGAGAACACCCGCACCGTCCTCTTGACCGGCGCCGCCGGCGGGCTGGGGCGCGCCTTTGCCAGGGCGCTCGTCGCCAGCGGCCGGCGCGTGATCCTGGTCGATCGCAACAAGGAAAAGCTCGACGAGCTGGCGTCGGAGCTGGGCCCCTCGACCTGCGCGATCGTGCTCGACATCAGCGACGCCGCCGCGGTCGACGCACTGCCCTCGATAATCCCGCCCGAGTTCCAGTCGGTCGACGTGCTGTTCAACAATGCCGGCCACGATATCGGCGGACGCACCGCCTTTGCCGAGGGCTCGGCTGACGACTGGACCGCGATCATCGAGACCAATCTGATCGGACTGATGCGCGTCACCCGCGCGATCCTGCCGGCGATGATCGCGCGCAACCGCGGCCATGTCCTCAACATCAGCTCGATCAACGCGGTCAGGATCGTTCCCGACATGACCGCCTACAGCACGAGCAAGGCCGGCGTGCACATGTTCACGCAGACATTGCGCGGGGAACTCGCCGAGACGGCGCTGCGCGTCACCGAGTTCCAGCCCGGCCTCGCCCGCACCGGCATCATCGTCACGCGCTATCGCGGCGACACCGAGAAAGAGAAGGCCTATTTCGACCAGTTCAAGATGGCGCTCGACCCCGAGGACGTCGCCCGCTGCGCGCTCTTTGTGCTCGACCAGCCGCCGCATGTGCAGATCGCCGAGATGATGATGCTGCCGGTCAACCGGTTCTGAGCCGCAGGGGAGACCGGCACGCGCCGGTCTCATTCCGGCTTCACGCCGGCGCGCGCCATGGCGGCCGACCACTTCTTCAGCTCCGCGCCGAGGAAAGTCGCCAGCGCCTTCGGCGTCGCCTCCTCCTTGGTCACGGGCTCCATGCTGAGATCGGCGAAGCGCGAGACCACGGTCGGATCGGCCAGAGCGCTCTGGAGCGCGGCGCTGAGCTTTGCGATGACGGGTTCAGGCGTGCCCGCGGGGGCGTAGAGCCCGTACCAGGTCGAGACCTCGAAGCCCGGCAGCCCCGCCTCGTCGGCCGTCGCGAGATCGGGCAGCGTCTTCAGCCGCTTCTTTGTGGTCAGCGCATAGCCTTTGATCTTGCCGGACTGGATCAGGGGCGTGGTGCCGGTCGCCGGGTCGCAATAGACATCGACATGGCCGGCGACGAGGTCGTTCACCACCTGCGAGCCGCCGCGATAGGCCACCCAGGTCAGCGGCTTGCCGATCGCATCCATGAACAGCACGCCGCAGAGATGCGCCGCAGAGCCGCGCCCGGAGTGGCCGAAGGTCACCTTGTCGCCCTTGGCCTTGAGGTCCGCCACCAGTTCGCGCAGATTCTTGGCGGGATAGTCCGGGCGGCCGACCAGCGTCATCGAGACATCGGTGACGAGGCCGATCGGGGCCAGATCCTTGACCGGATCGAAGGGCAGCTTCTCGTAGAGGGCCGGCGCGGTCGCGAGGCCGGTATGCATGAGCAGCACGGTGTAGCCGTCCGGCGTCGCTTTCGCGACGCGTGCGGTTCCGATCGTGCCACCGGCGCCGAGCGCGTTCTCGACGATGACGTTCTGGTCGAGCGCCGTCTTCATGGCCGCGCCGACGAGACGCGCGATCGTGTCGCCCGGGCCACCGGCCGCGAAGGGCACGACGATGGTGACCGGCTTCGCCTTCGGAAAATCCTGCGCCATGGCGGGACCTACCGCGAGCATGGCCGCAGCGAAAACAACGTTCCTGAGCATCCTGTCCTCCCGATTGTGCTGGACCTTGCGCCTCCAGGGGCGGCGGTCGTCTTCTTGGTTCTGAGAAGGGCCGCCTGCTGTCTCAGCCGGTGGCGGTCTTGGATCCCGGCAAAGACGTCTTGGATCCTGGCAAAGAAGTCTTGGGCTTCGAGAACGGGTCGACTTCCTGCTGCGAGGTCGGCGTGTACGGAATCTCGGCCGGCAGGCCGGCGAGTTCGCGGATTACCGGGTAGATCGCGGTGTAGTCCTGCGCGCCGCGCCCGAGCGAGCGCGCGACCGAATAGCTCTGCAGGGCGGCGGCGCCCATGAAGACCGGGACATGGTTGCGGGCCGCCAGTTCGATTGCGAGACCGAGATCCTTATGGGCCAGATCGACCTGGAAGCCGGCCGAGAGATCGCCGCGCAGCACCTTGTTGGGATAGGTGATGTTCATGTGGCCGAGGCCGGCGATGGTGCCGCGCATGACGTCGAGCGCGAGGTTGATGGTAATACCGGCGGCCTCCGCCAGCGTCAGCGCTTCGGCGGTCAGGGCGTTGAGCGAGATGCCCATGAAGTTGTTGACGATCTTGGCACGCGAGCCGCCGCCGAGCGCGCCACAATCCACCGTCTGACTGCCCATGACGTCGAAGGCGAACTGCGCCTTGCGGATGTTCTCGGGCTCGCCGCTGGCAAGGATGAGGAGCGCGCCGCGCCTGGCCTCGATCGCGGAACGGCCGACCGGCGCATCGAGCATGCGCAGGCCGCGCGCCTTCATGTCGGCGGCGAGCGCGTCGGTCTCCTGCGGCAGGATCGTCGACATGTTGACGAAGACGGCGTCCTTGCCGAGCGTGTCGGCGATGCCGAGCGGGCCGAGCAGCGCGCCGCGCACATGCGAGGCGTTGGGCAGCATGGTGATGACCAGATCGGCCCCGTCCGCTGCCGCAGCCGCGGAGGCCGCGATGCTGCCGCCCGAAGCCGAGAGCGCCTGGCAGGCCTTGGGCGACAGATCGAAGCCCGTGACCCTGAAACCTGCCGAGACGAGGTTCTCGGCCATGGGCAGCCCCATCGTGCCGAGCCCGACGAAGCCGATGCGCTTGTCCTGTGCCATCGCGTTTACTCCCGTGTCGTTATGCGAGGACGCTTCAGCGGCCTTCGTCGATATCCTTGAAGACCTCGACCGCGACCTTCATGCAGTCGAGCGCGGCCGGCACGCCGCAATAGATTGCCGCCTGCAGCACGATCTCCTGGATCTCCTCGCGGGTGACGCCGTTGTTGAGCGCGCCGCGGACATGCAGCCTGATCTCGTTGGGGCGGTTCAGCGCAGTGAGGAAGGCGAGGTTGAGGAAGCTGCGGGTGCGTCGGTCGAGGCCCGGACGACCCCAGACCTCGCCCCAGCACCATTCGGTGACGAGCTTCTGCAGGGGCGCGGTCATGTCGGTCGCGCCCTCAACGGATTTGTCGACATAGGCCGAGCCCAGCACCTCGCGACGGATCTCGAGGCCTTTCTGGAACTGGTCTCCCTGGAATTCCGGGCGGATCGTCATGAGCGGCTATCCTGTTTGGGCTGGTGCGGCGGGCGGCCAGCGAGGGCGTCTGACGCCATGCATAAGACAGGGAGCGGCGAAGCGTCAATGATTGTATGATGGTATTATTGTGTGCTGATATGAAACCAGGCGCCCCACGAGACGGCGCAACGCCGATGGGAGGAGAAGACCAGATGACGACGACGCAGCCCGGCCGGGCCGGCACGCCCGAGCCCTTCGCGCTCTATGCGCTGCGCTACGCCAACCATGGCGGACGCAAGGCCTGGGACAACATGATCGGCGGCGACCCGCATGAGGCGGGCTCGGACCTCGACTACTTCGTCTGGGTGGCGCAACGTTCGGACCGGACCTTCGTCATCGACACCGGCTTCGACACGGAGCAGGCCGCTGCGCGCAAGCGCGACCTGATCCGCAAGCCGCATGAGGCGCTCGCCCTGATCGGCATAGATGCCGCCAAGGTGGACGAGGTGATCCTGACCCATCTGCATTATGACCATGCCGGCACGCTCGGATCGTTTCCGCGCGCCTGCTTCCATGTCCAGGATTCGGAGGTCGCCTATGCCACCGGCCGCTGCATGTGCCACGGTTTCCTGCGCCACCCCTTCCATGTCGAGGACATCGTCTCCTTCGTGCGCCACGTCTATGCCGGGCGCGTCGCCTTCCATGACGGCACGGTGGAACTGGCCGATGGCTTGAGCCTGCATCGCACCGGCGGGCATTCGGGCGGCTTGCAGGTCGTCCGGGTCTGGACCAAGCGCGGTTGGGTGGTGATCGCGTCGGACGCCTCGCATCTCTACATGAACATGCAGAAGGGCCTGCCATTCCCGGCCGTGCACGACGCGGGGGCGATGATGGAGGGCTATCGTACTATCCACCGGCTGGCGGATTCGCCCGAGCATGTCGTGCCCGGTCATGACCCGCTGGTGATAGCGATCTATCCTCCGGTCTCCGACGAGCTCGCGGGCATCGCGGTCCGGCTCGACGAGACGCCGAAGGCGCTGCCATGAGCGGCGCGATGCTGGAAGGGCGGCATGCGCTCGTCACGGGTTCGGTCGCGGGGCTCGGCTACGCGATGGCGCGCGGGTTGGCGCTGCAGGGAGCCGCGATCACGCTGAACGGGCTCGCGGCACCGGGCGTCGGCGAGGCGGCGGCGGCTTCGCTCGCCGAGGAGGCACGCGTCCCGGTTTCGTTCGACGGCGCCGACCTGGCGCAGGTCTCGCAGATTGAGGCGATGATGGCGGCGGCTGAGCGGCGCTCCGGACCGGTCGACATCCTCGTCAACAACGCCGTGATCCGGCATTTCCAGCCGATCGAAAGCTTCACGGCAGCGCAGTGGGACGCCTCTCTGGCGGTCAATCTCTCGGCCGCCTTCCATGCGGTGCGCCTCGCTTTGCCCGGCATGAAGGCGAAGGGCTGGGGCCGGATCGTCAACCTGTCCTCGATCTATGGCGCGCGCGGCGCCGAGAACCGGATCGACTACGTCACCACCAAGACGGCGCTGCTCGGCATGACGCGGGCGATCGCGATCGAGACGGCGCGCACCGGCATCACCTGCAACGCGCTTTCGCCGGGCACTGTGCCCTCGCCAGCGATCCTCGGCCGCATCGCCGGCATCGCCCGCGAGCAGGGCGTGAGCGAAGCGCAGGCGGCGCAGGACTATATCGCGCCGCGCCACCCGACGGAGCGCTTCGTCGCGCTGGAGAGCGTGGCGGCGCTGCTCGTCTTCCTGTGCAGCCCGGCCGGGCAAGACATCACCGGCACGACGCTGCCCATCGATGGCGGCTGGCAGGCGGGCTGAGGGCGTCAGCCAAAAGCCGACAGCGCGATGACCCGGCCTGCATCGGGGGCCTCGTCGAGGCGCCAGAGCGCGGCCAGCAGCGGCTTCGGGTCGAAGCCCGGGCAGCCATGGGCGGCGAGCGTTTTGAACTTGGCCGAGATCTCGGCGTCCGACAGCGGATTGTCGGTGCTGCCGCGCGCCGCCTTCACGACATGGTCGAGCACCGTGCCGTCCGTCAGCGTGATCTCGACGCGGGCACCATCGACGCTGTGGCCGGCCTCCTGATGAACCGAGACCTTGCCGCGCAGGGCCAAGACATCGGGCGCCCTGACGCGCGTGTCGCTGAACTCCGTGACGCCGGCGCGCCCGTCGAGCCAGACGACGGCCACCGCATGTTGGGCGCTGACCTGCGCCTCGCGCCCGGTGGTGACGGCGGGGCGGTCCGCCCGCTCGCCGAGCAGGGGATGACCGAGCACGCGGATGCCGGCGACGGCCTCCGGCGGAACATGGCTCTGCTCGCGCAGGCTGAGTACGGCGTCGATCACCGGATTCAGCACGACGCCGCAGGGATAGGGCTTGTAGGTGTTGCGCAGCAGTTCCCAGCGCTCGCCCAGCCCTTCGGTGAGGCCTGCGAGATCGGGCTCGCTGCCCATGACCTGGAGGAATCCGCGCGGGCCTTCGACGGGCAGTTCCGGCCCCTCGACGCCGTTCTGCGCCAGCAGGGCTGCCAGCAATCCGCCCCGCGCCGACTGGCCGACGCCGATGCTCTTGGCCATGGTGCCGAGCGTCTCGACCAGCCCGCAGGACTGGGCCGACGCGTTGCCCAGCGCCCAGAGCAGCTGCGTCTCGTCCAGGCCCAGCACCTTGCCGATCGCCGCCGCCGCGCCGAAGACGCCGCAGGTCGCGGTGATGTGCCAGCCTTTCTTGTAGTGGAAGGGCGAGACGGCGTTGCCGAGCCGGCATTCGATCTCGACGCCAAGGATGAAAGCGTGGAGCAGTTGCGCGCCGCTCATCGGGCTTCGCTGCGCAAGGGCGAAGAGCGGCGGCGCGACCGGAGCGGAAGGGTGGATGATCGTGCCGGGATGGGTGTCGTCGAAATCGAAGACATTGCCGGCGAGCGCGTTGACGAACGCGGCATCGAGGCAATTCATCTGCTCGCGCCGGCCGATGATGGTCGCCTCGGCCGGTGACGAGAAGGGCGCCAGCGTCTCGGCGGTGCGGCGCGTCGCGGCATCGCTCGAACCGCCCAACGCAGTCCCGATGACGTTGACGATGGAGCGCTTCGCCTCGTGGCGCAGGGCCTCGGGCATGTCCGGCCACGACGAGTCGACGACGAAGCGGGCAAGGCTGCGGGAGATCATGCGGGTGCTCTCGATCGATGGGGTGTCACTGCTCAGCCGACCTGCTTCGGCAGCCAGGTGACGATTCCCGGGAAGAAATAGAGCAGCCAGATGAAGCCCAGCATCACGAAGATGTAGGGGATGACGCCATAGGCGATGTCCCGCAGCGCGACATTGCCGCTCATGCCCTTGAGCACGAAGAGCACGAGCCCTACCGGCGGCGTGACCAGACCGATCTCGACCAGCAGCACCAGCACGACGCCGAACCAGATCGGGTCGAGGCCGATCGAGACGATGACCGGGAAGGTCACGCTCAACGTCATCAGCATCATCGCGATCGATTCGATGAAGCAGCCCAGCACCAAGTAGATGCCGACGATGATCGCGAAGACCAGCCAGGGGGCGAGGTTGGCGTCGGTGACCAGTTGCACCATGGCGCGCGGCAGGCGCAGGAAGTCGAAGACCCAGCTCATGATCGCGGCGCCGACGACGATCAGCATGATGAAGGCCGTGACCTTCACGGTGTCGATCAGGCAGGCATAGAAGGCGTCCCAGTCGAGCCTGCCGCGCTTCACCGCCATGCCGAGCGCGGCGACGGCGCCGATCGCGCCGGCCTCGGTCGGCGTGGCGATGCCGAGATAAAGCGAGCCGAGCACGGCCGCGATCAGGAACAGGAAGGGCAGCACGCCGACGGTGGAGGAGAGCTTGCGGCTCCAGGAATAGGCCTCGCCCTTCGGGATCGCGCCCGGCGAGACCAAGCCCCAGATGAAGACGGTGATCATGAACAGCGCCGACAGCAGCAGGCCGGGGATGATGCCGGCCAGGAAGAGCTGCGTGACGGCGACGCCGACGACATTGCCGTAGATGATCATTGCGATCGAGGGCGGGATCAGGATGCCGAGCGTGGCCCCCGCGGCGACGACGCCATAGGTCAACCTTGGGCTGTAGCCGCGCCTGACCATCTCGGGCGCGGCGACGGAGCCGAGCGTCGCGGCGGTGGCGAGGCTTGAGCCGCAGACGGCGGCAAAGGTGGCCGAGGCCGCGACGCTGGCATGGGCAAGGCCACCCGGCGTCTTGCCGAACCAGGCGACCAGCGCGTCGAACAGCTCAGTGGTGATGCCGCTGCGAACCAGCAGCGCTCCCATCAGCACGAAGCTCGGCACGGCTGTCAGCGTGAAGCTGTTGATGCTGGTCCAGGAGCGATCGGCCAGCACCGGCAACTGCGCCTGCGGCAGCAGAAAATAGAGCCCGAGCAGGCCGACGATGCCCATGGCGAAGGCGACCCGCACACCGGCGAAGAGCAGCATCAGCAGGGTCAGGCCGAGCAGGCTGCCGAGCCAGAGCAGCGAGGTGCCGCGCGAATAATAGAAGATCAGGGCGAGGCCACCGAAGGCGAGGATCGTGGCTGCGGCGATGCGCCAGCCGCTCCAGGCGACCATGGCGATGGCGATGGAGGCGCAGATCAGGATCGAGCCCCAGTCGAAGCGCGTGCCGGGAATGCGCCAGTCCGAGCGGCCCATCATCAGGAGGGCGAGCGTCAGCGCCAGCGCGACGGCCGGGACGATCCATTGCGCGACGACCGCGCGCGGCGGCCGCAATTCATGCAGGTCGCGCAGGATCGCGACAGCAAAGAGGACGAGGCCCAGCGTCATCGGGATCTGCGGCAGCCATTGCGGCGTGCCGAGCAGGCCCCAGTCGCGGGCGCCGTGGACATACTCGAGGAAGGTGAAGCGCGCCGTGTGCCAGGCGGTGAAGACGACGAAGATCAGGCCGAGCCAGAGCGTCACCAGCTCGAGGCGCGTGCGCCAGTGCTTCGAGACCGAATCGACGAGGATCTCGACCTGGATATGGGCGTTGGCGCGCTGGGCCGGCGCCATGCCGAAGAAGACGATTGCGACAAAGAGATAAGTTCCGATCTCGGTTACCCAGCTCGTCGGCTCGTTGAAGACGTAGCGCGAGATGACCTCGAAACAGACGATCGCCGTCATCACCACGAGCGCGAGCGCACCGATGAAACCGCCGAGATCGGAGAGCCGGTCGATGCCCCGGATCACCGGCGATCGCGGTTCCGAACTAGGATGCAGCGTTCCCGTCGCCACCATCGCGTCGGCCATGGACGTATCTCCCGAATGCTCTTGTTGACGCTGCCTAGCACGGCGTCCGATTGACATGCAATCCTACTGTCATATTGTATGATTGGATGATGGGTCGCAGCAGATCGATGACGATCTGACTGTCCGTCAGCTTTAGACGGGCGCGACGTCCCGCCGCCGAATTTCGCATCCATGGGAGGGTATTCATGCTGATTTCCACGAAAGCGGCCGGACCAGGCCGTCGCCGCAACCTGCTCGCCGCCCTGCTGGGGGCGGCCTTCGCCGTCGGCGGCCCGGGCCTGGCCCAGGCGCAGAAGATCGACCTGACGATGGGCATCATCGTCTCGCCGGGCGACGCCTATTCGGCGATGACCGCGAGCGTGCCCGAGCGCATCGCCAAGGCGACGAACGGGCGGGTTTCGGTCACGGTCAGCGATTCACTCGTCGCGCCGGCGCAGATCGCCTCGGCCGTACGCGACGGCCGCCTGCCGATGTCGGCCTCGCTGCACACCTATCTCGCCGCCGACGAGCCGCGCATGGGCATCTTCAACCTGCCGGGCCTGATCAACAACATCGAGGAATACCAGAAGGTGCGCGACGCCTTCTGGGCCAAGGACGTTGCGAAGATCTGGGAAGAAAAATGGGGCGCGGTCGTGCTCGCCGAGGGCGCCTGGTGCCCGACCCGGCTGTTCTCGAAGACGCCGATCCGTACCGTCGAAGACTTCAAGAACAAGCGCCTGCGCGTCCACAACCCGCAAACCGCAGCACAGATGAACGCGCTCGGCGCAAAGCCAACGCCGATGGCGACCACAGAAATCATGCCGGCGCTGGAACGCGGCGTCATCGACGGCGTCTTCATCTCGACCTGCGTCGGCGGCGCGATGGAGTTCTGGCGGCTGGCCAAGAACGTGCAGGACTGGGGCGTCGGCGCGATCACCGGCTGGGCCATCCTGATCAACAAGGCGGAATGGGAGGGCATGCCGGCCGATGTCCGCGCGCAGGTGAAGAGCGCCATGGAGGGCCTGCAGAAGGACGCCTTCGGCACCTACAACGCCTTCGTGCAGGCAGCGCTGGACAACATGAAAAAGAACGGTGTCGAGCCCTGGACCGCCTCGGAAGCGGAGCGGGCCGCGCTCAACGACCCGAAATTCGCCAAGGCCGCCTATGACAGCTGGCTCGGACGGGCCAAGGAGGTGGGCTTCGACGGGCCGGCCTATGTCAACCAGGTGCGGCAGGCGCTCGGCAAGCCGACGCAGTGATCTGTCGTGGCGCCGGGTGGCATCGACCTTCAGTCCCGGCCAGCCGGCGCCACGATTATGCGCGATGACGGGGCTGCGCTAGGATATCGCTCACGAATGTGACAAGGGCCTTCGGGCGCCGAGACAGGGAGCATGCGGACGGTGATGAATGATGCGGCGTTTCCGGAACGAGACTTCCGCGTCGAGCGCGTGGCGGCGCCGCTGCGCCACAGCGTCACCGAGAATATCCGCTATGCCATCGCCACTGGCCGCTTCAAGGGCGGCGAACGCCTGCCGGAGCGCGAACTCTGCGAACTCACCGGGGTCAGCCGCACCCTGATCCGCGAGGCCTTGCGCCAGCTCGAATCGGAGGGGCTGATCGAGGTCGTGCCGCATCGCGGCCCGGTCGTCGCGACGCTCTCCGTCGACCAGGCGCGCGACATCTACGAGGTCCGCATCCAGCTCGAGGGCCTCGCCTGCAAGCTTTTCGCCGAGAAGGCCACGGAGGCGCAGCGCACCGCGCTGAAGCAGGCCTTCGAGAAGCTGCGGGCCTCCTTCGACATTCCCGACCCGATGGCGCGGCTCGACGCCAAGAACAAATTCTACGACTGCCTGATCGAGGGCTCCGGCAACGGCGCGCTCGGTCTGAGCCTCAAAATGCTTAACGCCCGCATCATGCTGCTGCGGGCGACCTCGCTGCAGGCGCCCGGCCGCAGCCGCGAGAGCATGCGCGAACTGAGCGAGCTCATGGACGCGCTGCAATCAAGAGACGGGGAGTCGGCCAGGAAGGCCGCGGCTCGCCACGTCGAAAGCGCTGCCTTGGCTGCGATGCAATTCCTGAGTAGCTCCGCGACTACCAAATAGATGCAACACTGCGCGCAATCCTGTGCCAGTTCTTCTCCTTGGCGGGCGGCTATTACTGACGCGAGCTGTGAGAGCGGCGCCAGAGAATTGGGGCAGGCAATCATACAGGGTGCGTTGATGCGTTGGATTGGCCTTCGGCCAGGCGGACGCGCGCCAGCTGATGCGACATGACGGTGCAGGACGGCGACCATGATCTGAAGCCGCGCCAACGCGTGTCTGGGCTTTCGACGGCGGACCACTTGAGGACTTTGGCCGAGACGGTTTCGGCATGGGCGCAGCGACTTGTAGTCCCTTTTGCGTTCTGACGGAACTCTATGATCTGTCCTCATGAAGGGCAGCGAGGGCCACCGTCGCCGGGCCGCCAATCGACTGCGACATGTCCGCAATCAGCCTGACGACGATCCGGCCAAGCTTCGCTTGCGCAGCCACATCGTCTGGAGCCCGGCCATTGCCAAGCAAAGCGACCCATGCCCTCGCCTGGATGGATTCTGCAACCAGAAGCTCTTTCGAATTCAGCGCAACCGGAAAAGAGTATTTGGTCGAGGTCATAGGAACGGTTTCAGTCGCGCAACTGCCTGGGGCGACGCACGGTAGTGCTCACACCGTGGCCGGCCTCCTTCTGCAGTGAGTACTTGCTCCTGCCAAATGAGAACGAGCGAGGACGACGTTCTCCGGTGCCAGTGTAGCCTTGGAGATACGCACCATCTGTACGTGGTCCCAGGACAGCGGACGAACCCGAGATGCGGGCCTATATAGCAGATTGCCGAGTTCTTGCAGATTTCAGCTTCGACCATTTTTCAAAGGGAACACTCGTGGACCTGCAGGTCGTGCTGACATCGTCTACGAGCGCCTGGACGCCAGTCAGCCGGCTCCAGCGCCGCGACTTTCGCGAAGCTCCCCCCGACTCCGCGGGCACCCACCGCGCTTGGTTCGGGTTTCGCGTCGGTTTTCGAGGACTGGAAGGTGCCGGTCAGGCCAACGGTCGGGCAGCAATGATAGGCGGGATAATCTGACGACACAGTCGAGCCAAAACCCCACGTAATGCAGATATCATGACTGTCCCAGACCAAAGACTGCTTTCCGCCCTAAAATGACGGCGCGTCATGATCTGATTTTTCAGCGCATCGAGGCAGGCCTGATCGGGCGTCTGCTAAGTGTCGGCGGCGTTCGTGATCAATCAACGCAGACGCCGTTGGCAACCGATTGCCGATCGTTCAGTTTTTCGCGGGATCGAGCAGCGTGGGGGCATTAGGCGCAACCGACCAGGTAGCGGTCCAGGTCTCGCTCAATGTTCGCTTTCGCGTCCGGAGAAACATTCGAAGTTCGGCAGTCTGACCTTCGGGCAGCCTAGCATCGACGATCACGCGTACACCTTTTAGTGGCGCATTGAACGTGAGGATCTTGGAGGTGATCGTACCGGCTGTCGTGGTCGCAACTAGTTCCACTCGTTCAGGCTCGCTCTGGTAATATGCCAAATCTCCACCGGCAAAGTCGACGATGAAGCGTTTTGTGCCGATGCCCTCAAGGACGCTGTCATCAATATCGGAGCCATTGAAGCTCTGCTGCGCTTGAGCGTATGAGTGAAGATGCCATGTCGTCGATATCGCCGAGATGCGGTATCGGAAATTTGCCGCTTGTCCGATGGGCAACGGTGCGGAGGGCGTCCAGCACGCAACAATGTTGTCAAAAGCTTCGTTCTCTGTCGGAATTTCGACCAACTCGATCCGGCCTTCGCCCCAGTCTCCCTGAGGCTGGACCCAGTAGCCTGGCCTCGCGTCGTAGCGTGCCTCGAGATCCTGGTAGCTACCGAAATCGCGATCGCGCTGCATCAGGCCGAAGCCGCGCGGGTCCTTGTCGCCGAAGCTCGATATGCGCAGCGCCTTTGGATTGCGGATCGGCCGCCAGATCCATTCTCCGTTTCCCGACTGCATCATCAGCCCGTCGGAATCGTGAATTTCGGGGCGGAAATCAGTCCGCTGGCTAAGATCGCCCTCGCCGGCCTGAAACATCGACGTTAAGGGTGCTATGCCGATCCGCTCAATCGCCTTGCGCGGCATGATCGTCGCAGTGACGTCCACATAAGTTGTTCTGCCAGGACTCACCACATAACGATAGGCACCGACGACCGACGGGGAATCGAGCAGGGCATAGATGACGAGCTCGGTCGTGTCGCGTGACGGTTCTTCCACCCAAAGAGCCCGAATGAATGGGAACTCTTCGGGTTGCTTGCCTCCGACGTCTATCGCCAGGGAGCGAGCCGAAAGCCCATAGCGATGACCCCGCCCAATCAGTCGAAAGTAACTCGCGCCTAAAAACGAGATGACCTCGTCCTGCACCTGAGGATCGTTGAGGTTTGTTGTGACCGCAAAACCTGCAAAGCCTAGCGCCGGCGACACACCTTTCGGTACGGGTACCTTGCCATATTCGAACAAATTTGTCGTGAATGGTATCGGGATCGCATTTCCATCATTGATAATGTAAATTTGTATCGGTCTATCGTAAAGAAATCCAACATGAAAAGGAAGTAGACGAAAATCCGATTCTCCATCGCGCCAAAAAATCTTGTCGCGCCGCAACCGAATTTCGCGATAGCTATCATATGTCAGCTTTGACAAATCACTCGGTAGCTTTGCCTTTTCGAGATCGAAAGGCTGCTTGACCAATAATTTGGCCTGCTCGACAATATCATTGTATTCGAAGCGCTTTTTTGTGAGATCCCCAGCCATTTGGGCGCGCAGGGGCCGGCCGGCCAACGCGCAGGCGGCCGAAAGCAGTGTTAAAATTGCACGACGAGACGGAAACACCAAAATTGCCTCCAAACCCAAAGCGCCGCCGATGCTCTGTCGGGCGCCACTTTAGAACGTCAGTAAATTTTACCGGTTCCAGGCTGAAGCGGTCTTGGCTGCAAATGGCCACTCAGTCGGATGAATGAACCCAGTGCTGACGGGTGCGTCGGGCGCAAATCAAACGCTTCTGCGTCGCGCTCTTGGCAATGAACACAGGTGACGCAGACATAACCTATCATCGGCCCGCCAGCGATCCCGGCGTGAAAGTCGAGCTGCAGGCGCAGTGTGGAGCGGCTGTCGAGGTCGTTGCGGCGCACCATAGCCAGCGCGGCGGCGCTGGTGCCGAAAGCAAGCGCTCGCATAGGGCCGGCGTGCGAACCGCGGCCGACTGCAGCGCCGCCAGTGGCGAGAGCATAAAACCAGAGCTGCCGATGACGGGCAGGCTCGCCTGCACCCGCCCGCTCCAGACCGTGCTGGCACGGAAGAGACGAGCCCGCCACCGAGCAGCAGATGTTGGGCGAGACATCGTTGTCGACAGCAAGGGCCCTCGATGCCGAGAATTTGCGCGTCCCGATCGTATCACGCCGTAGAGACCGGCCTGGAACACGTCGCTCACCACCAGGCCGAGCCCCCAGCCAGCGAAGCGCGCATTGCCGACCGCTATCGCGACCCCGGCGACGCCATTGCTGCCCGCTCCGACGTCGAAACCGGTCGCGAAGCGAGCATTTGTCGAGAATGTCAGGCCGCCTCGATGGTTATATATCGAGCGCTCCGACATCCTCGCCCATTACATGCAGCTCGCCCCGGCAGCACGGGCATGTTTTGTCATGGACATCGATGATCCGCTCGACACGTGGCGGGCAGCGACCTGCGCCTGATAATAGAGGCGCGCTCGTGAGAATGCCGTCCACCAAGAGTTACGTGGGGAACGCTCGATCGCGCACCCGCTGGGTTCGATGAGGCAGCGATAGCCGCCTACAAGGACGACAATGCGAAATGACAATGGGCCTGCGTGAAGTACCCAGCGCCTACCTAGTCAAAAAAGCCGCGCTTGATGGCTGCGAGGCTTGGAAATTCAACAGCCTCGGTTGTGCGTTAACCGGCTGGACAGCCATGGGTGCTGGGATCGCGGCCAACGACACTGCAGGCGCGACCCATGGCAATCTCCGACTTTGAACAAAAATGGACGGTCGCCAGCCTGGCAATCGTCGCTCTGCTGGCAGCAGCTACGCTAGGTTTCCAGGCGGCCGCCAGCGCCACGGCGGTGAGCGCATCCGGGCACCTGATCAGATGCGCCGACGAACATGCCTATCTAAAGCCCGCCGCCCGCGCGGCGATCTGCCTGTGCTTTGTGGATAAGGCCCATCACTGGAGCGCCGTGGTCTTGAGCGCTGTGTCGTCTGCCGCCGCAAACCGCGTAGCGATGCGGGCCGCTTTCCACAGCTGTGTCGCTTCCGAGTTTGCTCTGAATCAACCTGGTGAGCAGACCGCAAACCCCCTGCCGCAGCGCTGAACAAACATCTATCCTGCGTTTAGGGCGCGGTTCTGTGGGCCTGGTCCGAGGCCCGGCCGATGGATGGAGGCTCTAAGTCGCATCAATGTCTTGGCTCGCGAAGAGTTTGGCGTCCAGTTCCAACGAGGCGATGAGGTCTCGGTAATCGGCGACCATCGCGGGACTATTCGGTGTCTGCGACCTCATCCAGTAGTCGAGCCCGATCCACGCCAGTTCGTATGCCTCGCAAACTTCAAGGAAGGACGGGCTGGAGGCGCGGTCGAAACGAACCCGCCACGCCGGCAGGCGCAGCTTCAGACGCGCGCGACCGAGCTCTTGAATCGGGCTCATCTGACGGCTCTGGACGCAAGGAGGCCCTATGTCGCTTGGCGGTAGGCATGACCGTAGCGAACCTGCGCTTTACGCACCGAGCCCTCTATTGGCCACAAGGACAAGTTGGCGCCCAGAGGTGAGCTCGCCTCCAACAGGATGACCGAGGTCGCACCCCCTGCCGGCGGCTGGCTCGCCATCGGAGGAATTCGACTGAACCACTTCGGCGGATATCAGCCTTCTTGGACCCCTTGCGATCCGCTTTGGTGCGCCTACACTTTCGCCCGGTGTTGTCATTTCGGGGGAACGACCATGCCCTTCTCATCATTGCGAGACCCAAATGACCTGGCGCGCGCGTATGCCGTTATGGATGCAGCATGGGATGAGCTGAAAGATGCCGTTCCGGAGGATCGTACCGCAGCGGAACGCATCAGGCTCGCTTATTTAGTCGCCGGCCTGACTCCGCTGATACTTGATGATGACGAACTCAAGCAGAACGTTCTGATGCAATTTAGAGAGCAGGCAACAGAGGTCCGGCCTGTTGCGAAACCATCCGAGCAGCCAAGCGTTTGAAAGTGTCGTCGGGGACTCTCAGCTCTTCGACGACCGGCACGGCCGGATTGCGGCCCGGCTGTCCTGCACCACTTGGCCCCATCGGCTTCGCCCGGCGGGGCCCTTTTTGCTCCTCGAAGGAACCTCGTCTTACACGCAGAGTTGGTCGCGATGCCGACGTTATACCCGATGCGGCGTGGAATTTGTCGGCGGGGGCCCGGCCCGCCTCGGCGGCGCCGGGCTCTTTCCGAGAACCAATCGGTCTCATGCGAGTTTGTGTCACGTCACCGGATTGGCACGCGACGGTGACGCCGGTCAGCATTGGATCGGCCGGCAGTGTTGGGTCCGCCTTGCTTCGGAAGGTTGGGCCTTTTTTCGTTTCAATGCCTGGCGATCACTGCCTGGGACGTAGCGATCTCTGACCCATGCGGAACGATTCGCCCATGGCT
>DATDBB010000419.1:0-5342 GCA_036525085.1 Allobosea sp.
GCATGATGTTGTCCGAAAACCGGTTCCCACTTTTCGGCATCATGCTCTAGGACACCATTGCGTGCACGCGGTCAACGCCGGCCCAGGCATGAAGGGATGCGAGATGAGCGATACGGTTACGCGATTGGCCGAGACGAAAGCTGCGATCGCGCGCGCGGCGCGCGATTTCGAGCGCGAGCCCGGTTCGGTGACGCTGATCGCGGTCTCCAAGACGATGCCGGCGGAAGCGATCCTGCCCGCGCTCGAAGCGGGCCAGCGCGTCTTCGGGGAGAATTATGTCCAGGAGGCCAAGGCGAAGTGGCCGGCGCTGAAGGCGCACTTTCCCGATGTGGAACTGCACATGATCGGGCCGCTGCAGTCCAACAAGGCGAAGGAGGCGGTCGAGCTGTTCGACGCGATCCATTCGCTCGACCGCGAGAGCCTCGCCAAGGAGCTGGCCCGCGAGATCGGCCGGACGGGCCGGGCGCCGAGGCTGTTCGTCCAGGTCAACACCGGCGACGAACCGCAGAAGGGCGGCGTCAGCCCGGCAGAGATCGACGCTTTTCTCGATCTCTGCCGGGTGCATCACGGTCTGGTGATCGAGGGGCTGATGTGCATCCCGCCGGCCGAGGATCCCCCCTCGCCGCATTTTGCGCTGCTGGCGGAGATCGCGGCGCGCCACGGGCTGCGCGGCCTGTCGATGGGCATGAGTGCCGATTACGAGGCGGCGATCCAGCTCGGCGCGACGCATGTGCGCGTCGGCAGCGCGATCTTCGGCGCTCGGGGGTAGTTCTACGTCATGCTCGGGCGAAGGCCCGAGCATCTCGTGCCGGATGAGGGGCCTGCGCGCTTTTCGGCTGGAGATTCTCGGGTCGTCGCTTCGCTCTGCCCGAGAATGACGGGCTACCGTTTCAGCTGCTCGCCGACATCGATCCGGTTGCCGTCCAGGTCCTCGAAGACGAAAGCGCGCAGGCCGTAATCCTTGTCGCGCAGGCCCTTGACGATGCGCAGCCCGAGCGCCCGGATGATCTCGTGCACGGCATCGATGTCCTCGACCATCATATGGGCGACGTTGAAGGGCGCGGGCTTGTGACCAAGCTGTAGCGTCAGATGCAGTTCGGCATCGTCCCGCTTCAGGATCATGAAGCCGACCGGCGTTCCGTTCTGGAAGGTTTTGGTGAAGCCGAGCGCATTGGCGTAGAAGTCGTGGGCGCGGGCCATATCCGCGACCGGAAGCATCACGGCGATCCGTCCGAAGCGGATGCCGGTGGAAACCGAATCAATCATTGCAAGTCTCGCGTTGGGGCGGCCACGACGTCGCAGGACGGTGCCTGCGAGGCCGACGGGCCGATCCGAAGGGAAACGTTGAGACGGTGCTCGGCGCCGATCCTAGCTGGGCTTCTGCTATCTGACCAGAATCCGGCAGTGTCGCGCCAGCCTCGGCAGCAGCTTCGCGAAGACGTGGCCTTCGACCGCGACGCAGCCGGCGGTCGGGGTGAAGCCCGGGCGGGCGAGATGCCAGAAGATCGCGCTGCCGCGGCCGCGGATGACCGGGGCGTCGTTCCAGCCGAGCTCGACGATGACGTCGTAGAGGTGGTCCTCGCGCGTCAGGCGCTCCTGCGCCTCGCCCGGTGGGCGGTCGATCAGGCGGTTGTAGCGGCGGTCGCCGGCATCGTCGCACCAGGCGTCGCGCGGCGCGATGGCGCGCAGCGGCAGCAGGGTGCGCGGCCGGCCGATCCGATCGGCGCGGTAGAGCACGCTGCGCAGCGGGAGAGGGGCGCGCGGCGTGCGGCCGTCGCCCTCACGCTTCAACGTCCCGATGCCGGAGCGGCCGAGCGCGCAGGGAAAGGCTGCACCGCCGGCGATCAGGAAGCCCTTTCGGCGGTCGGTAACCGAGGCGAAGACGCGCAGCGTCGTCAGGTTGCGGGGACGTCCAGGGCGCGGGCAAAGCGCCCGCGGATCACGGTTTCTCACGGGAATTCCATTGGGCGTGACTTGCGGTCGCGATTCAGCGGGCTCATGGTGTCGTGTCACTTCTCGCGCGAACGATGCTTCATGCCCGCCGTCCATCATATCCTTCTGGTCGATGACGACCAGACCCTGCGTGATGCGCTCGCGGAGCAGCTTGCGCTCTATGAGGAGTTCAAGCTGTCGACGGCGGGAACCGCGACCGCAGCCGTCAAGGCCGTGCAGGCCGAGCGGATCGATCTCGCGATCATGGATGTCGGCCTGCCCGACATGGACGGGCGCGAAGCGGTCAAGCTGATGCGCAAGAACGGCTTCAAGAGCCCCGTGATCATGCTGACCGGGCAGGGCTCGGATGCCGACACCGTGCTCGGGCTGGAAGCCGGCGCCAACGATTATGTCGTCAAGCCGTTCAAGTTCGCCGTGCTGCTGGCGCGAATCCGCGCCCATCTGCGGCAATACGAGGCGAGCGAGGACGCCGTCTTTCAGGTCGGACCCTATACCTTCCATCCCGGCTCGAAGCTGCTGGTCAGCGAGAAGGGCTCCAAGACCAAGCTGACCGAGAAGGAGACGGCGATCCTGCGCTTTCTCTATCGCGCCGGGCGCAAGCCGATCGCGCGCGAGGTGCTGCTGCAGGAGGTCTGGGGCTATAACAGCCAGGTCACCACGCATACGCTGGAAACCCATATCTACCGGCTGCGCCAGAAGATCGAGCCCGATCCGGGTAATGCCCGGCTGCTGGTGACGGACGCCGGCGGCTACCGGCTCAATCCTTAATACCAATGGCGCTTGACGACGACATCGCCCTGCTGGCCCGGCAGCCCCTGCTGAGCCTGATGGAGCGCGATGCGCTGAGGCTCATCGCCTTCGCCGCCGAAAGCCGCATCCTGCGCGCCGGCGACGTGCTGTTCCGCGTCGGCGAGCCCTCGGACGGCGCCGTGCTGGTCATCTCGGGCGCGGTGGCGCTCAACAGCCGCGAGGATGGCGGCCCCGCCGAGGAGATCGTCGGCGCCGGTGCGCTGATCGGAGAGATGGCCCTGTTCACGTCAGTCGCCCGGCCGGTCACGGCGATCGCGCGCGAACCCACCCAGGTGATGCGGCTGTCGCGCAGCGTGATGCGCCGCGTGCTGGCGGAATCGCCGGCTTCGGCCGAGGCTGTGGCGGCGGCGATCAGCGAAAGGCTGCGCGGCTTCGTCGGCCAGCTCGGCGCCGTGCAGGACGCGCTGACGGCGATCGACCGGACGGGCTGAGCGGCGGCAGGGAGCCGGCCCGTTACAGATCCAGCGTCACCGTCACGGGCACATGGTCGGAGGGGCGTTCCCAGCCGCGTGCCTCACGCAGGAAGGTGACATCGCGCAGCGCCGGCTTGAGACCATCGGACAGCCAGATGTGATCGAGCCGGCGGCCGCGATTCGAGGCTTCCCAATCGGCCGCGCGGTAGCTCCACCAACTGTAGAGCTTCTCAGGCTCTGGCCGCAGCGTGCGGGCGGCGTCGGTCCAGCCGAGTTCCGAGCGCAATTTCTCCAGCGTCGTCGTCTCGATCGGGGTGTGACTGACGACGTCGAGGAGCTGCTTGTGGCTCCAGACGTCGTGTTCATAGGGGGCGATGTTGAGATCGCCGAGCAGGATGGCCGGTCGGTCGGTCGGCCGCTTGGCGACGCCCCAGGCGCCGAGCTCGTCGAGGAAGGCGAGCTTGTGGGCGAATTTGTCGTTCTTCGCAGGGTCGGGAATGTCGCCGCCGGCGGGGATGTAGAAATTATGGATCGCGACGCCGGCCGCTGCGCCCGCGCCCTTGTCCAGCGTCACCGTCATGTGGCGGGCATCGTTGCGTCCGCACATCGCCATCGCGTCCCTCTCGCTGAAGGGCAGCTTCGAGACGATGGCGACGCCATTGTAGCCCTTTTGCCCGATGAAGGCCTGATGGACATAGCCGGCCTTCTCGAAGGCCTTGGCCGGAAACTGCTCGTCGGGCGTCTTGGTTTCCTGCAGGCAGAGGATGTCGGGGGCGTGGGTCGCGAGGAAATCGGTGACCATCCCGATCCGCAGCCTGACCGAGTTGATGTTCCAGCTTGTGACGGTGAGTTGCACTGAGATTGTCCGGCGAGAAGGGTGCCGGAAACTGGTTCGTCGGGGCCAAAAAGGCAAGCCGATTCAAGCGGCTCCGACGCGCTCAGAGTTTACGTTGGTAGTCGATCACGAAGTTCTTGGAATCGGGCCGGCGCTGGGTGTCGAGGTTGTAGAGCGAGACCGAGGTCTCATAGCCTTGGGGATCAATGACCACCCACTGCCTGAGGACGTTGGCCGCCAGATCGAACTTCAGCGAGATCTTCGAGGTTCCGCCGAGGGTCGAGCGATCCTCGAGGCGCAGCGTCAGAATGTCGCCGTCGATGGCAGCGCCCGTGATCGTGCCTTCGCGCGCCAGATCCATGCGCTCGCGCACCAGGAACTTCAGCGGCGTCTGGCCAAGCGAATAGATGTCCTGCGTCGCCAGCCGTTTGTCGCGCACGGCGACGGAGGTTCCGTCCGCGATTACTTCGATGGTCGCGGGCGGCTCGTACTCGAACCGCATCTTGCCCGGGCGCTGGATATAGATCCGGCCCTCGAGGCGGCGGCCATCCGCAGCGTGCTGGATGAAATTGCCCTGAAGCGAGCTGAAGCTGTTGAGATAGGCGTTGAGCCGCTCGATCGCTTCCTCGCGGGTCGCGGGGGCGGCCGCCTTCGCCCGGGCCGGTGTGGGAGCAGGCCGGGTCGCGTCCGTCGCGGTGACGGTAGCAGCGTTGCTTCCGGTCGCCGGTTGCACGGCGGAGGCCTCGGCAAGGCGCGGCAAACCGAGATTGGCCGGCCGCATCGGCGGCAGGGGCAAGGCGCGCGCGACGGCCGGTTTTGCGGCAGCCGGCTTCGGCGGTTGAATCTGCAGTGGTTGCGCCGCGAGCGGCGCTGCGAGGGCGACGCAGCCCAACAGCGTCAGCATGGCAGCCTTGACCCGAAGGGTCGGGGTCGATGTCATGAGCAGGCCTGCTCCATTCATGTGCCGCTGCGATCCGCCATCGGACGGAAACACGGTTCGCGCCTCGTCCGCTGCCATCATGACTCGCGGATGCTCAACGCGTCGGATGCCGCAGAGGCTGCAGCATCCTGATGGCAATTTGAGGACCGCGCTTCGCGACCGCAAGGCCCGACACGCGCCCCACCCTCACTCCTCGTCTTCGCGTGCCCTGCCGGTCTCGACGAGGATCTCTCGTTTGCCGGCGTGGTTAGCGGGGCCGACGATGCCCTCGTTCTCCATCCGCTCCATGATCGAGGCGGCGCGGTTGTAGCCGATCTGGAGACGGCGCTGGATGTAGGAGGTCGAGGCCTTCTTGTCGCGCAGCACCACCGCCACCGCCTGCTCGTAGGGG
>DATDBB010000420.1:0-9361 GCA_036525085.1 Allobosea sp.
TCGCCCTCGGGCGTGGTGCCGCCGCCGGGCCGGGCGCTCATCGCGTCGCGGGTGTCGAAGATCACGAGCCCGCCGCCCTTCATATAGGCTTCGAGCTTGCGCAGGGTCTCGGCGGTCGGGATCGGCCGTCCGGCGACGATCGGCCAGTAGAGCACTGGAAAGAAGGCGAGTTCGTCGCGGTCGGCGTTGACGCCGACGGCCTCGCCCGGCTCCAGCGCGGTACGGGCACCGAGCACGATGTTCAGCCCGGCGAGACCGGCTTTCGACATGTCGTCGACCGTCTTGTCGCCGGTGACGACATAGGCGAGCCGGGTCACTGCGCCGGCAGCAAAGAGTTCGCGCGGGATCGGCGGGCGCTGGTCGCCAGGGGCTGCGGCCACCGCCGGAGGGGGCGAGGATTGTGTCGGCGCCTGGGCATGGGCAGGGTTCGGCAGCCATGTCGCGCTGCCGAACGCCAACGCTAGCAGGATCGCGGCGGGCGCGGCACGACGAGTCTTGCGCGCCACCGAAAGCCTGCCGCCGAGCCAGAGCGTTGCCAGCGTGTCGGCGACCAGCAGCAGCAGCGCCAGCACCAGAAGCTGCGGGCGGATGTCGAGGGCGACGGGCTTGTCGACCGGCAGGATCGGGGCGCCGAGCGCCGGCAGATCGATTGCGCGCAGGGTGTCGGCCGGATTCAGCGCGTTGACCGCGAGTGAGCCGTCCGCCGGGCCGTAGATGCCGGGCGGGTGGGCGAGCGTAGCGCGGCCGGTGAAGCTGCGGGGGACTGGCTGGGCGGTGGCGGGGGGGCTGCGGAAGACACCGTGGCCGTCGAGGACGCGGGTCGGCGACAGGGTATCCACGCGGGCATCCTCTCCCTGGGGTTCGGCCGGGCCGGTGCCGGCAAGTCCGACGATCTTTCGCAGCATTTCGACGAACAGCCCCGACAGCGGCAGGTTCGACCAGGTCGTGTCGGCGGTGACATGCATCATCGCGATCATGCCGTCGCCGCGCCGTTCGCCGGTCACGACGGGAGTGCCGTCTTCCAGCGCCGCCCAGGTCTTGCGCGAAAGGTCGGCCTCGGGCTCGGCGAGTATCTGCCGGGAGACGCGGACGTCGTCGTTGATGGCCACGCCGAAGAACGGGCTCTCGCGGGTGAAGGGGGCGAGCTTGCGCGGCGTTTCCCAGGAGAGGCCGCCGCCGAGCGTGCGGCCGCCCCGGCGCAGGCGAACCGGCGTGAGATCGTCGGTAGCGGCTGCGAGGCGCGCGCCGGCAAAGCGCAGCAGCACGCCGCCGCGCTGGATGAAGGCGTTGATCTTTCCGGCCGTGTCGGGGTCGAGCGCGCCGATATCGGCGAGAACCAGGACCGAGAGGTTCTGCGCCAGCAATTCGCCGACAGGGTCGGTCGAGCCCGGGCGCGGCTCGCGGATCTCAGCGAAGGGCGAGAGCGCGCGCGAGACGTAGTAGGTCGGCGAGAGCAGCGGCTGGGCGGTATCGGTGGTGGCGCCGGAAACGATGCCGACGCGGCGGCGCTTGGCCCGGTCGTCGAGCAGGGCGACGGCGGCCGCGCTGCGCTCGGCCACGATCTCCAGCCGCGAGACGGCATTGCGAACCTCGATCGGCAGCGTCAGCCGTGCGGTGGTCTGCAGTTCCGAGCCGTTGAAGACGAAGGGCGCGTCGCCGAGCGGCAGGCCCTTCAGGTCGAGCGCGCGGACCTGGCCGCTGGCGGCCGCCGCCGTCGTCGGACGCAGCACCTTGACGGCCAGAGCGCCTGCGAGATTCTCGGGGGCCGACAAGGCGAGCTGGTCGATCGGGCCGGCATGGATCGAGAGGCGGCGGCCATCGGCCGCCTGCTTCAGCCTGGCGAGGAAGGCGGAATCGTCGGTCACGGACAGGCCATCGGCGACCCAGACGACCTCCGTATCCGGCGCGGCGCGCAGAAAGGCCTCGATGCGGGGCAGATGGGCGCCACGGTCCGGCGCATGCGGCTGCAACGCGAAGGCGCGTAGGCGGTCGAGCGCGGCGCGGGGTTCGGACAGCGCGATCTCGGCCGGATTCTCCGCGAGCCCGACGAGTGCGACTGGCCGGCCTTCGCGGGCGGCGGCGGCGACGCGCGATTCCGCGACCAGGAGCCGCTCGGGCCAGTCGGTCGCGGCGCCGAAGCCGTTGTCGATCAGCAGCAGCATCGGGCCGCGCAACGGGCCGGCTTCGCGCGGGGGATTCCAGACCGGGCCGGCGACGGCCAGGATCGCCAGCGCCGCGATCAGCATGCGCAGCGCCAGCAGCCACCAGGGCGTATGAGCCGGCATTTCGCGCTTGGCGACGAGATCGGCCATGATCTTCAGCGGCGGAAAGTCGATGCGGCGCGGGCGCGGCGGCGTCACGCGCAGGATCAGCCAGAGCGCCGGCAGCAGCGCCAGCGCGGCGAGGGCGAGCGGGGCGGAGAAAGCGAGGGGGAGCGAGCTCAGCATGGGCGATGCTCCCTTGTCATTCCGGGGCGACCCGAAGGGGCGAACCCGGAACCCACGACTGGGCGAAGCCCGACGACGACGCAACCGTTTCGTGGCACCCGGTCGTGGGTTCCGGGTTCCTCGCTGCGCGAAGCCCCGGAATGACAGCGCGTGTTCTGTAGCGAACCTCTCACCGCCCCGTCCCCCTCGCTGCCGCGACAAGGCTGGCGATGCGCAGCACGCCTTCGCTCGCCGGCCGGTCGGTGCGGTGGAGCGTCAGGGTCCAGCCGGCCTTGCGGCAGGCTTCCCGGATGGCGTCGCGATGTGCTTCCAGCCGCTGGCGATACTCTTCCCCCCAGGAGCCGGCATCGCCGACGCGCAGCGAGAGCCCGTCCTCGAGATCGAAGAGCTCCGCCTGGCCGGTGAAGGGAAAGGTTTCCTCGATCGGGTCGGCGATCAAAAGGACATGGCCGCGGGCGCCCGAGGACGACAGGGTGGCGATGCGCCTGGTGAGCGAGGCGGCGGGTGAGAGCCCGTCGGTGATGATGATCGCATCGGCGAGGCGCGGCAGCGGCGCGTCGGGCGGCAGGTCGGTGTCTGCACCCTTCGCGTCGGCGAGGATCGCCTGAGCCAGCGTTTCGACGATGCGGCGCGAGGCCAGGGCCCGGGTCAGGCCGAGATGGCCGACGCGCTCGCCGCCCTCGACCATTGTCTCGGCCAGGGCGAAGCCTGCGACGAGCGCCCGGTCGACCTTGGAGGTCATGGCGAGCGAGGAGGCGAAGCCCATCGAGGCCGAACGATCGATCCAGAGCCAGATGGCGTGCGAGGCCTCCCATTCGCGTTCGCGCACGAAGAGGTGTCCGTCGCGGGCCGAGCGGCGCCAGTCGATGCGCGAGGAGGACTCGCCGGTGACGAGCGGGCGATACTGCCAGAAGGTCTCGCCCGGCCCGGCGCGCCTGCGGCCATGAATGCCGTGAACGCTGGCCGAGACCCGGCGGGCCTCGAGGATCAGCCTGGGCAAGCGCGCCGCGAGATCGAGCGAAGCGGTGACAACCGGCTTGGCCGGCTGGCGTTCGGCAGACCCGAGAACGCGCGTGCGCAGCATCGGCCCCGGCCCCCTATCCCAGTCGCTCGACGAGCTTGCCGATGATGCCCTCGACGGTCTCGCCATCGGCGCGGGCTGCGAAGGTCAGCGCGACGCGGTGCTTCAGCACGGGGATGGCGAGCGCCACGACATCGTCCACGGAGGGGGCGAGCCGGCCCTCGACCAGCGCGCGGGCGCGGCAGGCGAGCGTGAGCGACTGGCTCGCGCGCGGGCCGGGACCCCAGGCGAGCTTGCCGGTGATCGAGGATTCGCTGCCCTCGCCCGGACGGGCGGAGCGGACGAGATCGAGGATCGCATCGACCACGTTCTCGCCGACCGGCAGGCGGCGCACCAGACGCTGCGTCGACATCAGCGTCTCGGCGGTCATCGCCTGGACCGGCTTGTGCTCGGAAGCACCGGTGGTCTCCGTCAGGATGCGGCGCTCGGCCTCGCGGTCGGGATAGTCGACGTCGATCTCGAGCAGGAAGCGGTCGAGCTGGGCCTCCGGCAGTGGATAGGTCCCCTCCTGCTCGATAGGGTTCTGCGTCGCCAGCACGTGGAAAGGAGCGGGCAGGTCGTAGCGCTCGCCGCCGACCGTGACATGGTGCTCCTGCATCGCCTGCAGCAGTGCCGATTGGGTGCGGGGGCTGGCGCGGTTGATCTCGTCCGCCATCAGGAGCTGGGCGAAGACCGGGCCCTTGATGAAACGGAAATGGCGCTTGCCGTCGGCGCTCTCGTCGAGCACCTCGGACCCCAGGATGTCGGAGGGCATCAGGTCCGGCGTGAACTGGACGCGCCGGGCGCTCAGCCCGAGGACGGTGCCCATGGCTTCCACGAGTTTCGTTTTGGCGAGGCCGGGCACGCCGACGAGAAGTCCGTGGCCGCCCGCCAGCAGGGTGATCAGCGAGAGGTCGACGACCTTCTGCTGCCCGAAGATGACCTGCCCGATCTCCTTGCGGGCCGCGCCGATGGCGGCCAGCGCCGCTTCCGCGGCCTCGACGATTCCGGTATCGAGGCTGATCGGCGGGTTGGTCTCCGCCTGACGGGCTTGCGCCACCATATCGATCTCCTTCACCCTCTGGGCCTGAGCCTCGCAGCGATCTGCAACCTTGCAACGGCGGACCTTGCGAAGGCCTTGGCCGTCGAGTGTGGACGGGCCGCCATGCCGGCTCAAGGGCCGAATGGCGCGGTGCACAGAACTCGGCTTCACGATTATGTGGAGTTCAAGGCAGAGGTGACGATGCAACCAATATGCCGCATGCGGCGCAGGCGGGCTTTTCGATGATCGAAACGGGCAATGCGATGGAACGTCTGGTCGCGGCGCTGCGTGGCGGCGCGACGCGCGGATTGCCGCCTGTCGAGCGCTGGAATCCCGATTTCTGCGGCGATATCGACATGAGGATCGCCGCCGACGGGACATGGTTCTATATGGGAACGCCGATCGGACGGCCCGCTCTGGTCAAGCTGTTCTCCTCCGTCTTGCGGCGCGACGGCGACGATTACGTTCTCGTGACCCCGGTCGAAAAACTCGGGATCGTCGTGGATGACGCGCCGTTCCAGGCGGTCGAGATGGCGGTGGCGGGCGAGGGGGAGGCCCGCTCGATCGCGTTCCGGACGCATGTCGACGATCTCGTGGAGGTTGGCCCGGAGCATGCGATTCGCTTCGAGCGGGAGGCGGGCGACGGGCTCAAGCCCTATGTCCATGTCCGCAGGAACCTCTGGGCGCGCGTCACCCGTGCCCTGACCTATGACCTGCTGGCGCTGGGCGAGGTGCGCGACGTCGAGGGCATCCCCATGTTCGGTGTTGCTGCCGCCGGTCATTTCTACCCGGCCGTGCCGGCCAGTGAAATCGAAGGGCTGTGATGCGGGCGCTGAATCTGACGGCCGACGAATTCACCGATCTGGCGAGGCAGCGGCTGCGGCCGGAGCCGCCGTCGTTCGGCGACGTGATCGGCCGCCCACGCGGCGACCACGAGATGCAGCCGCAGCCGATGGCGCCACCCGACGAGAAGGCCGCAGTGCCGGCCGCCGTGCTGATCCCGATCGTGCCGCGTCCGGATGGGCCGACCGTGCTGCTGACGCAGCGCGCGGCGGCCTTGCGCAGCCATTCGGCGCAGGTGGCGTTTCCCGGCGGCCGCGTCGATGCCGTCGATGGCTCGCCAGTGATCACGGCGCTGCGCGAAACCGAGGAGGAGATCGGCCTGCCGCGCGAGCGCGTGCGGACGCTGGGCTTCCTCGATGCCTATCTGACCGGGACGGGCTATCGCATCGTGCCGGTCGTGGCCCTGGTCGAGCCGCCGTTTTCGCTCACTTTGAACGCCCATGAGGTGGACGAGGCCTTTGAGGCGCCGCTCTCCTTCCTGCTCGACCCCGCCAATCACTTGCGCGAGGGCCGCGAATGGCAGGGGCTCTACCGCACCTACTATGCGATGCCGTTCGGGGATCGCTATATCTGGGGCGCAACCGCCGGCATGATCCGCAATCTCTATGAGCGGCTCGCCGGCTGAATCGACAGGACGGCCAAGCCCATGCTGCGCGCGATCATCGAAGAGGTGCTTCTCTTCGTCCTGCCCTTCTGCGTGTTTGCGGGGTATCTCGTCGTCAACCGCCGCAACCCGCTCGATGTCGAGCATTGGAGCCGGCACGTCTTCTGGCTGGCGATCGTCGGCCTGCTGCTCGCGATCGCGCTGGTCGCCTATGGCGGCTGGACGGCGCCGCAGAGCAAGGGCGCCTACGAGCCGCCGCATATGGAGGACGGGAAACTGGTGCCCGGCCGCTTCAAGTGACATTGCCGCAGGCGCAGATCCTCAGCTTCCTGACTCGGCCGACTCTTGCGGCGGTTCTCGACGCGCTCAACCGGCATGGCGAGGAGACCCGCGTCGTCGGCGGGGCGGTACGCGACCTGCTGCTGCGCGAGCCGATCGGCGATGTCGATCTCGCCACGACCGCGCTGCCGCAGGAGACGATCCGCCGCGGCAAGGCGGCCGGCTTCAAGGTGGTGCCGACGGGTATCGAGCACGGCACGGTGACGCTGGTCCGCGACGGCACCGGCTTCGAGGTGACGACGCTGCGCGAGGACGTCGAGACTCATGGCAGGCGGGCCACCGTCAGGTTCGGGCGCGATTTCGTCGCGGATGCGCTGCGGCGGGATTTCACCGTGAATGCGCTTTCGCTCAGCCGCGACGGCAGGGTGCACGACCACTGCGGCGGGCTGGCCGATCTCGCCGAACGGCGCATCCGCTTCATCGGCGATGCTGGGACGCGCATCCGCGAGGACTATCTGCGCATCCTGCGCTTCTTCCGCTTCCATGCCCGCTATGGCTCCGGCGCGCCCGATGCCGAGGGGCTTTCGGCCTGCATCGCGGGGCGGACGGGGCTCGCCGGGCTCTCGCGCGAGCGCGTGCGAGCCGAACTGATGAAGCTTCTCGTCGCGCCGGGCGCGGTCGGGGTCGTCGACACGATGGCGGGGGCGGGATTGCTGATGCCAGTCATCGGCGGCGTGCCGCATCTGTCGCGCTTCGCGGCGATGGCCTCGGACGGCGAGGCCGGATCGGTCTATCCGGCGTTCCGGCTGGCAGCGCTCGTGGTGAGCGTGCGCGAGGACGCGCTGCGGCTGCGGGAGAGCTTGCGTTTGTCGAATGAGGAATTCGACCGGATCGAGCGGATCGCCGGCGCGCTGGAGGCGCTCTCGGGGCGCGCTTCGGAGCCGACGGTCGCGGATCTGCGCCATCTCGCCCACCGCATCGGCCAGGATGCGGTGGCCGCAGGGATGGTGTTGCTCGCCGCAACCGCCGAGGAGGCAGCGCAATTGCGGGCGCGGGGCATGATCGCCGAGCTGGGCCGCACGCCGCCTTTCCTGCCGAGCGGGCGGGACGTCATCGCGCTCGGCGTGCCGGCCGGGCCTCTGGTGGGGCAGGTGCTGGAGGCGGCACGGCGCTACTGGATCGAGGCGGATGCGCCGGCGGAGCGCGCCGCGCAGGCGGGTTTCGTCGAGCGTGCTGTGGCTTTGCTCAAGGAGAATCGCTAGAATCTGCGGAAACACGACCGTCATTCCGGGGCGCCCGTAGGGCGAGCCCGGAACCCATAGCCTCAGCCGGTCGAACAAAAAGGCGGCGCGTGGTCACGTCGTCCGGAAGCCATCGCGGTTATGGGTTCCGGGCTCAGGCCTTTGGCCTGCCCCGGAATGACAGCGGAGGCTTCGTCGCGAAGAAGTGCTATCGCGTCACGGCCAGCGCACGGTCGGCGGCATCGAGGACAGGATCGAATCGACATTGCCGCCGGTGCGCAGGCCGAAGATCGTTCCGCGGTCGTAGAGCAGGTTGAACTCGACATAGCGGCCACGACGGACCTGCTGCTCGTGGCGCTCGGCCTCCGACCAAGGCTTGCCGATATTGGCCCGCAGGATCGGTGGATAGGCCTCGAGGAAGGCCTCGCCGACGGCTTTCGTGAAGGCGAGATCGCCTTCTGGATCGCCCGACCAGATGTAGTCGTAGAAGATGCCGCCGATGCCGCGTGGCTCGTTGCGATGCTTGAGGAAGAAGTAGTCGTCGCACCAGTTCTTGAAGCGGTCGTAGTCCGCGATCGGCGCGTGGCGCTCGCAGGGCTCGCGCATCGCGGCATGGAAGGCGATGGCGTCGGGGTCGTCCTGGCTGCGCCTTGCGTTCAGCACGGGCGTGAGGTCGGCGCCGCCGCCAAACCAGGGCTTCGTCGTGACGACGAAGCGCGTGTTCATGTGCACCGTCGGCGCATGCGGGTTCCAGGGATGGGCGATCAGCGAGATGCCGGTGGCGTGGAAGCGCGGATCCTCGGCCGCACCGGGAATCTGGCCGGCGAATTCGGGCAGGAAGGTGCCGTGCACGGTCGAGACGTGGACGCCGACCTTCTCGAAGACGCGCCCGCGCATGATCGACATGACGCCGCCGCCGCCGGGGGCGCCGTCATGGTTGGTGCGTTGCCAGGGCGTGCGCTCGAAGCGGCCGGGGGCATCGGTCTCGGGCGGGAAGGGGCCGGCAGCCTCGTCCTCGATCGCCTCGAAGCTGGCACAGATGCGGTCCCGCAAGGTCTCGAACCAGGCCTGGGCGCGTGGCTTCATCGTCTCGGCGGCGGCGGGATCGGCGGGGGACGTTTCGGCCGGGTTAGGCTGGCTCATGGCTTATGTTCCGTCGCGGGGCGGATAGCCGCCCGTCTGTCTCAAGGCCTCGCCCATTACCATCGCAGCGGCGAGCGCGACATTGAGAGAGCGCAAGCCGGGCTGCATGGGAATATGGACGCTGGCATCCGCGGCCGCATGGACCTCCGGCGCGACGCCCGCCGATTCCCGGCCGACCATGACGATGTCTCCCGGCCGGAAGGCGAAATCGACATGGCGCGCGGCTCCGTCGGTCTCGGCGAGGATCAGGCGATGGCCCGCCTTGCGCCGCCAGGTCTCGAAGGCCGCGAAGGAATCATGGCGCGTGACGGCGGCGCGTTCGAGATAGTCCATGCCCGAGCGCCGGAAATGCCGGTCCGAGACGTCGAAGGCGGCCGGCTCGACGATATCCACCGCGATGCCGAGACAGGCCGCCATGCGGATCATGGTGCCGGCGTTCTGCGGGATGTCGGGCTGGTAGAGGGCGAGACGCAAGGTCGGTGTGGTCATCTGGCTGCTGTCATGGGCTGACGGTCGGACATGCGTCAAGAACGCTGGCTTTCGCCAGCCATGCGTCAAGGACGCTGGCCTTCGCCGGCGAAGCGCCCCATATCACGTCAGGTTTTCGTCGCCAGATTTTCGTCGCCATGCCGGTCCAGAGGAGGGCGGACATGTTTACCGCCCTGTTCCGCTGGCTCGAGAGCCGGATCGACGTCTTCGCGC
>DATDBB010000421.1:0-2152 GCA_036525085.1 Allobosea sp.
GAATAGGCGTGGACGATGTACCAGCGGGTGTTCACGTTCTTGGTTCCGTTCAGCGTGCGCCGAGGATGATGCCGAGCGACCAGCGGATGATGGTGTCGGTGAAGAGGAAGAACAGGCTCGATACCACGACCATGGCCAGCACGAGCCCGGTCGTGATCAGCGTCTCGCGCCGCGACGGCCACGTGACCTTCGACGCCTCGGTACGGACATCCTGCAGGAAGCTGAAGGGATTGGACTTGGCCATCGTTTCACCTGGGTTCCGAATCACCTGGGTTCCGAAGCGCCGGCGCAGCCTCTGCCGCGATGCCGAATCGGCCGTCCTGAAACATTCGCGGCGCGGGGCTCAGGGAGCCGCGCGCCGTCGTGACGAGCGTATTACAACGGTCGGGCGCGTTAGCCAAGTGCCTTTTGGCGAGGCTCCGCGCGGCTTTGGAGAAGGCCCCGCCAGGCTTTGGAGAAAACCTCGGCAGGCGGCCTTCAGAGCCGCTGCGCCGCCATCAGCAGGAAGGTCGGCCGCTCCCGCTCCTTGCTCCATTCCGGATGTGCCAGAACCTGCTCTTCGCTCGGCCCCCATTCGACGAGTTGCATCAGCCCGAAGCCGTTGCGACGCAGCAGGTCGAGATAGGTCGCGATCGTCCGGTGCTGCTTGACGACGCCCTTGGCGAGCCAGTCTGTCCGGCGCGGCCCCTCGTCCAGATAGCCGTTCACCGGCCAGCTTGCCCGCCCCGCCTCGTCCCGCGACCAGCCTTGCAGCGCGGGCGCCGTCATCAGGGGATGCTCGACCGAGCAGACCAGCCGGCCGCCGACAGGCAGAGCCTTGGCAACGCGGGCCAGCAGCCCGTCGAGGTCCATGAGATAATGAATGGCGAGCGAGCTATAGGCCAGGTCGAAGCCGGCCGGCTCCGGTGCGAAATTTTCGAGATCGGCGCGCTGATAGATGATCGCGGAAGCCAGTGTCTCCGCCCTCGCCCGCGCCAGCATGCGCTCCGAGACATCGACGCCAAGGACATGCGAGGCGCCCTGATCCGCCGCCCAGCGGCAGAACCAGCCGAATCCGCAGCCGAGGTCGAGGACACGCAGACCGGCGAGAACAGGCAGCATGGCCTGGAGCGTCAGCCATTCGGGCGCGCCGTCGAGCCCGTGAACGGATCGTGGCAACGCGCTGTAGGCGCTGAAAAACTCTGGTCTGTCGTAGATATTCTGTGTCGTCGTCATCGGACGAAACCAGCTCCCTGCCGAATGCGGCTCATCGAACCTGACGGCGCTGGGGAAAACTGGCAGGGGCGGTAGGGCTCGAACCTACGACAACCGGTTTTGGAGACCGGTACTCTACCAACTGAGCTACACCCCTGTAGTCGCCGGTGGTTTGCCTCAACCGCTTCGGCTTTTCAAGTGCGAAATCGCCGCGCCTGCGAAGCGATTGTGAAGAAACGAAAAAGGGCGCCGAAGCGGCGCCCTTTCCCGAATGCTCGCTGGATGCGTCGATCACGCAATGATCGAAGCCACGACACCTGCTCCAACCGTGCGGCCGCCTTCGCGGATGGCGAAGCGCAGCTTCTCTTCCATCGCGATCGGCACGATCAGCTCGATCTCGACCGTCACGTTGTCGCCCGGCATCACCATCTCGGTGCCTTCCGGCAGCTTCACGATCCCCGTCACGTCCGTCGTCCGGAAGTAGAACTGCGGACGATAATTGCCGAAGAACGGCGTGTGACGGCCGCCCTCTTCCTTCGTCAGGATGTAGGCTTCCGCCGTGAAGTTCGTGTGCGGCGTCACGCTACCCGGTTTCGCCAGGACCTGACCGCGTTCCACCCCTTCGCGTTCGACGCCGCGGAGCAGACAACCCACATTGTCGCCAGCCTCGCCGGAATCCAGGAGCTTCCTGAACATCTCCACGCCCGTGACCACCGTCTTCGTGGTCGGACGGATGCCCACGATCTCGACTTCCTCGCCCACCTTGACCTTGCCGCGCTCGATACGGCCCGTGACCACGGTCCCGCGGCCCGAGATCGAGAACACGTCTTCGATCGGCATCAGGAACGGCTTGTCGATCGGACGCTCCGGCAGCGGCACGTAAGTGTCGAGCGCCTCGTAGAGACGCAGGATCGCCTGATCGGCGAACTCGCCTTTCTCCCCGTTCAGCGCTTTGATC
>DATDBB010000422.1:0-23125 GCA_036525085.1 Allobosea sp.
GCTGCCGGACACGCAGGAGTCGCGCTGGTAAACCTGCGCACCGGCGGCGAGCCAGGCTGTTATTTGGTGCACGACTGACGCGCCAGTAAATAGCGCATCGCCGTTGCCCACCGACGCAGACCTCGGCACAGCCGGTTTGCAACATTCGTCTTCTTCTAAGCGTGGGCATGATCGGCAGACCGCTGGCTCCCCTTCTCGAAAATCGGCTTTCGGTGAACCACGCAATGTCAGCAATTGGCGCAATAAGCAGAAGCAGCTGAATTCTCCGCGATCATCGATGCCCGCCAAAAGCCACCAGACTTACGTCGATCGTGCCCGCCCTGAAGCCGGCCTCGCAATAACACAGATAGAATTCCCAGAGCCTGCGGAACGGCTCGTCGAAGCCCTGTCGCGCGATCTCGGGCCAATGCTGCAGGAAACGTCGGCGCCATTCCTGCAACGTCACGGCATAGCTGGCGCCGAAGGCGATGCGCTCGATCGTCGCCAGCCCAACGCTTTGCCCCTCGCGCTCCAGGATTGAGACGGATGGCAGACAGCCGCCGGGGAAGATGAAGCGCTGGATGAAGTCAGAGCCTTGCTGGTAGGGCTCGAACAGCGCGTCGTCGATGGTGATCGCCTGGAGGACCGCCCTCCCTCCTGATGCCAAGGAACCTCCCAAGGTGGCGAAATAGGTCGGCCAATAGGCGCGCCCCACCGCCTCGATCATCTCGATCGAGACGATGCGATCGAACTGTCCCGCGACATCGCGATAGTCCTGAAGGCGAAGATCGACGCGGTCGGACAACCCGGCTTCGTCGATCCGTCGTTGCGCGTATGCGAGCTGCGCCGGCGAGAGCGTAATCGCGCTGACATGGCACCCCTCGCGCGCCAGGCGCTCGGCCAGGGCGCCCCACCCGCAGCCGATCTCGAGGACACGCTCGCCGCCCGAGAGAGCGAGCATCTCCACGATCCTGTCGAGTTTGCGCTCTTGGGCGGCTTCGAGCGTATCCGTCGATGCCTCGAAGAGGGCCGAGGAATACGTCATGCCCGCGTCGAGCCATGCCTGATAGAAGGCGTTGCCGAGATCGTAATGGGCGGTGATGTTGCGTCGGCTGCCGGCCCGGCTGTTGGCGCTGCGCCGATGCCGGAACCGGTTGAGGAGGCGCGCCGGCCAGGTACCGGAGACGAGCCGGCGCAGTGTCGCGTCATTCCGCGCGCCGATCTCGATCAGCGCCGTCAGGTCAGGCGTTGTGAAGTCGCCGTCGCGATAGGCCTCGGCCAGCCCTATATCGCCGTCGCGCAGCAGCCGAAGCATGGCGCGCCAGCGCTTCAGGACGATGACCGCTTGCGGACCGGGCGCGCCAGGCCCGCTCGAGAGGCGCTCTCCTTCGGGCGTGACGACACTCAAGCGGCCGACGGCGATCCGGGATAGGAGCCGGCGCAGAAACCAGCGCGATAGGCCGATTCCCTGTGGCAGCGAGAGTGAAGTATCGGCCGTCGCTGCCTGGCGCTCGGTGTCGGGCAGTCTCATGGCTGCGTCGGTCCTTTCTCGTGCGGTAGGGCAACCCGGCCCATGCTGAACGGATGCGCTGGTGGAACGGGGTGCGCCCGCCGGGGAATGCGCTTTGCCAGGAGACGCAGCGCCTGCCAGTGGATGGCGGCGGTGACCTTCAAGGTGAGCAAAGGGTGTGTCGCCAGCAGGCGCAGCAGCGTGGCGTCATCGAACGGACAGCGTCGGCCGCTCAGCGAGGCGGCGATCAGCCGCCCTTCGGCATCGTGCCCGTCGATGACGATCGAGACGCGCTCGGCCGGCGGCTCGACCTGAAAGGTGTAGCGCATGGCAAGCCCCATGAAGGGCGAGACATGGAACCGCTTCTCGGCCTCCTGCCGCAGAGGGCGGGCGTCTGCTCCGACCGGCGCGACATAGCTGTGGATCTCGCCGAAGGTGTTGTGCACCTCGTAGACGGTCGCTCGCAGGGCGCCGTCGCGGCCGTAACAGAAATAGGTGCTGATCGGATTGAAGGCGTAGCCGAGGATCCGCGGCATGGTCAGTAGCTGAACAGGGCCGTCATCCCAGTCGATGCCGGCCGTCGCCAACGCCGCAGCGACTTGCTCCTTCAACGATCTGCCGCTGCGATCGCCGTAGTCGGCATCGCGGAATGCATAGAGATTAAAGCAGTTGCGCGAGAACAGACGCGACCGCTCGGCCAGGGCGTCGATCTCGTCGAGATCGAGCAGCATCCAGAAGACGCGGTAGGTCAGGGCATGCGGCTTCGGGCGGAACCGATGGTGTCGCACAATGCCGACATAGAGGGCCGACCGCGCCGTCATGCCGCGAGCTCTCGGGTGATGGGCAAGGGGAGACGGCCCGATTCATCCTCGACCCGCCAGGGGCGGCGCCCCCCGCCCAATGCCTCGGCCACCGCGATCCCGGCCTGCAGCCCGTCCTCATGGAAGCCGGAACCGAAATAGGCGCCGCAGAACCAGCTGCGCCGGGCGCCCTGCAGCGCCCACAGGCTCTGTTGGGCCTCAAGCGCGGCGTGATCGAAAATCGGATGCTCGTAGATCTCTTCGTGCAGCACGGTCTCGGCACGCAAGCTATCGGGCGGGTTCAGCGTGAGGAAGAACGGCCGCTGCCCGGGCAGGTTCTGCAGGCGGTTCATCCAATAGGTGACGGCGCAGGCGGCATCCGGCCTGGCGCGCTCGCCGAGATGGTTCCAGCTCGCCCAGGCGAGGCGGCGGCGCGGCATCATGGCCGCGTCGCCGTGCAGCACGGCGCGATTGCGGCTGTAGCGAAACGCACCGAGCGCCTTCGCTTCCTGCGGATCGGGATCGGCGAGCATGGCCAGCGTCCGGTCGGCATGGGTCGCGAAGACGACCTGGTCGAAGCGCTCGCTCCAGCCGTCGCCCGCGACCAGCACCTCGTTCGGCGAGCGTCGGACCTGACGCGCCGGCGTGCCGAGCCGAATGCTGCCCCCGAACCGCCGACGCAGCTTTTCGACATAGGCGGCGCTGCCGCCGGTGACGGTGCGCCAGACCGGGCGGTCGGTGAGTTGGAGCAGGCCGTGATTGTGATGGAAGCGCAGGAAGGCTTCGGCGGGATAGGACAGGATCTCGGCGCAGGGAGCCGACCAGATCGCCGCAGCCATCGGCAGGAGATGATCGTCCCGGAAAGCGGCGCCATAGCCGCCCGAGGCGAGATAATCGCCGAGCGTGCCGGCGCTGGCACTGCCCGCTCGCGCGTCGCGGCTGGCGTCCCGATAGAAGCGCACGAGCCCCTGAAGCATGGCCCAGAAACGCGGGTTGGCCAGGTTGCGCCGCTGCGCGAAGAGCCCGGCGAGGCTCGTGCCGCTATACTCCAGACGCCCTGCATCGAGCGATACCGCGAACGACATCTCGGTCGGCTGCGTTGCCACGCCCAGATGGTCGAGCAGCGCCACGAAATTGGGATAGGTCGCCTGATTGTAGACGATGAAGCCGGTATCGACCGCCGTCTGGCAACCGTCGACCCCCGACACCAGCACAGTATTGGCGTGGCCGCCGAGCCGCTGTTCGGCCTCGATCAGAACGACATCATGGGTCTGGCCGAGCAGCCACGCCGCCGACAGGCCGGAAATGCCGGCCCCGATGACGGCGATCTTCTGTGCATGTTCGCGAGTCTGCGCCATGGCCGATCCTTAGCTGTTCGGAAAGCCTATACGCGGGGCCTTGCGCTTTGGATTTGCCGTCCGGCAGCGGAATTCGCGGCGGTGATGTGAGCTGCCCGCCATCGGCGCGCGTAGAACAGGCCGAGGCGATCGGAGACCCAGCCATGCCCGCTATGGGTTTGAAGCATCTGGTTGCGGCGATGCGCGCCCACGTCGCCCATCCCGGACCGCGGGCGTCGACGGCCAATACGATCGCTCTCGTGATCGTCTCGAACCAGCCCTTCTATCCGCTCTATATCTATTGGGTCGTGTCGCCCGTGATCTGGCCGTCCTTCCTGACTTTCCTGTCGACACCGCTGTTTGCGCTGGTGCCGACCGTCATGCGGCGCGCCTCCCGGCTCGGCCGCTGCCTGCTGCTCTGCGCCGGGATCGGCAATACGCTGCTCTGCCGCTTTGCTTTCGGCGACGCGTCAGGGGTCGAGGTCTTCCTCTTCCCTTGCCTGATGCTGGCCGTGCTGCTCTTCGATCGTGACGAATGGATCTACACCGCCGGCTTCGCGACGCTCGGCTTCGCGGCCTATCTGTTGCCCGTCGAGAGCATATCGGGACCTCTGCATCTCTACGAGCCGCGGGAATATGCCGCCATGCGGAACCTGAACTTCCTCAGCGCGGCCTCGCTCACCGTGCTGATCGGCTGGCTTGCTCAGCAAAGCTTCGGCGTCCCGCCGGATGATGAAACCGGAAGCCGTCAGCGAACGTACAACAGGCGCAACTTGCGGAAAGGACATCGCATGAGACGTCTTCTGCTCGCCCTGATCTTCGCTTCTCTCTCGGCTGCCGCCGCCTCGACAACGCTCGACGGCATCTGGCTGCGCGACGACGGCAACGCTCGCGTCCGGATCGCTCCCTGCGGCGACAATGTCTGCGCTACCAACCTCTGGATCGGCGACACCAGCAAGGGCGAGGAGCGCGGCGACAAGCTCATCATGACCCTGTCACGACAACGCGACGGCAGTTTTGCGGGCACCGCCTACGATCCGAAGCGGGGCTGGACCTTCTCGATGACGGTCAAGGCCGCTCCGGGCGAACTCAACACGCGAGGATGCATTCTCGGCCGCCTGCTCTGCCGGGACGTCAACTGGAAGGCGGCCGACTAGCGACACCGCAAAAAGGGCGAGGCCGGATGGTGATCTGCTTGCGCGACGCCCGCGTATTGTCGACATGGCCGCCGCATTCGCCCTTACTGTCGACGATGTGCGCGAGGCCTCAGCAGCGCAGGGAGAGCGGTTATTCGCCTTGTTCGATCCTAATGCCTTGATCGCGGCGATTGCGCGCTCGGGTGACCGGGACGCCTTCGCCGCCCTTTTTGACCATTTCGCGCCGCGCGTGAAAGGACTGTTGATGCGCGGCGGAACCTCCGCGGAGCTGGCGGAGGAGATCGCGCAGGAGACCCTGCTTTCGGTCTGGCGCAAGGCCGCCATGTTCGATCCGGCCAAGGCGAACGCCTCGACCTGGATCGCCACCATCGCGCGCAACCGACGGATCGACTTCGCCCG
Source organism: Allobosea sp. (assembly GCA_036525085.1). Taxonomy (GTDB): domain Bacteria; phylum Pseudomonadota; class Alphaproteobacteria; order Rhizobiales; family Beijerinckiaceae; genus Allobosea. The sequence continues at coordinate 5,183 of DATDBB010000422.1, forward strand.
GCGGGAGACCCGTTCACGGCTGTCGCAAGTTTACGAGATCCTGGATGAAGAAGGCCCCGAACAACCTGACGAAACCATTTCCGCCGCCGAGCGGGACGCGAGGGTCAAGGCAGCGATGACCGGGCTGTCCGCCGATCAGTACCGCGTCGTCGAACTCGCTTACATTGAAGGTTGCAGCCACCAGGATGTGGCGACGCGCCTGGCGATCCCGCTCGGCACGGTAAAGTCGCGGCTGCGGCTCGCCTTGTCGCATCTGCGTGGCAAGCTGGAGGATCTGCGATGAGCAAGGTCCATCGCCCTTCCGACGAAACGCTCGCAGCGTTCTCGGCTGGTCGCCTCGACGAAGGTCTTGCGCTCGTGGTCGCAGCGCATGTCGAACGGGACCGCGAAAGCCGGGCACGCGTCGGTGCGTTCCAGGCGCTTCAGGGCGCGCTGCTCGACAGCGTCGAGCCGGTGGCCATGGCCGCTGGTGCGGGCGACGTGCTCGGCCAACGCCCTGCCCCCGCCCGCCCCAGCGAACCTCGCGCCGAAGCGGATCTGCCTGCGGTGTTGAGCCCCTATCAGCTCGGCCCGTGGCGGCCGATCGGCATCAAGATCGCGATGCGGCGGATCGAGGTTCCGGGCTCCGAAGCGCGGGTCTTCATGCTGCGGGCCGGCCCGGCGATCGCGCTGCCGCACCACAGGCACACCGGCTTCGAGTGGACGACCATCCTGGCCGGCGCCTACGAGCACGAATATGGCCGCTTTGCCGCCGGCGACTTCGACGAGGCCGATGCCGACCACGTCCACACGCCGCGCGTCGATCCCGTCGAGGGTTGCACCTGCCTCGTTGCCGTCACCGGCAAGGTCCTGTTCCAGGGCTGGCTCGGCCGGCTGCTGCAACCGCTGGTGCGGCTGTGACACTGGCCTCCTTGGCCACGGCGCTGCTCTTCGTCGCCATCGCCATGTCTGCGGTCATGGCGCTGGCGACCGCGATCGAGCGCCGCACCGGCAACTCCGGATGGATTGATGTCGTCTGGACCTTCGGGCTCGGCGCGACGGGCGCTGTCGGCGCTTTGCTGCCCTTGGGCCAAGGAGCGTTCTCACGGCGCATCTTCGTCGCGGCGCTGGTCTCGATCTGGGCGCTGCGGCTCGGCCTGCACATCGCCGGGCGCACCAAGGGCATCGCCGACGATCCGCGCTATGCTCGCATGAAGCGCGATTGGGGCGCGCAGGCGCCCGCGAAGATGGCCCGCCTGCTGCAACTGCAGGCCCTCGCGAGCGTACCGCTGGCCATCGGCATCGTCCTGGCGGCCCATAACCCCGCCCTGCCCGGCCAGATGCAGGATTGGCTCGGTCTCGCCATCTTCGCCATCGGCCTGGCGGGAGGCGCCATCGCAGACCGGCAGCTTCGCACCTTCGCGTGCTCGGGGCGAGGTGGCGTTTGCGACACCGGCCTATGGGCCTATTCGCGGCACCCGAATTACTTCTTCGAAGCCGTTCTCTGGTGCGCCTACGCGGTGATCGCATCGTCCGCGGACGACCCGCTGGGCTGGCTCGCCTGGCTCGCTCCTGCCTCGATCACGCTGCTGCTCGTCCAGATTTCCGGCATCCCGCCGCTGGAGGAGCACATGCTCGCCAAGCACGGCGCCGCCTATCGCGACTATCAGGACAGGACCAGCGCCTTCATCCCGCTGCCGCCGAAAGGAGCCAGGCCATGACGATCATGCAGAGGCTTTCGAGCTGGGGCGAGGCCTTGCCCGTGCCCGACGCGGTGAGCCGCATGGTCATCGCATCGCTCGTCGGACGAACCGATCGCTCGCTCGCGATCGGGCCGGGCAATGCGGCCGGCTTCGCGCGGGACATGGCGGATGTTCCGATCGCGCTGCACGCCGACGCAGCCAACGCCCAGCACTACGAGGTCCCTGCCGCATTCTTCGAGCGCGTCCTGGGCCCGAGGCGGAAATACTCATGCTCCTACTACGCCGATCCCGGCGACAGCCTCGCTAAGGCCGAGGAGACGGCCCTGGCTCTGAGCGCCGAGCATGCCGGCCTCGCCGACGGACAGGAGATCCTCGAACTCGGCTGTGGCTGGGGCTCGCTGTCGTTGTGGATGGCCGAACGGTATCCGCAGGCCCGGATCGTCTCTGTCTCGAACTCGGCCTCCCAGCGCGCCTTCATCGAGGAGCGCGCTCGCCGGCGCGGCTTGGGCAATCTGCGCGTGATCACCGCGGACATGAACGACTTCGCCATCGAGGAACGCTTCGACCGCGTCGTTTCGATCGAGATGTTCGAGCATATGGCGAATTGGCGTGCTCTGCTCGAACGCGTCCATGGCTGGCTCAAGCCGAATGGGCGGCTCTTCATCCATGTCTTCGCCCATGCGCAGGGTTGCTACCGCTTCGATGTCGGCGACGGCGCCGACTGGATCGCCCAGCACTTCTTCACCGGCGGGATCATGCCGAGCGCTGCTTTGGCGTACCAGTTTCCCGATCTCTTCACGGTCGAGGACGAATGGCGCTGGAATGGCGACCACTACCGTCGCACCGCCGAGCAATGGCTGGCGAATTTCGACAGCAATCTTTCAGTGATCGAACCCATCCTGCGCAAGGTCTATGGCGATGATGCGCCGCTCTGGCGCCGGCGCTGGCGGCTGTTCTTTCTCGCGACGAGCGGCTTGTTCGGGCATGCGGCCGGCGCGTCCTGGGGCGTCAGCCACTATCGGATGCGCCCCGCCTGAGCGATGCCGGAAACCAATCGAGCTCAGATCCAGCCCCAACTTGCGGCACGCCTGACGGCTTCGAAGGCGATCCAGCTGCAAAAGCCGACGACGATCGTGCCGTAGGCGATGTCCGCGAGCGTGATCGTCACGGTCCACGGCTTGAGAGTGGCGTAATTGGTCAGGTCGTAGGTCGCGTAGGCGATCAGCCCGATGAGCGCGCCGTTGAGGAGCGCGCTGCCGGCGCTGCCCTCGCGCAATGCCGGCATCACCGCGAAATGCAGCACGCCGAGCGGAAAACCGAAATAGAACAGGGTCGCGGGCACATAGCGCACCTGCTCGACGATCAGCTCGCCGAGCGCCGGCCGATAGAGCCTGGCCGTCATCGTGCCGAGCCAGATGGCATCGCAGATGCCGAAGGCGACGAGAAAGGCGACGTAGCCGACGGCAAAGCGCATGACGACCTCCAGGGCTTGATACCTGCAGATACGACGCGCGCACGTCTCCGGATTGCCATGTCGCGTAAATCGAGCCGCCCGAAATTCCGCCACGCCTTGTCCGGCGTACCGTCACAAAGCCTGCCTTGAAACCAGCTCTCGAATGTCCGCACCCTAGCGTTTGGCAGAACGTCATGTTTTGGAGCGGCGTTGCATGGAAAGGCCGGGAACAGACTCACCTGACGTCCTTCGCGGTCAGGCTCGGCCAGTTGTGCTCGGCACGGGCGATGTAAGTCTTCGTCCGGCCGAGCCAGGTCTCCCGCACGCCGAGGTCGTAATTCAGGTAAAGCCGGTCATCGACGATCGACCAGGCTTCCGGCTCGATCTTGACGAGATAGCCGCGTGAAGTGCCGTAGGCGCAAAAGCCACCATAGGCCGGCAGATAGCGCTGAGGATCCGCCTCGAACAGCGCCTTGTGCTCGGCGCTGGCGAAACGCCATATCGCACCGCCATGCCGAGCCGAGAATTCCGGCTTGCCGAGGCGCGGCCCGTGATCGCGGAAATAGGCGACGGGGTCGTAGCCCCGGATCGCGAGCCCGTCGGGCGAGCCGATCGTATTGACCGGCCGCCCGACATCGGCCCGGCCCGGGAAGGCACCGAGCGATGCCAGGGTCGCAATCCCCGCCAGCCGGATGAAATCTCGCCTGTCGAACATGACGCTTCTCCTATCGCTGGGTCGTCTCAGGACGCGCGCGCTTCCAGGATCTCGAAGACATGGGCCGCGACGTAACCGTAGATCGCATGGCCGACGAGGCTCATGAACGAGAGGCGCGGCACGTCGTTCAGCAGGAAGCTCTGCCCGGCGAGCGGGGCGAAGAAGGCAAGCGCGATGAAATAGGTAATCACGCCCCAGATCCAGCCATCCGCCGGCATGCCGAAGCTCTTCACCCAGCGCGTCAGCACCCAGTAGCCCAGCGGGTAGAACAGGAAGCCGGTGACGAAGTGCAGCAGTTTGGCGGTCGGCGTCGCGATCGTCAGTCCGAGTTGATGCGCGAAAAGCGACTTGACCAGTTCCGGCGGCTCGAGCGGGTATTCCGCCAGCCAGGCCGTCGGCACGGCCGAGAACAACTCCCAGAAGCCCAGGCCGGCGAAGCCGCCGAGGGCAAGGTTCGTCACGGTGCGGGCCGAGGGCCGCGCGAAGCCCTGGGTCATGGCCGAAGTGGTCATGGCGGTCATCCCTTCCTGTCTTCAATGGGCGATGGCGAGTGGAGTCGAAGCGACGGCGAGCGTGGCCAGGCGTCCGGCGCCGCTGCCATGCAGCCGCGCCAGCCGGCGGGCGGCGAAGAGATTCGCGCCGCCGCGGCGTGTCAGGCGGTCCTCCAGGAGATGCGCGGCGCGGTCATGCTGGCCGGCGCGGATCAGGCTCTCTGCATAGGCCTGCTCGAAAAGGTCGCGCTGGGCATGGCTGCCGCCGATGGCGACGAGCCCGTCGCGGGCGGCGCCGAGCAGGCGGGCAGCCTCGTCGTAGTCGCCCTCCTGGAAGGCGATCAGCCCGAAGGCCGCGAGCGCTCCCTTGCGGGCGGCGCTACGCCGCTCGCCACTGGGATGGGCCCTTGCATCCGTCATCAGGCTTTGGGCGATGGCATTCGCACCGTCTGCCTGGCCTGCGCCCAGGAGCGAGACGGCATAATGGAGATCGGCGAAGACCAGGCGCCCGTCATGGACGCGCCCCTCGGCCTTCGCGGCCAGTTCATGCCAACGATCGCCGACATCGACCCCGGCATATTCGAGACGCGCCAGCAGCGAGGCGCCATTGGCGATGTCGCGGTAGTCGTCGGTCGGTTCGGCCCTGATCTCCTCGTCATAGAGCCGCAGCACCTCGCCCGTCTCGCCGCGCTCCAGCCGGAACAGGGCGAGATGCCAGAAGATGTGAAAGCGCAGATTGTTGGCATGGGCGAAGCTGCGGCCGTCTCCGAGCCAGGCGATGCCTTCCCCGACGCGCCCGGTCATTTCGAGCACATGGGCGACGGCATGGCGGCCCCAGGCATCGCGCGGGCTCCAGGCAACGGCCCGGCGGCCGGCGTGCTCCGCCTCGGCATAGAAGCCCCGTTCTTCGAGTGCGAAGGCATGGCAGCCATGAACGAAGCCCGCGAGCGGATGGCTCTCGCCGAAGCAAGGCGCGACGCGGCGGAGCGTCGCGAGCATCTCCGCCTGATCGCCGAGCATGAAGCGCAGGCCATGCGACAGCTTGAGCGCCAGCACGTCCTGGGGATGGGCGACGAGGACCGCTTCCAGCCGTTCCGCCGCCCGCCGCGGCTCGTCATCCAGCCAGAGCGCCAGCGCCTCGACGGCCATCGTCTCGCGCCGCGTAACCGGCCGCGACAGCGCCGCCGCACGGGCCCTGGCGAGGCAATCGCGCGCCGGGGCGAGCAATTCGCCGCGCGCCAGCGAGAGCAGCATCAGCCCCTTTGCGGCATGCGCGAGGGCGAAATCCGGATCGGCGGCGAGCGTGCGGGCGAGATGCTCGGGCGTTGTCGCGGCATGGGCCATGAGCGCTTCCAGCGTATCGTTCCAGGCAAGGCGCGCCGCATCGTTGGCGACGCTGATGCTGTCGCCGGAGAGATCGTAATACCGATGGTCAGACATGGGATGCTCCGTGGCCGCGCCGGTGACGGGCGCTCTTGAGGGAGTTCGCAGCGGGCCGATCAAACGGCATTCAACTCGCTTCACGGACCTGTGTTGTCGGCGCGATCATCGCCGCCGGCTGATGCTGCGCCTCGGTCGCCGTCTTGCGTGCCGGCCCGGCCCAGGGCGCGCCTTTGAACCAGCCGACCACGACCGCCGTGGCGAGGATCAGTGCGAAACCGGCGAGGTTGAGCAGCGCGACGATGGGCTCGCTGTGGCCGGCCGCATCGGCGATGGCGCCGAGGAGCCGCGCCAGGACGACGCTCGCCAGGAAACAGGCCAGCGACTGCCGGCCGATCAGGATCAGGAGATGGCCCGCGCCGCTGTCGAGCCGCTTCCGCCAGGGCTCGATCAGGCTGAGCACCAGATAGGCCACCGCGAGGAAATGGATGACGCGCAGGATGTGAAGATTGGTCTTCTCGCCGGCGGGAAGCAGCAGATCGCGCGCGGCCTGCGCCGACGGCCAGTGCTCGAGCAGGCCCCAGAAGGACAGCGGCACTGAAAGCAGGACGAAAACCGCGGTCGCGATCACGACGCGGCGGTCGCCGAGCGCCGGCACCGGAAGCCACTTCAGCGCGATGAAGAAGCCGAGAAAGAAGATGAGCTGCCAGGCGAAGGGATTGAGGAACCAGCCGGCGCCGTTCCACGGATTGCCGGGCAGATTGAGACCGCTGACCCAGCTCGCCGCATAGAGCGTCACCGCGATCAGGAACGGCAAGCCGGGATGGATCCTCCGCGTCAGCATCATCACCGGCACGAGCGCCAGGATGACGAGATACATCGGCAGGATGTCGAGATAATCCGGCTGCCAGCTCAGGGTGGCAATGCCGAGCAGCGCAACCGCCGGATCGGTGAGCAGCGGCTGGAACTGCTGTGCGAGGATCGAGAAGCCGAACGCCCGGTCCAGAGCCGCAGCGAGCGCGATCAGCGCCAGGACGAGCCCGATCTGCGCCCAATAGACCTGCCACATCCGGTATGCGATGCGCGCGATGCCCAACCACCAGCCGCGCCGGCTGAAGACGCTGCCGAATGCGAGCGCACTGGCGATGCCGGAGCAGAAGACGAACAGCTCGGCGCCCGACGAGAAGCCGAAGCGCGCCGGAATCCAGGCGTTCCAGCTGTTCTCCGGCAGATGCGCGACGAAGATGATCAGCATCGTCAGGCCGCGAAAGACATCGAGCCTTTCATCGCGAGGCCGTTTCGCCGCGACGGGAGGGAGGGCGGCCATCAGAAGGCGCCCTCGTAGCTTTCGGCGTCGATCCTGCAGGCCAGCACCGTGAAGCCACTGCGCCCGAAAGCGGCCTCGGCCTCGCGCGCCAGGGTTTCGCGATCCGAGATCGTCGCGCCATGGCCTCCCAGCGCCCGGGCCACGGCGGCGAAATCGGTCGCGCCGATATCGACGCCGACGCGCGGCAGGCCGAGCTGGCGCTGCTTCAGCGCGATCAGCCCCAGAGCCTCGTCGACGAGCGCCACGACGATCACCGGCAGGCCGAGGTCACGCAAAGTCGCCAGTTCGCCCAGCACCATCTCGAGGCCGGCATCGCCGACGAAGCAGAGGACCGGACGGCCGGCGCCGAGCGCGGCCCCCGTCGCCAGAGGCAGGGCGCAGCCCATGGTGCACAGTCCGCTCGATTGCAGCAGGCGGCGCGGCCCATCGCTGCTCCACATCTGGCTGAGCAGAATGCGGTGCGCGCCGGAATCGGCGGTCGCGATCGTGTCGGCCGGAGCGACGCGGCGCATCGTCTCGAAGACCGCATGCGGCCCCCAGCCGGCGGGCGCGGCGAAGGCGGCTCGGAAGTCGCGGCGGATGCCGGCCGGTTCGCCGTCCGGCCAGACGCCCCTCGCCTCCATACCTTCGGCGAGGCGCATCAGGATCGCACCGACATCGCCTTCGAGTTGCAGGCTGGCGCCATGCATGCCGTGCTGCACGGGCTCGGCCACGATATCGATGACACGCTTGTCGGCGGGCCAGGGCTGGCGCCAGCCCTGCCGCATCTCGATCGGGTCATAGCCGGCGAGAACGATCAGGTCCGCAGCCTCGATCAAGGGACGGACGATCGCATCGGCCCTGGGCGAGAGGCCGACGGCGCCGATGACGCGCGGATCGTCCTCCGGAACCAGGCCCTTGGCCTTGTAGGTCGTCAGCAGCGGCGCCCCGGTGCGTGTCAGGAAGCGGTCGAGCGCGGCTGCGCCGCCCTGGACGACGAGGTCGAGCCCGGCGATCACGAGCGGCCGTTGCGCAGAGGCGATCAGGGCTTGCGCGGATTGGATCTCGGCAGGTGCCGAGGGCGCGACGTGCGGCAGGACGGGCGCAGCGCGCGGAGCCGTGCGGGCTTCCGCGACCGCGATCGGCAGGTCGATATGGACCGGGCCGGGCCGGCCGCGCCGGGCGATCGCAATAGCCTTCGCGGCGACGAGATCCTCGGTGCCGGGCGCGGCACGAAAGCTCGCCTTGACCAGCGGCCGCAGCACGGCCTGATGGTCAAAGACCTGATGGGTATAGCTCTCGGCCAGCGCCTGGTCGACGCAGCCGGTGACGAAGATCAGCGGCACGCGATCCTGCTGCGCGTTGGCGACCACGTTGACCGCATTGGCGACGCCGGGCCCGAGCGTTGCGACCAGCACAGGCAAGGCGCCGGTCGCATGCCAAAGCCCCTCGGCCATGAAGCCGGCAGCGTTCTCATGCCTGGCGAGATTGAAGCGGATGCCGGCGCGTTCGAGCGCGTCCACCAGCGCCAGCACCTCGCCGCCGGGGATGCCGAAAGCATGGGTCGCACCCGCCGCGGCGAGTTGCCGGGCCAGCAGATCCGCGCCTCTCGGCAATTCCCCGGGATCGGTCTCCGCCGTCGCGGCAGCCGATATCCGTTCATGGCGCATGGTCTGTCTCCGGCAGGCCGCCTCGGCGGCGTCGACGGAGAGATCGCGCGGGAGAGCGGTTTGGTTACAGGATCACGGAGACGTGAGCTTGGAACCGGCGGCGAAGGGGGACGGTCCGGCCGGGACCATCAGGCGCCAGGCCCGCTCGACCCAGGCCGCGTCGGCGACATGTCCCCCGCCATGCAGGCAGAGTTCCAGCCGCGCCGGGGCGCTGCAGCCGGGTGCGACCTCGCAGCTCAGCCGTTGTGCTGCGGCACTGGTGCGCGCGGCTTCCAGCAGCGCCGCGGTGCAGCCGCCCGGCGCGAGGATGGCGAGGCTCCTGAAGAGGTCGCCTTGCCTGTAGCCCTGCCGCAGTGCCCGGCCGGCAAGCGGAATCGTCGCGTCGCTCGTGCCATGAAAATGGATCAGCGGCGGGCGCTCGCCGACGCAACCATCCGGCAAAGGCTCCCAGAAGGCTCCGGCGATCGGCGCGAAGGCGGCGAAGCGCGACGGCATTCGGCAAGCCAGATACCAGACCATCGAACCGCCCTGCGAAAAGCCGCTCGCCAGGATGCGGGCGGGATCGAGCCCGAAACGCGTGACGGCATCGTCGAGCACCTGCCCGACGAAGCTGAATTCGTCGCGGTAACGGGCGGGCGAACCGGGAAAGGACCAGGAGCGGCCGGCGCCGTCAGGCGCGATCAGCGCAACGCCGAGCCGCCTTGCCACGGCGACGAGGCCGGCATCGGCGAGCGTCTCCGCCGCCGAACCCTGATAGCCGTGGAAATACATGATCGCGCCGAGGCGTTCGGCCTTGGCGCGGGGTGGCAGGACGATACGGTAGCGACCGCTCGCCACAGCGCAGCCCTCGTTGGCGGGGCAGGCATCGCCGGATATCGGGCGGACCGGCTCCTGCGCGGCGACCGACGCGACGACAAGGCCGGCCAGCGCGCCTGCGATGCGAAGTCTCCTGGCCATCGGCGGCCTCCATGGCGCGGCGGAAGAGCCGTGCGCTCCTGCGCGAGCGTAGCCGGGCGGGATAGATGCTTCACCAGATCGTCGCGGGCTTGTGAGCCCGCGCGCGCCATGCGACGAAAAATGGTCCGCCCCCCCCACGCGAAAAGCGCAAGGCGTGTCTCTGCAAGAGCTCGAATCCCAGCTTCGGCCTGTCTTCCTCGCCGCCCTCGCCGGCGATGCCGCAGCCTATCGCCTGTTCCTCGACACGATCAGCGTGCGGCTGCGTGGCTATCTGCGGCAGATGCTGGCGCGTGCCGGCCGGACTGAAGCGAGCGAGGCGGAGGACGTGCTGCAGGAAACCCTGCTGGCGCTGCACCTGTCGCGCCACACTTACGACCCTGCGAGCCCGGTGACGGCCTGGGCACACGCCATCGCACGCTACAAGCTCGTCGACCACTTGCGTCGCTCCGGCCGCCATGCCGGCGCCGTGCCGCTCGATGACGAGGCGCATCAGCTTGCTGGTCCGGCCGACAGCACCGCCTCGGAGGCGCGGCTCGATCTGACCCGGGCCATGGCCGCCTTGCCGGAGCGCACGCGCAGCCTGATCGACCAGGTCAAGCTGCAGGGCACGACGGTAGCCGAGGCGGCACGCGCGACGGGCATGACGGAGACGGCCGCCAAGGTCGCAATCCATCGCGGCCTGCAGGCGATGGCCAAGTTCCTTTCCCGGCGCGGAGCGCGCTCCGCATGAGGCCGCGCCCCGTAACCTTTGGCCCCAGCGCCGCGAATAAGGCTGATAGAAGCCCGGATCACCCGCCATGCGAACCGACGACCTGATCTCCCTGATGAGCGCGAGCAGCCAGCCAGTCGATACCGGCTGGCTGCGCCGTGGCACATGGCTGGCCGCGCTCGCCGCCCTCGTGCTGTCGGTGACGCTGCTGGTGTTCACCATCGGCGTCCGGAGCAATCTCGCAGGCGCGATCGTCACCATGCCGGTCATCGCCAAGATCCTGTTCGGCGCCGGCATCGCCACCATCGCGCTCATCTTGTTCCAGCGCAGCCTCCACCCCGGACTGAAGCCGAAGCGCCTGCTGCCGCTGGTCGCGATCCCCGTCGGGCTGGTCGCCGCCTGGGCCCTGCTGACGCTGGCGCAGGCGCCGGCCGAGCAGTGGCAGGCGCTGGTCTTCGGGCGCCATTGGCGGAGTTGCCTCTTCAACGTGCCGCTCTACGCCATGGGGCCGCTCGTCGTGTTCCTCTGGCTGGCCCGGCGCGGTGCGCCGGTCGATCCCACCTTGACGGGCCTGTGCGCCGGCCTGGCCTCCGCCGGGCTTTCCGTCGTGGCCTATGCGCTGCATTGCCCGGACGACACCATTCCGTTCCTCGCGACCTGGTATACGCTCGCCGTCGCGATGGTCAGCGTCTTCGCTGCCCTGGTTTTTCCGCGCCTCCTGCGCTGGTGATTCCTGTCCTCTCGGCCTGATCCCGAGAGCCTTCTCGCCTGTCGAGCCCATGTCCCGCATCGTGGGCCACAGCGTCGCAGCATGCCCCGGTGAATCAAAACCCCAGGCTCGCGCCAAGAGCGCTAGGATGGCCCGCGGTTCGCGGCGTCGCGGATTTCGGCGACGCCAGGGCCGGCCGACACGATCGGCGGTTCTACATGCGAGGGTCCGATGAAGCGCATTTTCGCCGCCATGCTCGCCGCAGGTCTGGGCGCTGCTCTTTCGCCGCTGCCGGCCTCGGCGCAGACGCCGCCCTCGGCTGCGGAGATCGCAGGCTATCGCGATCTCTTCGCCGCGGCCCAGGCCGGCAACGTCGCCGCCATCGCAAGACTGGCGGCCGCGGGCGCCGCGATGGATGCGCGCGACGGCCATGGCCGCACCGCGTTGCATATCGCCGCTCACGCCCGTCAGCGCGAGGCCATGCAGGCGCTGGTCCGGCTGGGGGCAGATCCGCGCGCCCTCGACGCCCAGCGCTATGATGCTGTCACGATCGCGGCGGTCGCCGACGACGTCGCGACCATGCGTGTGGCGCTGGAGATCGGCGGCGATCCCAAGGCGATCACCAGCCCCTATGACGGCACAGCCCTGATCGCCGCCGCCCATCTCGGCCATGACGAGATCGTCAAGACCCTGATCGATGCCGGCGCCCCGCTCGATCACGTCAACAACCTTTCCTGGACCGCGCTGATCGAGGCCGTCATCCTCGGCGATGGCGGCCCGCGCCATCAGCGCACCGCGAGCCATCTCGTCGCAGCCGGTGCGCGGCGAGACCTTGGCGACCGCAACGGCGTGACCCCGATCGAGATGGCGCGCCAGCGCGGCTATGATGCGATGGTCCGCATCCTCGCCCGGAACGAGTGAGCATCCCCTCTCGGCAAGCGCCGATCAACGCCCCTCGGCGGATGGGTGCGCGTCCCTCAATTGCTCGGCAATTCGCCCGGCCGCCTCATTGGCCGTAGCGATGGCTGCGTCCATGCAGGGGAATTCGAGATAGTCGCCGGCGAGGTGGATGCGCCCCAGAGGCCGTGTCAGCGCCGGCTGGAGCGCGGCGCGGCCGGGGAACGAATAGGGCGCGCCCTGCGGCCAGCGCTGGACCGCGATCTCGCTGACGATGCCGCGGCTTTCCGGATAGAGGCGCTGGAGATCGGCGAGGAAGCGGCTTTCGATCTCGCGATCGGAAAGCTCCATCAGCCGGGCGGCGCCTTCCGCGCCGCGGAACAGCATGAGGCTGCCGCCCGGCCGTCGCGGGCCGTTGCGTAGCGTGCTCGCCTGGTTGAAGAAGACGCCGAAGGCGAGGCCGGGCGTCGCGATCGCATAGTTCGAGTCCCATGGCATCGGCCCGGTCTCGCCGGTGAGCACTGCCGCCGACAGGAACGGTCCGTAGCGGATCGCAGCCAGCGCAGCCGCAGTGTCGGCGGGCAGGTCGCGGATGATCGCGCCGGCAATGTCGGCCTGTGTCGCGACGATGGCGTGTCGGGCTGTGAGGCGATGCTCCTCGCCGTTCCGGCGATAGATCACCTCGACATGGTCTGGACGCTGAACGACGCTTTGCACCCGGGCCGAGAGAATGGCCCTGGGGCCCAGTGTCGTAGCGATGGCCTGCGGCACCCTCGCCGAGCCGCCGAAGAGATTGCGGCCGAAGGAGTGCTTGCTCCAGACCTGCGCGAAGGAGGTCAGCCCATAGCCGGCCGCCATCTGTTCGGGCGGGGCGGAGGTCCGCTCGGTGATCGTGCGCAGGATCAGATCGACATCCGGGTCGAGCCGGCCGACATAGTCGGCGAGCGTGCGCTCATTGTCGAAGCCGAGCTGCCGGGCCCGGCGCTCCTCGGGGCTCTCGCCCGGCACCGGCTTCTGGCGTTCGAGCAATTTGAGTACGCCGCCGCGCAGCCGCAGCCCCATCTTCACGAAGGAGAGCCGCGCCGAGAGGCTGAGCGGCAGCCGCAGCGGGTAGGTTTCCGACCGTCCGCCGGCCAGTATCTTGCCCCTGAACGCCAGGCCCATGCGATCGCCCGGGATCGGCCGCGCCTCGAGGCCGAGTTCCTTCGCCAACGCCCCGGCCGGGGATGCATCGTCGCCGAAGAGATGAGCGCCGAAATTCATCCAATAGTCGCCGCGCGGCAGCGAATGCATGCGCCCGCCGAAGCGGTCTCCGGCTTCGAGCAGGACGATGTCGCGATCCCGCAGGCGCCAGGCCGCACTGAGACCACCGATTCCGCCACCGATGATGATGACGTCATGTTGAGGGACAGGCACTGAAGCAGCTCGGCAAATTCGGGAAATCGGAATGGTCCGGCACAGGCCCGCCGGTCGCCGCTCACTCGGGCGATCAGGCGATGCCGAACAGCGCCGCCGGGTTCGTGCCGTTCATGCGCCGGAGCTCGTCCTCGGTAAAGCCTTCGGATTCGAGCAGCAGCATGAACTCTCGAAAGGTCTCCACCGGCGGAGCCAGCAGGTAGATGCCGGCGTCGCTCGAAGCGATGGCGCGCTCGCCCGCGGCGCGGATGCGCGGTGTCAGGTCCTGCACGGTCTTGCCCGGCGCGCGATGCTTCTCCTGGTCGACATGGGTCAGGCCGACCTGCGTCGCATGGCTCAGCAGGAAGAAGCTGAACTCGGCATAGGCGCCCCCCGACACGATCTCGGCGATGGCGCCGGTACCGTAGTCGGCGCAATGGGTGCGGATGCGCTGGCAGCCACGCCGCTTGGCCTCGCTCACCAGCGCGACAGCCTCCCAGTCCTCGACATGGCCACAGTCGAAGACGATGTCGCGCTCGGCGCAGAGATCCATGATGGCCGGAACCGGATGGGGAATCGTCCCGTCTGCGTTCACGCCGAAGGCGGCTTCCAGATAAAGGCCGGTGCGCCCTTCGCTGCGCGCAACCGCCCTGGTGTGATGCGTCGGCAGCGAGATGAAGCGCGCCCCGGTGCCCGGCCCGTAGCCGTAATCCACCGCATTGCGCGCCGCCTCATAGGTCACCCCGCCGGCCGTGGGCTGCATGATCAGCCCGCCGAAGACCTCGATGCCGAGGTCGCCGAGTTCGGCCATGGCGAGCGCGGCATAGCCGGAGGAGTTCTGGAAATTATCCATCAGCCCGATGGCGCGCAGCCCCGCGGTGGCGGCTTGCCTGACGGATTCGAAGACATTTGCGCTACGGCCGTTCAGGTGCGGGCAGCTATGGACGTGGCAGTCGACCGCGCCTTTCAGGTAATGCATGCCGTAGGTCATCGCTGCCTCCTCAGATCATCGGACCGAATACCGTATTCGATCCGATCATCTAACCCTTTGTTCCAGCATCGGCTTTTCCGAAAACCGCATTCCACTTTTCGGGCCGATGCCCTAATGGCGCAGAATGCGGCGGACGAAATCGGCGCAGCGCTCGGTCTGCGGTGCGTCGAAAATCTGGGCCGGCGGGCCCACCTCGACGACGCGGCCATCCGCCATGAACACGACCTTGCTGGAAACCTCGCGCACGAAAGCCATTTCGTGGCTGACAATCAGCATGGTCATGCCGTCCGCGGCCAGGACGCGGATCGTATCCAGCACTTCGGCGACGAGTTCCGGGTCGAGCGCCGAGGTTACCTCGTCGAGCAGCAGGATCTCCGGCTTGAGCGCCAGCGCGCGGGCTATCGCGACCCGCTGCTGCTGGCCGCCGGAGAGCTCATCCGGATAGGCGTCGACACGATGGGAGAGTCCGACCTTTTCGAGCAGCGCACGCGCCTCCTGCTCCACCGTACCGGTGTCGCGCTTCTTCACGATCACCGGCGCGATCGTGACGTTGCGCAGCGCGGTCATGTTCTGGAATAGATTGAATTGCTGGAAGACGATGGCGAAACGCTCCCGCACCTTCCGCAGCGCCGCCGCCGAGCCGTAATCCACCCGGGCGCCCGCGACCTCGACATGGCCCGCCTTCGGCGGCAGGAGGCCGGTGAGCACGCGCAGCAGCGTGCTCTTGCCCGAACCGGACGGACCGATGATCGAGACGATCTCGCCGCGCTCCACGCTGAGCGCGACATCCCTCAGAACCGGCGTCGCACCGTAATCCGCGTTGAGTTTATCGATGACGAGCTGGGGCAAGTCGCTTCTCCAGATGCGCGGCGAAGAGATTGAGCGGCCAGCACAGGACGAAGTAGAGGATCAGGATCGTCCCGAAGCAGATGGCGGCCGAAAAGCCCTTCTGGTTCAGAATCTTGGCGGCATAGGTCAGTTCGAGCACGCTGATCTGGGAAGCGATCGAGGTGCTTTTCACGAGCCCGACCGAGTAGGTCATCGATGGTGGGATGATGACGCGCCAGGCCTGCGGCAGCGCCACGCGCCAGAGCGCGGTCAGACCGCCCATGTTCATCGTCTCGGCAGCGTCCCACTGGTTGCGGTGGACCGATTCCAGCCCGGCACGGATGTTCTCGGCCGAGAAGGCCGAGGCTGAGAGCGCGATCGTCGTCGCCGCGACCACGAACATGCCGAGATCGAGCCCGAGGAACTGGAAGGCGAAGAACACCACCATCAGCTTCACGAGGAAGGGAATGCGCCGGAAGATCTCGACGTAAGCCGTCGCCAGCCAGCGCAACGGGGCATTCCGGTTCAGCCGCGGGTGCCGCAGCACGGCCAGCCAGAACCCGATGCAGAAGCCGACCCCGCAACCGACCAGCGAGAGCAGCGCCGTATAGAGGAAGGCCTCTCCGAGAAAGACGATGTTGTAATAGGTGAAAAAGCGCGGGGCTTCCTCGATCAGGGCTGACATCAGAACACGCTGCTCCTGACCCGGAAGAAGTAGCGGCCGACGCCGTAGAGGACGGCGCTCGCGAAGAGCGTGAGCACGACGTAGTAGATCGCTGCGATGGAGAAGACCTCAAGCGACCGGAACGTCTGCGCGTTGATGTTGTAGGCGCGCCCGGTCAGTTCCTCGACGCCGAAGATCGCGGCGATCGATGTCGACATCGTCAGGATGATGTACTGGTTCGACAGCGGCGGGAACAGGACCTTGCAGATATGCGGCAGGATCACATGCCGGATCGTCTGCAGCCGCGTGAAGCCGAGCGTCTCCGCCGCCTCCACCTCCGCCCGGCGGATGGAGCGGAAACCCGCCCGCTGGATCTCGGTGAGATAGGCGCCGGCGTTCAGCGCCATGCCGATGAGCACGGCCTGCTCCGAGCCGAGCAGGATTCCCCAGTCAGGCAGGGCGAAATAGAGAAAGAAGATCTGCACCAGCAGCGGCGTGTTCAGGAAGAACACGACATAGGCGCGCACCAGCCAGCGCGCCGCCCGCGGCCCGTATTCCAGCGTCGAGGCGCAGGCCAGGCCGATCGCCCAGCCGACGATGAAGGCGATGGCTGCGATCTGCAGCGCGAGCCAGGCGCCGCCGGCGAGATAGCCGAGATAGGGCGTGACCTGCCCGAATTGGAGTGTGTAGGACATTGCCTGCTATGATCGGCCTTCAAAAGTGCGGGTTGACGGGCACCGTCGTGTCCATCGGCTTCAGGAACCATTCTCCCAGATGTGCGACCAGACCGAGGGATTGCCGGCCGTCGCGAACCCTAGGCGGCGACCTCCCTGTGAACGTGATCGAGCGCTCGCTCGAGCACCCGATACTCTTCCTTGGGCAGGGGCATGAAAGGCGGGCGGGCCGCATCGCAGGCGAGCCGTCCCAGAATCTTCAGGCAAGCCTTGAGGCGGGGCGTAGCGCGGCCGCCAGGCGCAGCCCGATAGACGGCGCAGGCCAGCGGATAGATCACATCGTGCCAGTGCCGCGCCTCCTCCCAGAGACCGGCCGAGGCGGCGCGCCAGAGCCGGACGAGCGGCTCAGGGGTGACCGCAGCGAGGCTGACCTGGCTGCCTTCGGAGCCGATGAGGTAGCTGGTCAGCAGATGCTCGTCGCCTGAGCCCAAGACCGCGATGTCGGGGCGCAATGCCTTCACCAGCCGCCGCTTCTCCTCATAGGTCGCGACCTCCCAGCTGCCTTCCTTGATGCCGGCCACCCGCGGCAGTGCGACAAGTTCCGCGAGCGTCTCGTCGTCATAGGGCATCGCGCCCGCCCCGACCGGCGCCTGGTAGAGCAGGAAGGGCAGCGAGCAGCGGCTCATGGCATGCTGGTGATGCAGCGTCGCCGCCCCGCGATCGCGAAACAGCCCCCACGCATTCGGCGGAAACAGCAGGATCGCATCCGCCCCGGCCTGCTCGGCCTCGGCGGCCTCGGCAGCGGCGGCGAGGCTGGATTCCACATTGACGCCGCTGGTAAGGAACACGTCGGGGCCGAGCGTTTCCCGGCAGATCTCGATGACGCGCCGCTTTTCCTCGCGCGTCAGAAGGAAGTTCTCGCCGGCATGGCCGTTGATCAGCAGCCCCTCGATGCCGTCATGCGCCGCGACGAAGGCGACATGCTCGGAAAGAGCCTGCTCGTCTAGCGCAAGGTCAGGCCGGAGCGGCGCTACGGTGGCAGCATGGATGCCCGTCAGCCGCGACGCGACCCGTGCAATGTCCAGGGCAGGAGAAGCCAGGCCTGAAAGCGCCGTCATCGGCGGCATCCGCGGCGCCCGGCGAGGACATGAAGATGCGCCCGCGAACGGACGATCACCTTCGCAAGCCACACGTCGTCGACGGCGCTGCTTGCGCACATGACGCCGTCATTTCCAAACCGCAGAAGCATCCGCCCGTTCATTCCCGCCAGCCGCTCGCGCCGCCGCTCCACACTTGTGCAGCATATGCCGTTTGTATACAGTTCATAGACAGTCGGTGCAACATCTCCCTGCGAGACGGCGCCGCAGAAGACCGTCAAGCAACGAGGGGATCATCATGTTCAGGAAGTTTGCGTTGGGCCTT
>DATDBB010000423.1:0-4282 GCA_036525085.1 Allobosea sp.
AACGAGGCCCTGCGCGCCTGGCTCGACCATCGCCGCGACGTGCTGCTGCGCCGCTCGCGCTTCCGGCTCGGCCAGATCGAGAAGCGGCTGGAAATCCTGCGCGGCCTGCTGATCGTCTATCTCGACCTCGATCGCGTCATCAAGATCATCCGCGAGGAGGACGAGCCGAAGATCGAGCTGATGCGCTTCTTCGAGCTGACCGAGATCCAGGCCAACGCCATCCTCGACACCCGCCTGCGCGCCCTGCGCAAGCTGGAAGAGATGGCGCTCAAGACCGAGCTCGACGAGCTGACCACGGAAAAGGGCCAGATCGAGGAGCTGCTGGCGTCTGAGCCGGTGCAGTGGAAGCTGATCCAGCACGACATCCGCGAGGTGAAGAAGCTCTTCGGGCCGGAGACGGCGATCGGCAAGCGCCGTACCACCTTCGCCGACATGCCCGACACCACCGACATCGACCTGACCCAGGCCATGGTCGAGCGCGAGCCGGTCACGGTCGTCATCTCCAAGAAGGGCTGGATCAGGGCCCTGAAGGGCCATGTCCAGGACCAGTCGACCCTGACCTTCAAGGGCGATGACGGGCTGAAGACCGCCTTCTTCACCGAGACGACGGCCAAGCTCCTGGTGCTCGCGTCCAACGGCAAGGTCTTCACGCTGGAGGCCTCGAAGCTTCCCGGCGGGCGCGGCTTCGGCGATCCGATCCGCCTGATGATCGAGCTGGAGGAAACGGCCGAGATCGTCTCCGCCTTCCCCTATCGGCCCGGCCTTAAACTGCTGATGGTCACGTCCGACGGGCGCGGCTTCGTGGCGCCGACCGACGACGTCGTCGCCAACACCCGAAAGGGTCGGCAGGTGCTGAACGTCGATGCGCCGGTGACCGCGCTGCTGGCGGCGCCGGCCGATGGCGACCATGTCGCGATCATCGGCGAGAACCGCAAGCTCAACTGCTTCCCGATCTCCGAGGTCGCGGAGATGGGCCGCGGCAAGGGCGTGCGGCTGCAGCGCTACAAGGATGGCGGCGTCTCGGATGCCAAGACCTTCAAGCTGGCGGACGGCCTGACCTGGCGCGACACCTCGGGCCGGACATGGACGGTCGCGCAGTCCGAGCTGATGGAATGGCTCGGCCACCGCGGCGAATCCGGCCGCCTGCCGCCGAAGGGATTCCCGAAGAACAACAGGTTCGGGGGGTAGGATGCCGTCATGCTCGGGCTTGACCCGAGCATCTCTCCAATCAGAGGTATCTGGTCATGAGCTTCTCGGGGCAAGACCGAGAATGACGTGCGATATCAGAGGTTTGCGCCGAAACCCGGAATCAACCCCGCAACCGCCTGAATCAATCTCTCAGCGGATCGCCTCGCCGACGACGCCGACTTCGAGGCCCAGCGTGAGGTTGTTGGTCACGGCCCATTCGACGCCGGCGCGCGCCTCCGGCCGGACCCTGATGTCGCTGCGCGTGAACGGCGTGGACCATTGTGTCGCGCCATAGCGCCAGCTCTCGTTCGCGGCGCTCATGCCGAGCTTGGTGTAGAGGAGCACATCGGGCGTCACGAGCACGCCGGCCTTGATCTGGAAGGCCCCGGCGAAGTCGCGGGTATAGGCGGTCTGGCCGAAGCCCGGCGTACCGTAGCCGCCGAGAGCCGGCGCATATTCGAGCGCGCCGACGATGCCGTAGACGAAGTTGCCCTCCTGCTTCATCGTCCCGGCCTCGAGCCCGAAGGTCGGCCCGGCATTGCCGCCGAGGCGCTTGGAGCTGGAAACCTGGAAGCCGGTCGAGATCCGGGCGTAGGAGCCGTCCCATTTGGGCGAAAGCGTCGGCTCTGACCAGGCGAAGGAGGGCAGCGGCGCAAAGCCGGTGAAGGGCAGCCAGGTTTGCGCCTGGGCATCGCCCGAAAACAGCGCTGCCGCGCCGAGTGCACCGGAAAAGAGCGCGCCGGAAAGAAGCGGAAATCTCACGTCGAAAGCCATCCTCGCCGCCGGTTCGCACAAGGCTGCACGCACCGAGCTTCGTCAGGCTAGCATGAGGTCGCCCGAATGTCGCGGATTTGTGGCGCCGGGGAGCGCCCTGCCGCGATCAGGCGAGCTTGGTCTTGAGCTTCAGGAAGCGCATCGTGCGCTCGGCCACAGCCGGATCGAGCCGCTCATAGCTGCGCAGATCGTCCTTTGTCGCGTTCTTGGCGAACATCAGCCGCCGCGCGCGCAGGGTCAGGATGGCCTCGAACGCCGCCGTGCCGATGCCGAGCGCCCGGCAGGCCACGGCGATGCCGCTCGCATCGCGTTGCATCAGCACGCGCAGGGCTTGATCAGTGGTCAGGCTGGCGACCTGCGCGAAGACCAAGGCGAGATGAAAGGCGCGGTCTTCATCGGCGAGCATCGTCACGATTTCGTCGAGCGGGCGCGTTCCGGCCGTGAGGTCGGCGAGCAGCAGCTTGATCTCGAGGCGCTGCTGCCGGGCCTGCCGGGCGAGGTCGACCGCTTCGCTGCTGGCTTTCGACCACAGGCCGCCTTCGTCGCTGAGCTCTTCGACGATCCGCATCACCCGCTCGGCCCGGTTCGGCGTCAGGTCGGAGCGGGTCGACAGCGCAAGGCCGATTTCGCCGTCGTTGCCGCCGCGTTCGATCAACCGGTCGAAGCCCCTGTCCGACAGGCTCGCGCCCTCATTGGCGCTGACCGTATGCAGGACTTGCCGGTCGCCGCGCTCGACGAGGATGTCCGTCACGCTCTCGGAGAGCCGCGAGCGTTCGGCGATCGCCACGAGATGGCGCTGCGACTGGCTGACGGCGATGGCTGCCAGATCGGTGTCGGTCAGCACCGGTGAGAGCTTCAGCACGAGGCGCGCGACATCCGCATCGGGGTCGGAGGCCAGCGTCACGGCGACGTCGCGTGGCAGCGCCGGTGCCGCGGCGACGCGGTCGGCATAATCGCGGCGGTCGTCGGATTCGAGGTGCGGAAGCGATTTCACGGCGATGTCGCCGTAATGCGCCTGGGATTCCTCGCTGGGGGCTGCGTCCAGGAGAAAGAGATCGGTGACGGCATTGAGAAGCTGCCGACGGGAATCCGACGACATCTCTGCGGGCATCCGGGTCAATTCATCGAACATGCGGCGGTCCAGGCGAAACTTATCAGACTAGCCTTACGGCATAGCGCTTGCCCGAACCTTAAGACGAACCAACACCGTCAGGCTGAAATCGCGAATCTCATGCGAGCCTGCCCGGCAGGCGCTCGTCGCTGCATGCGCCTTCGCGGCGTCCAGGCGGCCGTTCCCGGTCAGGCGACCTTGGCCTTCAAGCGGATGAAGCGCATGCCCCGCTCCGCCGCGGTCAGGTCGATCTGGGCGTAGCGGCGCAGATCCTCCTCGGTGTCCTTGTTGGCGAACATCAGGCGCCGCGAGCGCAGGCCCAGGATCGCCGCAAAGGCCGGATAGCCGATATCGAGCGCACGGCAGGCCAGCGCGATGCCGCTGACATCCCGTCGCAGAAGGGCGCGCAAGGCCTGCTCGACGCCGATATCCGACGAGCGTGCGATGACCTGCGCCAGATGATAGGCGCGATCCTCGTTGGCGAGCATGATCAGGACGTCGTCGATCACGCGCGTCTTCGTCTTCAGGTCCTTCAGGAGCAGGCTCACCTCCAGCCGCTGCTGGCGGGCCTGGCGGGCGATCGTCGCCGCTTCGCTGTCGGGGCGGAGTTCGATGTCGTCCTCGCCGAGCTCGGCGAGCAGCCGCATCACGCGCTCGGCGCGGCCATCGCTGAGATCGGAGCGGACGGCGACGGTCCGCGGGATCGCGGGTTCCTCGCGACCGCGCTCCAGCAGGCGGTCGAAGCCTTCCTCGGAGAATTCGGCGCCCTCGTTGCCGCCGACCGTCTTCAGGACGCCGTTGTCGCCACGCTCGACCAGGATGTCGGTGATGCTCTCCGACAGCCGGACGCGCTCGGCGATGGCGGCGAGATGCTCCTGCGACTGGTTGAGCGCGATGGCGGCGAGGTCGCGATCGGTCAGGACCGGCGACAGGCGCAGCACGAGGCGCGCGACTTCGCTTTCGGGATCGCCGGCGAGCGCGTTGGCGACGCTGCGCGGCAGGTTCGGCTCGGCGGCGACCTCGTCGGCATAGCCTTGGCGCGCCTCGACATCGAGATGCGGCAGGGCACGCAGCGCAATCTCGCCGTAATGGTGCTTGGACATCCCGGTCGGCTCCGGATCGTAGAAGAACAGATCCGTGACCGCGTGCAGAAGCCGCCGGCGTGCATCCGACGAGGTCTCCGCAGCGAGTTTGAACAGGGAGTGCAGC
>DATDBB010000424.1:0-2665 GCA_036525085.1 Allobosea sp.
AACCGTTGCGCGTGGTTCCAGGGAGGGCGGCACCGTAGCGTTTTGCCGCGGAGCGGCTGCTAGTGCATTATCGGACGGAAAGGCGGCATTGGGCAAATTGTCCAATGTCCCCTTTGCTGCAGTGCAGCTAGCGGTCTCGCCAACCATAGCCTTGCGAAAGGTTCGTGCCTTGAGCCGTCTGCGTCTCGCCCTCGTGATCCCTCTGCTCGTCGCCCTCGGCGGCTGCAACCTCGTGGTGATGTCGCCCGCCGGCGACGTCGCCGCGCAGCAGCGCGATCTCGTGGTGATCTCGACGGTTCTGATGCTGATCATCATCGTGCCGGTGATGGCGCTGACGGTGTTCTTCGCCTGGCGCTACCGGGAATCGAACAAGCAGGCGACCTACCACCCGGACTGGGACCATTCGACCGGGCTCGAACTGGTGATCTGGGCGGCACCGCTGCTGATCATCATCTGCCTGGGCGCGCTGACCTGGATGGGCACCCATCTGCTCGACCCCTATCGCAAGCTCGACCGGATCGCGGCGGGCCGGCCGGTGCCCGCAACCGCCAAGCCGCTTGAGGTGGAGGTTGTGGCACTCGACTGGAAATGGCTGTTCATCTACCCGGAACAGGGGATCGCCACGGTCAACGAACTCGCGGCGCCGGTCGACCGGCCGATTCATTTCCGCATCACCGCGTCCTCGGTGATGAACTCGTTCTACATCCCGGCGCTCGCCGGCCAGATCTATGCGATGCCGGCGATGCAGACGCGGCTTCATGCCGTGATCAACCATCCCGGTCGCTATCAGGGCTTCTCGGCGAATTACAGCGGCGCCGGCTTCTCCGGCATGCGCTTCGGCTTCTTCGGCCTGTCGGATAGCGATTTCGCCGGCTGGGTCGCCAAGGCGAAGGAAGCGGGCGGCACGCTCGATCGCGCCGCCTATCTCGAACTGGAACGCCCGAGCGAGAACGTCCCGGTCAAGCGTTTCGCCGCGACGGAACCCAAGCTCTTCGATGCGATCCGCAATCTCTGCGTCCAGCCCGGCAAGATGTGCATGAGCGAGATGATGGCGCTCGACGCCAAGGGCGGCCTCGGCCTCGCCGGGATCCATACGACGCTGCCGCTCGCCTATGACAAATACACCCGTCGCGGCGGCGAAGCGCCCTTCGGCGCGCAGCCGAGCTACATCGCCTCGATCTGCTCGATCGAGGAAGCCAAGGCGATGATGGCGCTGGTGCCAGCCGACACGACGGCGCGCGACCTCTCCCCGATGCGCGGGCTCGGCCTGACGCTCCCCACCCTTACGCCACGCCGGCCGCAGACGTTCTCCGAGCTGCTGAGCCAGGCCCGGCCGTCCAATTCCTGAAGCGAGTTTCCCGTGGCAAGCGCTTCCACCCCCCATTCCATGGTCTTCGGTCGGCTGACGCTGGAGTCCTTCCCGATCCACGAGCCGATCGTGCTGGTGACCTTCATCGTCGTCGCGCTCGGCGGCATCGCCGTCGTCGGCGCGATCACCTGGTTCAAGCTCTGGGGCTATCTCTGGCGCGAGTGGTTCACCTCGGTCGACCACAAGAAGATCGGCATCATGTACATGGTGCTGGGCCTGATCATGCTGCTGCGCGGCTTCGCCGATGCGATCATGATGCGGCTGCAGCAGGCGATGGCCTTCAACGGTTCCGAGGGCTATCTCAACGCGCATCACTACGACCAGATCTTCACCGCGCATGGCGTGATCATGATCTTCTTCGTCGCCATGCCGCTGGTGACGGGGCTGATGAACTATGTCGTGCCGCTGCAGATCGGCGCGCGCGACGTCTCCTTCCCCTTCCTGAACAATTTCTCGTTCTGGATGACCACGGCCGGCGCCGTGCTGGTGATGATGTCGCTCTTCATCGGCGAGTTCGCGCGCACCGGCTGGCTGGCCTATCCGCCGCTATCGGGCATCGCCTACAGCCCCGATCCGGGCGTCGACTATTATATCTGGGCGCTGCAGGTGGCGGGCGTCGGCACGACCTTGTCCGGCATCAACCTGGTCTGCACCATCGTCAAGATGCGCTGCCCCGGCATGACCCTGATGAAGATGCCGGTCTTCACCTGGACCTCGCTGTGCACCAACGTGCTGATCGTCGCGACCTTCCCGGTGCTGACGGCGGTGCTCGCGCTGCTCTCGCTCGACCGCTATGTCGGGACCAACTTCTTCACGAACGACTTCGGCGGCAACCCGATGATGTACGTGAACCTGATCTGGATTTGGGGCCATCCGGAGGTCTACATCCTGATCCTGCCGGCCTTCGGCATCTTCTCGGAGGTGACCTCGACCTTCTCGGGCAAGCGGCTCTTCGGCTACACCTCGATGGTCTATGCCACCGTCGTCATCACGATCCTGTCCTACCTCGTCTGGCTGCACCACTTCTTCACGATGGGCTCGGGCGCGAGCGTGAACTCGTTCTTCGGGATCACGACGATGATCATCTCGATCCCGACGGGTGCGAAGATCTTCAACTGGCTGTTCACGATGTATCGCGGGCGCATCCGCTTCGAGGCGCCGATGATGTGGACCGTCGCCTTCATGCTGACCTTCGTCATCGGCGGCATGACCGGCGTGCTGCTCGCCGTGCCGCCGGCCGATTTCGTGCTGCACAACAGCCTGTTCCTGATCGCCCATTTCCACAACGTCATCATC
>DATDBB010000425.1:0-7654 GCA_036525085.1 Allobosea sp.
TCGGCGCTTCCTCGCGGCAGCGCGCGATGGCGCGCGGGCAGCGCGGATGGAAGGCGCATCCGGCCGGGCGATCGACCGGATTGGGCGGGTCGCCCTGCAGCACGATGCGCTCGCGCGTGCCGCGCAGCGGCGTCGGCACGGCCGAGACCAGCGCCTGCGTATAGGGATGGGCCGGGGCATGGAACAGCGCCTCGGGCGGCCCCTGCTCGACGATGCGGCCGAGATACATCACCGCGACCTCGTCGGCGATCTGCCGGACGACCTTGAGATCATGGCTGATGAAGAGATAGGCCATGCCGAAGCGGGCCTGCAGATCCTGCAACAGGTTGATGACCTGGGCTGCGACCGAGACGTCGAGCGCCGAGATCGGCTCGTCGCAGACGAGGAGTTCGGGACCCAGCACGAGCGCGCGGGCCAGCACGACGCGCTGGCGCTGTCCCCCTGACAGTTCATGCGCATAGCGCTGGAACAGGTCGGGACGCAGTCCGACGGCCTCGAACAGGGCGAGCGCCTTGTCCTGGCGGGCCGACGCATTGGCCTCGATGCCATGGATGGTCAGGGGCTCGATCACCTGCTCGCCGACGGGCAGGCGCCGGTCGAGCGCGGCGAGCGGGTCCTGATGCACCATCTGCATCCGCCGCCGCATGGCCCGCCAGGCCCGGTCGCGCGTCGCGGTCACGGGCTCTCCGGCGAGCTCGATCCGCCCGCGCGTCGCCGGCAGCAGGCCGAGCACGAGCTTGGCGGTGGTGGATTTGCCGCAGCCGGACTCGCCGACGATGCCGAGCGTCCGCCCGGCCTCGAGGCGAAAGCTCACCCCGTCGACCGCGTGCAGCAGCCGGCGCTGGCCGCCGGCCGTCGTCACCGGGTATTGCCGCGCGAGATCGCTGACTTCGAGCAGGTCGCTCACCTGGACGCCTCCGCGAATGAGTTTGTGGGGACGACAGCCGGTGAGAGCATGCCAGCGGGCGCGATGGTCTCGCCGAGCCGCAGGCAGGCGGCCCTCTGGTCCTGCGCGGCGAGAACGAGCGAGGGGATTTCGGCGCCGCAGCCTTCGAGGGCGATCGGGCAGCGCGGCGCGAAGGCGCAGCCGGGGGGCATCGCGTCGGGGGATGGCACCGTGCCGGGGATCGGCGTCAGCCGGACACGAGGTCCGTCGAGCGTCGGCAGCGCGGCGAGCAGCCCCTGCGTATAGGGGTGGCGCGGGCGCGTCAGCAGATCTTGTGTCGCCGCCGTCTCGACGACGCGGCCGGCATACATCACGCAGACGCGGTCGCAGAGATCGGCCACGACGCCGATGTCGTGCGAGATCAGCACGAGCCCCATGCCGGTGTCGCGCCGGATCTCGCGGATCAGGTCGAGGATCTGGGCCTGGATCGTTGCGTCGAGCGCCGTCGTCGGCTCGTCGGCGACGAGGACGTCGGGCTCGCCGGCGAGCGCGAGCGCGATCATGACGCGCTGGTTCATGCCGCCGGAGAATTCATGCGGATATTGCCGCAGCCGGCGCGGCGCATCGGCGATGCCGACACGGTCGAGCAGGCGCAAGGCTTCGTTGCGGGCGGCCTCTCCCCGCAGCCCGCGATGCAGGCGCAGGACTTCGCCGAGCTGCGTCCCGATCCTCTGCACCGGATTGAGCGAGCTGGTCGGGTCCTGGAAGATCAGGCCGATGCGCCCGCCGCGGATGCCGGCGATCTCGCGCTCTGACAGCCGGGTTATGTCTTGGCCCGACAGCAGCACCTCGCCGCTCGTCGTCACGCCGCGACCGAGCAGGCGTAGCGCCGCGAGCCAGGTCACGCTCTTGCCGCAGCCGGATTCGCCGACGATGCCGAGCGCCTCGCCTGGCGCCAGCGAAAGGTCGATGCCGCGCACGACCGGAACGGGGCCATCCTGGCCGCGAAAGGAGACCGTGAAATCCCGCAGGGCCAGCAGCGGGCGGGGGGAAATCTCGACGCCTGTCGCGAATGCGCGCGGCAGGAGGCCGTCGTGACGGGGGGCCGGGGAGTGTGCCATCGGCGTGGCATACAGGGCGCCCGATGACTGTCTTGTGACAGCCACGCTATTCGATCAGATCGATCGGTCAGCCCGCGTAGCCCTGCAGCCTTTCGTAGAGCGCCTTGGGGATCGTGACACCGTCGCTCGCCGTGCGCAGCCGGGCTCCGCTGCGCCGCTCGCCCGGCAGGCGCGCGCCGTCCTGCTCGGTGATGGCGCCGAACAGACGCTCCAGCCGCTCGGCCGCGCCCGGCCCGGCGAGCGCGCCGGTGTCGATCGCGATGAAGAACTGGCCGGTGCGCGGCGAGCCGCCGAGATTGTCGGCGAATGACGAGGCGTCGATCGAGAGGTTCGCTCCGGTCAGCCAAGCCGCGAAGATCTCGACGATGAGCGCGAGCCCCGCGCCCTTGTAGCCGCCGGCGGGAACCATCGTGCCGCCCGCCAGCGCGGCCTGCGGATCGGTCGTGGGCTCGCCCTTGCTGTCCAGCGCCCAGCCGAGCGGGATCGGCTCGCCGCGCTGCTGGTGGACGACGATCTCGCTCTTGGCGACGACGCTCGACGACTGGTCGAGCACCAGCGGCTCGGCCCCGGCGCGCGGCACGGCCAGCGCGATCGGGTTCGTGCCGAAAACCGGCTTCGTGCCGCCCATCGGCGCGATCGAGGCCGGCGCGTTGACGAAGGCGAGTGCGAGGAGCCCTTCGCGGGCGAGCCGTTCGACATGGTAGCCGACGACGCCGCAATTATAGGAGTTGGTCACGGCGAGCGCGGCGATGCCTTGCGCCTTCGCCGCCTCGCACAGGGCCGGCAGCCCGAAGTCGATGGCCGGATGGGCAAAGCCGCCCTTGGCGTCGACGCGCACGAGGCCGGGCCGGGGGCTGTCGAGCACCGGCCGCGCCTTGCCGTCGATCTTGCCGACCTTCGCATGCTCGCAATAGGTCGGCAGCCGGGCGAGGCCGTGGCTGTGGATGCCTTCGGCCTCGGCTGCGACCACGGAAGCGGTGATCGCGGGCTCGTTGCGCGCATCGACGCCGCAGGCGGCGAGCGCCCGCCGGGTCAATGTCTCCACCTCGGAGAGGCTGAGATGGACGCCGTCCACCGGCTGAGGATCGCTCATGCGACGGCTCCCATCTGATCCGAGTAGCCGTAGAGCGCGACAGCCTTTTCCGGGCTGATCATGCCGTCGGCGAGGTCCTTGGCGATGCGTTGCGGATCGCGCTTCAGCGGGTCGCCGAAGCCGCCGCCGCCGGAGGTCTCGATCGTCACGACGTCGCCGCGCTTCAGCGGAATGCCGGAGATCTTCGAGCGCAGCGGCACTCGCGTGCCGTCCGGCCGCGTGATCGTCATGCTGCTGAGCGAACCCGGCTGGCCGCCATGGACCCCGTGCGGCGGGAAGCGGAAGCGCTCGAAATGGGCGCCGAGCTTGCCGGCATCGGATTCCAGTCGCCATTCCCGGACGAGGCCGAGCCCGCCGCGGTACTGGCCGGCTCCCCCTGAATCCGGGACCAGCCCGTATTTGGTGAAGGTCACCGGATATTTCGCCTCGACCATTTCGATCGGCGCATTGGTGTTGTTGTGCAGGCCGCAGGAGAGGGCGCTCGCGCCGTCGCCGCCGGCATGGCCGCCCCAGCCGCCGACCTCGATGTCGAAATAGACCTGCCCCTTGCCCTTCCGGCCGACCGTCTGCAGCGCATAGACATAGGAGATCGCGTAATAGGCCGCCGGGATGCGGGCCGGCGCGATCTCGGCGAGAGCCCCGAACACGGCGATCGCGATGCGGTGGTTGATCACCATGCGCCCCGCGACGGGAGCCGGGAACACGGCGTCGACGACGCTGCCTTCCGGCAACGTCACGGTGACCGGGCGGTAGCAGCCGGAATTCGCGGGGATGTCGCCGCCGAGCGCCGCCAGCAGCGCGTAATAGACAGCCGAGCAGGTCATGGCGCGGGTGTTGTTGACCGGACCGCTGACCTGCTGGCTCGAACCCGCGAAATCGAGGGCGATGCTGTCGCCGGCCTTGGTGATCTTCACCGCAAGCCGGATCGGCTCGTCGGACTGGCCATCATCGTCGACCAGTTCGACGAAGGAGGCCTCGCCATCCGGCAGCGCCTTCAGCCCGGCGCGCATCATCGCCTCGGAGCCGTCGAGGATGGCGGCCATCGCGGCAGCCAGCGAATCCGCGCCGTACTTTCGGGCCATGCGTGCCACCGCGCGCTCGCCGATACCGAGCGCCGCGATCTGCGCATTGAGGTCGCCGCGCGTCTCGTCGGGCTGGCGGACATTGTGCAGCAGCATCTCGAAGACGCCGGTGTTCAGCACTCCCTTGTCGACGAGGCGCAGCGGCGGGATGCGGATGCCCTCCTGGAAGACCTCGGTCGCGGCGGCATAGTAGCTGCCGGCGGCCGCACCGCCGACATCGACATGGTGGCAGAGCGTTCCGACGATGCCGACGCGCTTTCCGTCGACGAAGACCGGCCGGAAGGTCTGGATATCCGGCAGGTGCTGGCCGCCGGAATAGGGGTCGTTGGTGACGATGACGTCGCCGTCGTTCCACTGCTCGAGCGGGATGAAGCGGTCGAGAATCGTGCGCAGGCAGTCCGACATCGAATTGAGGTGGACGGGAATGCGCGCCGACTGGGCGATGTTGTTGCCCTGCGCGTCGAAGACGGCGGTCGAGAAATCGAGGATCTCGCGCACCACGGTCGAGCGGCTGGTACGCCAGATCGTGATGCTCATCTCCTCCGAAGCTGCGACGAGCGCGTTGCGGATGACCTCGAGACGGATCGGGTCGATGCCCGGCTGAAGGTTGGACATGGGTTTCGTCATGGTCTCGAACCTCAGTGGCTGTCGGCGCGGTCGGCGATCAGGGCGCCCGACGCATGCGTCAGGATCGTCCAGCCGGCGGGGAGATAGATCGAGGTGTAGGGCTCCTCGACGATGGCCGGGCCTGCGATCGGTGCGGTGCGGCTGATCGCGTCGCGCACGCGCACCGGCGTCGCGACGGCGCCATGGCGGCCATGGACGGGGCGGGTATGGGCCGTGTCGCCGGTTGGGGCCGTGCTGCCATGGGCCGGCACCGGCTTGGCGAGACGGCCGACAGCCTTCAGCCTGAGCGCCACGATCTCGACCGGCACCTCCGGCTCGTCATAGGAGAAGCGCTGGCGGTGCAGCGCGTGGAAGCCGGCGGTCGCCTTGGCGACGCCTGCGGGCGAGAAATCCGCGCCGTCGAGCGCGACGCGCAGGTCGAAGGCCTGGCCGGCATAGCGCAGGTCGACAGCCCATTCGAAGCCTTGTGCGGCCTCCGCGACGCCGTCCTCGGTCAGCAATTGCCGCGCTTCCGCCACGAGGCGCGTGGCCCTTTCGCCGAGGCCAGGCGCGAGATCGGCGAAGAGGCCGATCTGCGTCGCGCTGAGGTCATGGGCGATGTCGGACCAGAGGATGCCCCAGGCCGACAGCGTCGAGGCATGGGCCGGGAAGATCACGCGGCGGATGCCGAGCTCTTCCGCCACCTCGCAGGCATGGACGCCGCCGGCGCCGCCGAAGGAGAGCAGCGCGAAATCCTCGGGGTCCATGCCCTTCTCGAAGAGCGAGAGCCGCGTCGCGGTCGCCAGCGCCGAGTTGGCGACATCGATGACGCCGGCTGCGACCTGGTCGACCGAAAGGTTGAGCCGGCTCGCGATGTCTTCGGCCGCCTTCTGCGCCGCCTGTTTATCGAGCGGCATTGCGCCGCCCATGAAGCTCGCCCCGTCGAGACGGCCGAGCAGCAGGTTGGCGTCGGTGACGGTGAGCTTCGTTCCGCCCTTGCCGTAGCAGGCGGGGCCCGGATCGGCGCCGGCCGAATGCGGACCGATGCGCAGGCGGCCGCCCTCGTCGACCCAGGCGATCGAGCCGCCGCCCGCGCCGATCGTCCGCATCTCGATCATCGGCAGCCGCACGGGCAAGCCGTCGACCTCGCCCTCGTTCACCATCGAGATCGCGCCGTCATGCACGACCGAGACGTCGAAGGAGGTGCCGCCCATATCGACCGCGACGAGATTGGGCTCGTCGAGTTCCGCCGAGAGACGCTTCGCCGCAGCCGCGCCGCCGCTGGGGCCCGACAGCAGCAGCCGCGCCGGCTCACGGCCGGCCTTGGCGAGGCCGGAGACACCGCCATTCGATTGCACCAGATAGACCTGCGCCTCCGGCAATTCCTCCTTCATGCGGCCGGCGAGCCGGTCGGTGTAGCGCTGCACGATCGGCACCAGCATGGCGTTGAGCGCCGTCGTCGACATCCGCTCATATTCGCGGATCTCGGGGGAGATGTCGGAGGCGAGCGTGATCGCGACGCCCGGCAGCAACTCGGCGAGGATCGTGCCGATGCGCCGCTCATGAACCGGGTTGGCATAGGCGTGCAGCAGGCAGACCGCGGCCGACTTCACGCCGGCCTTGGCGAGTTCGCCCGCGACACGGCGCACGCCGGTCTCGTCGAGCGGCACGGTGATCTCGCCGGCGGCATTGACGCGCTCCTTCACGCCGAAGCAGAAGCGCCGCGCCACCAGCGGCTCGGGCTGGGCGAGCGTGATCGCGTAGACATCGGTGCGGCCATGCCGGCCGATCTGCATCACATCCTCGAAACCGGCGGTGGTAACGATCGCCGCGAGTGGCAGCTTGCGCTCGAGCACGGCATTGGTCGCGATGGTCGTGCCGTGCAGCAGGTACTGCACCGCCTTCATCGGGAAGCCGAAGCGCTCGGATGCCTGCTTGATGCCGGTCAGCAGGCCGATCGAGGGATCGGCCGGCGTGCTCGGCGTCTTGATCTGGTGAATCGCGCCGGAGGTCGCATCGAGGATCTCGATGTCGGTGAAGGTGCCGCCGATATCGACGGCGATGCGGATGTCCTGATCCATCAGGCAAAGCTCCAGGGTTCCTGCTCGCGGTTGGCGAGCGGGGCATGTCGTGTGAGAAAAAAAGCGTTCGGTTCAGTCAGATATCTTGGTTCGGTACCGCGCCGTCATTCCGGGGCGGGCCGCAGGCCTGAGCCCGGAACCCATATCCTCGGTTTGACGAGAGCGGAGCGCGGCGGTCGTAGCGTCCTCTTCCGATCGCTTCGGTGTTCATGGGTTCCAGGCTCGGCCCTGCGGGCCGCCCCGGAATGACGAGTGTTTCCGAGCGGCGTCATTTCACGAAGGTCTTGGCGAGGCCCGAGGTCCGGTCGACCACGAGCACGACGAGAAGGGTGAGCACGACGAGCAGCACCGAGAGCGCCGCCACCAGCGGGTCCGCCTGCTGCTCGACATGGTGATACATCGCGACCGGCAGCGTCTGGATGCGCGGCCCAGTCATGAACAGCGACAGCACGACCTCGTCGAAGGAGACGAGGAAGCACAAAGCCGTGGTGCCGATCAGCCCCGACTTCATCATCGGCAGCGTGATCCGGCGAAAGACGGTCAAGGGCGAGGCGCCGAGCGTCGACGCGGCCTCCTCGACGGCGATCGGCAAGGTCGACAGCGCGGTCGCGAGCACCCGCAGCGCATAGGGCAGCGTCACCACCAGATGCGCGGCGACGAGCCCCGGGAAGGTTGCGAGCAGACCGTAGCGGGCGAAGACGATCAGGATGGCGAGGCCAAGCACGATCGTCGGCAGCAGCAGCGGCGCGGTGAACAGGCTCGACAAAACCTCGCCGCCACGCGGC
>DATDBB010000426.1:0-16785 GCA_036525085.1 Allobosea sp.
TGAACATGCCCGTCTGGGCGTAGAGCTTGCCGATGTCGATGACGGACGGGCCGATCGAACCCGTCTTGATCGCCATGTCGACGGTCTTGCCGTCGACCTGAAGCTGGCTGGTGGTTCCGCTCATCGATACCGATCCTTTCAAGGCTCGCTGCTTTCAGTCGCCGTCCCGCTCGGTCCCTGGTTGTCCAGAAGACATTCCCCAGTGAAGCCTTCCCGTCATGAGGCTGTTCCGACATGACAGCATCGTGTCGGGGCAGCAGCGGGAGAGGTTGAAGGAGCGGTTCATCCGACTGATTTTCAAGCAATATTTGTGCCCGACCCGGCTGGCGCCGGAGCAGGCCACACGTCGCGTCACTAGACCATTTGCGGGAGCTGTTCAACCGAGCCTAAAGACGGTCGACCGAGCCCCCGGCTCATGCCCGGTCGGCGAGGCGCGCCAGCGTCTCCTCGCGCCCGAGCACCGCCATCACGTCGAACAATCCAGGCGACATGGCGCGGCCGGTCAGGGCGGCGCGCAGCGGCTGCGCGGCCTGCCCGAGCTTCAGCCCGTTGGCTTCGGCATAGCCGCGCACGGCCGCCTCCAGCGCCGCGACCGACCAGTCGTTCACGGCCGAGAGCGTCTCGGCAAGGCCCGGCAGGCGCTGCTTTGCCGCCTCGTCGAGCAGGGCGGCGGCCTTGGCGTCGAGCTGCAGTGGGCGCGCCGCATAGAGGTAGTAGGCGCTGTCGAGCAACTCGACCAGCGTCTTGGCCCGCTCCTTCAGCCCCGGCATGGCGGCGAGGAACTTCGCTTCCAGCTCCGGTGACAGCTCGGCCGGCACGCCGCGCTGCGGACCGATCTCGGGCAGGATCACCTTGAGCGCCTCCAGCAGGTCGCGATCCTCCGACTGGCGCATGTAGAGGCCGTTCAGGCTCTCCAGCTTGGCGTAGTCGAAGCGCGCCGCTGACCGGCCGATCGAGGACAGGTTGAACAGGTCGATCATCTCCTTTGTCGAGAAGATCTCCTGGTCGCCATGGCTCCAGCCGAGCCGCAGCAGATAGTTGCGCAGGGCGACCGGCAGATAGCCCATCGAGCGATAGGCATCGACGCCGAGCGCGCCGTGGCGCTTCGACAGCTTGGCGCCATCCGGACCATGGATGAGCGGGATATGCGACATGCTCGGCACGGTCCAGCCGAGCGCCTGGTAGATCTGGGTCTGCCGCGCGGCGTTCGTCAAATGGTCGTCGCCGCGGATGACATGGGTCACGCCCATGTCGTGGTCGTCGACAACCACGGCGAGCATATAGGTCGGGTTGCCGTCGGAGCGCAGCAGCACGAGGTCGTCGAGATTTTCGTTCTGCCAGACGACGCGGCCCTGGACCTCGTCCTCGACGACCGTCTCGCCGGTCTGCGGCGCGCGCAGCCGGATGACCGGCTTGACGCTTTCCGGCGCCGTTGAAGGATCGCGGTCGCGCCAGCGCCCGTCATAGCGCATCGGCTTGCCGGCGGCCTTGGCCTGCTCGCGCATCTCGTCGAGCTCCGCCGGCGTGGCATAGCAGCGATACGCATTGCCGCTCGCGAGCATCTGGTGAGCGACCTCGCGATGCCGCTCGGCACGGGCGAACTGGTAGACGGTGTCGCCGTCCCAATCGAGGCCGAGCCATTTCAGCCCGTCGAGGATCGCGGTGATCGCGGCGTCAGTCGAGCGTTCGCGATCGGTGTCCTCGATGCGCAGCAGCATCTTGCCGCCATGGTGGCGGGCATAGAGCCAGTTGAACAGGGCGGTGCGCCCACCCCCGATATGCAGGAAGCCGGTGGGCGAGGGCGCAAAGCGCGTGACGACGGCATCGCTCATGAAAGGCAAAGCTCCGGCTGGGCGAAGAGGAAGGCCCAGATCGAGACGGGGAGGACGAGACGGCGAGCCGGATGCCGGCGCGCGCCGGGTGTGACATGACATCCGGCGCCGCCCCTGTAACATGGTCCGGCCGCCGGCGTTAAGCGCAAGATCGCAGCCGACGAGAGACGGCTGGCAAGCCTTGGTTGGCATGATCGCTGCTGGCGAGGTCCGAGGTGGGGCGGGACGAGGAGCGGCCGATGCAAGTGGCGCCGCCAGGGCAGGGCAGTCCGGCGGCATCGCGCGGCGCGCGGGTCGCGGCTCTGCCGTTGCGCCTGCCCGGCCGCGTGCACGGCGGCCCCGGCTTGGGGTTGATGCTTGCGGACTGGCGACGGCGCGTCCTGGCCGCCTGCTCGCTCGAGGCCGAGCGCCGCCGGCTTTTCCTCTGGCTGCCGGTAATGATGGGCGCCGGCATCCTGATCTACTTCGCGGCCGACCGTGAACCTGTGCTCTGGGCGCCGGTGACGGGATTCCTGCTGGCAAGCGCCGGCGCCGTCTTCCTGCGATCGAGGCGGCACGCCATGCTGGCCTGCATCGGCCTGGCCGCTGCCTTTGCCGGCTTCGCCGCGGCGACCTGGCGGACCGCCACGGTCGCCGCCCCGATGCTCGACCGACCCCGTATCGGCCAGGTCAGCGGTTTCGTGGAGGCGGTTGAGGCGCGCGATGCCGGCGCGCGCCTCGTCATCCTGGTGACCGGCCTCGCCGGGCTGGAGCCCGAGCGCTGGCCCAGGCGCGTTCGCGTCAATGTCCGCAGCGGCACGGTCTCGCCGGGCGATCATGTCGCAGCCGTGGCGCGGCTGCTGCCGCCACCTGGCCCGGCGCGGCCGGGCGGCTACGATTTCGGCCGCGACGCCTTCTTCCGCGGGCTTGGCGCCGTCGGCAGCATCCCCGGCAAGATCACGCTGACGCCGCCGCCGCGGCCTCCTCCGCCAGAGTTGGTGCTGGCGGCGACGATCGACCGGGCCCGCAACGCCCTGACCCGGCGCATCGCCGAGATCGGTGGCGGCCAGGCCGGCGCCATGGCGGCGGCTCTCGTCACCGGAAAGCGCGGCCTGATCACCGAGACGACCAACACGGACCTGCGCGCCGCGGGCATCTATCACATCGTCTCAATTTCACAATTGGCCGGCACGGCGCGAACAGCTATGTAGGCAGCCGGGACTAGGACGGCTCGACAATGTCAGACCCTACAAAACTCGCATTTAGCTACCTGCGCATCAGTTCGCAGCGCCAATTGGACGGAGATGGCATTCGGCGTCAGTTGGAGCGCACGGAGCGCTATTGCCGTGAAATGGGCCTGACGCTCGACGAGACAGTGCAGGATTTGGGTATTTCCGCGTTCACCGGTGCCAACCGCAACAGGGGCGCGCTGGGACAATTCATGAAACGGGTCGAGAACGGGCAAATCCCGCGCGGCTCGCATCTCGTTGTCGAGTCACTCGATAGATTGAGCCGCAACAAGGTAACTAAAGCGCTCAAGATTTTCATGGAGATCGTTGAAGCTGGAATAACCCTGCACACTCTGATCGACAGAATGGTATTCACTGAAGAATCGATCGATAAGAACCCGTCAGAGCTTATTGTTTCCATTTCGATGATGGCGCGAGCGAACGAGGAATCGTCAACTAAATCGGATCGGTTGCGAGAGACATGGGATAACAAGCGATCAAAAGCTCTACGAGGTGAGAAATTTACCGCTCGTGTTCCGGGTTGGATTGAGGTTAAGCGGGGCGAGAACGGCGCGATTGTCGACTTTGGCCTCGACAAGGTGAGGGCGGGCTGGGTTGAGCAAGCATACAAATGGTATGCCGATGGCGCTGGCACGGACATCATCGCGCGACGCTTGAATGATGCAGGGGTTGAATGTTGGGGTGTGGGCAGGGGAAAGGGCCGAGATTGGAGTGGTGGGGCTGTTCACAAAATCATGTTCAGCACCCCGGCCGTGATCGGCCACTTTCAGCCGCACAAGATGGTCGCGGATGAAGTCGACGGGGTGCGCAAAATGAAGCGTGTCCCCGTGGGAGACTTGATCACCGACTATTATCCTCGCGCCTTCACAGACGACGAACTTTGGCTCCGAGCCAAAGACCAAATGGACCGAAAAAAGCGTGATCTGCCTTCCAATACGGGCGGCCGCAAAGGGACGGTCTATGGCAATCTCTTCAGCAAACTCGCGCGTTGCATATCGTGTGGTCGTCCAATGGTCATTCGGGACCGGGGGCCTCGTTCGACGGTCGTCCTGCGCTGCTCTGGAAATCGAAACGGGACCTGCAATAACGCCACGCGGCCCGCTTACAAGCCGCTCGAAGAGAGCGTGCTGCGGTGGGTTTCGCAACTCGACCTTGTCGAACCTGAAGCCTCTTCGACAGAAGCGCTGGACGCCAAGATTGCGTCTTTGCAGGTGAAGTTGGGCGTTATCAGGAAGCGGATCGCGAATCTGCTGAAAGAGATCGAGGCAGGAACCAGTGTCGGTGTTCTCCTCCGGCAGAGAGAGGGCGAGCAGGCAACGATTCAAGCAGAAATCGCGAAGATGGAGATGGAGCGGCAGGCTATCGGTCTGCGGCCAACGGCTCGGGATCGGATCGTCGAACTCGATCAGCTTCAGGCGGCCCTTAATCAGAATGGGGCCGACCGCTTCATGATCCGAGCACGCATCGCCGCGTCGATCAGGGAAATCGTTGTGAAGATGGTATGCGGTGAATCCGGTCAGGTCTTTATGAGGCTACGGGACGGCTCGGCATATGTGTTTAACGAAGCGGCGAGGGGAGTAGAACCCACGCCATATTTTGAGAACATCCACATTCAGCCGTTCGATGCGAGCGAAAGGGCACCCTTGAACTGGCCATTGGCCATTCAAAAGCTTGAGACAGATGCCGAGAGTGCCGGTCTTATCGATATGCATGCGCAGGTGCTGAAAGAACTCGGACAACCATAGCCATCACCTCCTGCTGCATAGGAGCCCCGCCAGCGCCCTCCGCCGCTCTGTCGGTGGGTTTCGACGGCAACCCGCGAAGGCCGCCCACGGCACTCCTAGCGCCCCAGCTTCGCCTTCACATCAGCGATCTGCCGGTCCTTCTTCGCGATCGTCTCACGCTTGCTCGCCTGAAGGTCACTCAAACGGTCACGGCGCTTCTCATCGCGTTGCGCGACCTTTGTCGCCTGCGCAGGTGTCAGCGGCTTCCGAGGTCCGACCAGCCCTTTCGGCTTGCGGGGCTTCCCGGCCTCGGCGAGAACGGCGTCTTCCAGCCGGACGAGCCGGGCCTCCACCATTGCCAGCCGGTCGAGCACATCCCTGCGCTGCGCGCGGGCATTGCTCTCATCCAGCCGCCCAGCACGGATATCGGCCAGTAGCTTTTTGATGGCTTCGATCTCGCGAGCGAGAGCCCTGCGCTGCTCTTGTTGCCACATGAGCAGCCGGCGTCCCTCGTCCTGCTTGAGCTTGAGGTCACTCACCAGAGAGGCGTAGATCGCACTGGTCACGACATCGCCGCCCGGCCCGTGTCGGCCCCAAGATCGCGCATCAAACGGCCAATGTGTTCGATCTGGGCGACCAGCATCGACTTCTTGTTGGCCTCTTTCATCGCTTCAATCGCCCAGCGAATAGGATCGCTCCGGCGACTGATGCGGCTGTCATGGATGTCGCGAGCGATCATCTCTGCGGTCGCGAATCCGTCTCTGATATCGGCGATCATTTCGGCGCGACCGACAGGCCGGGCGTCACGAATGTGCTGCTCGCCCCGATTGTCGGCCGCCAGCCGCCATGTCGTGATGGCCAGCTTCACATCGTCATCGGCGCGGGACCACGCGCTCATCGGCCGTGCGCCTGCCGCGCGTCGTATCGCTCCTGCCAATCGGCTTCGTTGATCTGCTCGATCAGACTTTTGAGCCGCTCTGCAATCGACGGGGATGCTGCCTGCTCATTCAATTCGATGAGCCATCGCTGCAACCGCATTGCGGTGGTGTGACGCACACGCTGCGAAGCTTGAACATCGGAGCGCCGCAAGCTGCGCAGCCAGTTTTCGTTCCGCTTGAGCTTCCGCGAATACTCACGATCAGACCTGATGACGCCAAGGAATTTCAACTCGTCAACAGAGCGCAAAATTATAGATGATTCCATAGAATTAGTGTATCCATATAAATACTAATGAGTTTCGATATTGTGTCGTGAATTTATTTATTTGAGAATAAGATGGAAAATATTGTATCGGTTCTTGCTTTGATTATCGGCGATAATATCGGACTGCTATCTCATCGACAAATTTTTTCTCACGAGAATGTCAGTTTCTATTGCCAAGAAGCTCGGCATCCGCGTCCGAATTTGCCCCGCGACGCGAAGGATTTTCGTATTCTCGTCGAGTTCGCGGCGGAAGAAGGCGAACTCGGGTGGGAGCTTGAACTGCTCGCGGCCGTTCGCGGCCCGGCGCTCTGGAATCCGGCTGCCCGGCTCGTTGTAAAAGGATGCCGGGCCAATGACACCGATGACGAGAGCATCATCCTCGCGAGAGCCGAGGAATGGTGCGGCCAATGGTAACGGCCGCCGGCCAGTTGGAAAGTGCGCTGAAAGGTTGGCTCAACAGCCCCCGCGTCAACATGCTGATCACTGTCAGCTTGAAGCAAGCGCTGCCGACGAGGTGGAAGGACAGCATCCATTGGGTCCGGCTGACCCGTGACGAGACGGCGCGAGCAGCGAGAATCGTTCGCGATCGCGCCGCCAAGAAGATCAATCGACAGGGATATAGAGCGGGCAACTGGCCGTTTCTCGTATTCATTCACGAGGATAGCGAGCGCCTGCATCTCCATATCCTTGCCGAACGCCCCCCGACCATGGAGCCAGCCGATTTTCGCTCGCGGTTCGAGCATGCGGTGCGCTCGAAGGTGGTCTGGGTCTACGACCACATTCACTACAGCGACATCGGCGACAATCCGAGCGCTCGTGAGACCGTGCTCGGCTACGGCCTCAAAGGAGGGCTCTGCCTCGAAAACTTCGTTCCCGAAGCGAGTTTCGTTGGCTGAAGCCATCCACGCACAATGATATTGGGGCGTGCTGGATTGGTAGCCCGGACGATAGCATTGCAGCGAAACTGATATGGATAAGAGGACGCGCGGACTCCGAGCGCCCTTGTTGGATTTCTATTGCCTTATAGCTAGTCCAAATCAGTGAGTTGACGGGAGCGAGAGCGCCAGCGAACGCGAAGACAACGAACGAGGCCCGCCATGCGGGGCTCCCCTCACAATCCCCCAAATCCTTCAGCCAAATCGGAGCTTGAACAGAACCGCATTCTCATCCCGCAAGAACCGGAACGCCACGCCCCAGCGGACTCCATCGCTATCAACCACGACATCATTGCCATCCGTTGTCTGGCAGACGATCTTCTCGTATCGGCCCTCGATCCGGCAATGCCAGTCGACTTTGAGCCGCGACATCGAGCGGTGGCTTTCGTCGTGTCCTGATCGCGACGGATGTGGTCAGGAGCGCAGCGGCTTGAAGCGGATGGGCGTCGAATTTCCTCTACCTGCCTTCGATGTCTGGCAAAATGGTAGCCGCTCCGTTATGGGCGAAGGTTAGCTTGGTTTCATAAATTTCCCGAGGCTATCGAAAAGCTCTTTGGTCTGGTCGGCATACTCCGGCCGAATGCGCCTCTTCTCGTCCAGAAGTCCATCAACTGCTGGGGTGGCATCTCTCGCCTTCTTCGTTCGAATGTCCTTCGCCGGAATTGTCGCAAAAAAATATTCAGGGAAAAGGCTTTTGAGGGCGGGAATCTCGCCTTCTTTATCCTTATCCAACAGACCAGCGACTTTTTTGAAGCCGAGGTCATTCAATACTGTCGCAATCGTCGACATGTTCGATGCACCGCCGATTCCCCACCCAAAAAAATGAGCAGGCATTAGGGCACCGATCTGCGCCGCAACCTCCGGATACAACAAGACATCATCTTGGCCCTCCGTTAGGATAATTCCATCTTCCTGAAAGAATATCTCCCGAGCGTCGAGCCCAAATATATGAGGATTGTTGATGTTTCCTTTGACGAGAGATTTGATTTTTTGCTTTGCCGTAGAGCTTAATTCGTGAATAAGTGTGCCATATAACGATTCATTGGTGGCACGAACTATATGCGCCCCTTCGGCTAAAGCTTCAAGTGTGACAAAATAAGGGGAGTGCGTTGAGATAATTATTTGCCTATCCTTGGCGTATTCAAGTAGCAAAGCGGATACACGCCTTTGAAGGGCAGGATGAAGTGAAAGTTCTGGCTCATCTATTACCACTACGCTGCCGGGCGCGCTGTCATAAAGAGCGTCAACGATCGCAAAGACGCTTACTATACCCTCGCCAAGACCGTCGCTTGAATGGGTGTGCCCGCCGTTTGTAAATTTAAGAAAGTGCTGCCCCTGATCAGATTGATCAATTGACCAATTTGGTGCATAACCCAGCGCTTTTTCAAGAATTCTGTTGAATTCTGACGGGTCCTTTACGATTTTAAACAATCTGCTTGCAAATTCAGGAAGCGTAGACCCGCGCTGCGGCGGCAACGGATGTGCATTTAGGTAATCATCCCTTCCTCTCTCCGATTTGTGAAAGTAAGGTTCAAATGCTCTTCTCGACGGCAGAACGAATATAGAGAAATTTTGGTCTACACCAATCTTTTGAGTCTCGCTTGACCCGTTCGCAAGCGATTTTACTGTTTCTGTCTTCTCATTGATTTCATATTCGATGATGACCTCATCTACGGATTGGTTCCTTTTTCCTACAGTAAAAGATATGTTTTGATAACCGGTTCGGGCTCGGAGGCATTCGATTACGGATGATTTTCCGGAATTGTTCGTTCCAGTAATGATTGTTAGCCCGCTTCCCGCTTGGCCTGTAGGCTTCGCGAACTTCATGCTTTGTTTTTTTGAGAAACCTCTATACCCTAGGACTGACAGCTTGGTTAAACTCACAGCTTCGCCTTGCTCCTGCGATTCGCAAACTAACAAATAGCGTAGAAACTCGGCCTTCAATCAAGCTGAACCGCTTCTCTCTCAAGCGACTCGTCCCCTTCAGCCACTGCTCGCTCCCTCGAACTCGGACCGCCCCCCGGCGGGCAGATCGCCTCCCGACACTTCGCCACATCACGGTATACCTGCGCGTGACGCAGAGATGTTACGCCAAACGAGTAACATCAGGGTTGACTCCGCATTGATGTTGCGACATCAAGTGATAGTCAAAAGCCTGATGTTACGAAAGCACCGCTCGCCATGACAAAAATCGGATACGCTAGGGTGTCAGCAGCAGATATGAGCCTGACTGCTCAAATCGAGCGGCTGAAGGCCGAAGGCTGTTCTATCATCCGGCAGGAGAAGGTGAGTGGGGCCAGCCGTGAGGGGCGAGATGAACTCGCCTCGATTCTCGCGTTTCTCCGACCGGGTGACGAGGTCTGCTGCGTCAGACTCGACCGCCTCGGGCGATCCACACGGGATGTCCTGAACATCGTGCATGAGATCGACCAGCGCGAAGCGTCGCTGACGATCCTCGATCCTCATATTTCGACCAAAGGCGATGTCGGCAGGATCGTCATTTCCTGCTTGAGTATGGTCGCCGAAATGGAACGGTCCTTCATCAAATCCCGGCAACGCGCTGGAATCGATGCTGCGCTCAAGGCGAAAGACGGGCGCTACGCGGGCGGCAAGCGCCGCATCGATCCGGAGAAGGTCCGTAGCCTGAAGCTCGAAGGAAAGGGCCCGACCGAGATCGCCAAGGCCCTCGCCGTCAGCCGGATGCAGGTTCATCGCATATTGAAGGCAGGAGGGGTGGACCAGAAATCCAGCTAACAGGCCAGCGCCGCCCCGCCACTTCCTGCCCTTGTTGACTGATAGCCGCGAACTTTGTCCCATTGCCGCACCGCTCGCCGCTCACGGCAGCGGAGCCGCGAACAAGAGAGTAGCATCTCGCTTAATTCGCGATCAAATCCGCTTAAGTATCGAGGACGAAATTATTGAGTCGCGGGACAAACGAGACTTTTGAAGTTCCTCAAGCAATTCAGTGGCGTTTTTCTTCAAATACAAAAGGTAATTAACTAAAGGTGTTTCAGTAAAAACTGCATTTGTTAGTTCATTTACTTGATAGTATTCCCGGGTCGGGTGAATTTCTACCTCATGCTTCGCAAAATGAGCAAACCAGTCAAATGACTCCAGTTCGCGAATCCACTCGCCGTCGCGGATAAAGTGCAGAGCTTGCCTAAAAGGTGGGTTAGGTATTCCACTGGTTCCAACGAGCCACGATAGGCTATAGGTCCGATATTTTTTATCTTTCTTCCAGTGAAGATCAAGATAGAACAGTTTAAACGCGTCTATCGGGTGTGTTTCAATGTCGATTTTTGCAATTGTTTTGCACAAATTAACGAGCAGTGGCTCCAAATAATCATTATCGAACCGCTCGCCGTTGATGTCTCTCATCATTGAAATAACAGAATCCTCACTTCTATTAATTATAATGTGCGTTACAATCTCTTGCCATTTCGCTATACGGGACATAGAAAGAAAATATGAAACAAAGTATTCTTGAAACGATCGATGAATATAGTAGAATTTTCCGCCTTCTTTAATTAGGATCGAAAGTGCCGAACACATATCGGCAAGAAAATCATTCGCATTAGCTGATTTTTTGCAGTAATTTAGAGCGGTTAAGGCGTGTGCTCTTGCATCGGATTCTGACATAGATGGGCCATGATCCAAATATGATGCAAAGCTAAAGGAGGACATGACCTCCTTGAAATCATCCAGAGCGAACCCGGTCGCCGATTTTCTCTTGAAAGCTATTTCCTTTTGGGCGTCATGCCGATTGAACAGAACTTCAAAAGTGAGGGCAAAAAACAAGTGCATCTTCAGTGGAATGTCACCTCCTACATTGTAGGTAAGTAACATTATGCTGCAAAGCAACGGATTTGCCAGATATGTTCCGTGTGTTTCATATAAGTTCTCATCTGTAATAAGTTTTGTGAATTCACGCTTGATCTTATTGTCAAATCTTATCTTTGATAGGAGAGAAATTACCTGTCTCTTGGAGAATCCCATCAATTCAACGCTATGGAATTCGGGCCATGAATTAATCTCATCATCCGGTCGGCTAGAGATGAGATAAAGATTATCGTCAAATTGGTATGTTAAATTTATCAATTGTTTCGAGGCTTCTGGCCGATACAGGGGGTCGATTTCATCGAACCCATCAAGCAAAAATAGGAATTTACCTGATCCAAGGGCATATAAAAATAATTCTTCATCGAATCGCGGGGATATCGCAAAAATATGAGACCGGATAAATTCAATTAGGTTGCCATTCTTTGGCATATTCCTTAATTCAACAAAAACAGGTATCCTTCCGCGAGCTTCATTGTAGTAGCGAATAAAAATGTGTTTCAGGAATACAGATTTACCTGATCCGCCCATGGCGGTTACTGCAACAAAATTGCTATCCTCCATGAA
The DNA here is from genome assembly GCA_036525085.1 of Allobosea sp. Lineage (GTDB taxonomy): Bacteria > Pseudomonadota > Alphaproteobacteria > Rhizobiales > Beijerinckiaceae > Allobosea. The sequence goes on from DATDBB010000426.1 coordinate 11,328, forward strand.
GGACAGAAATTGGTCCTCATTATATCTTTTATCTGCTATTAAAAGATTCGGAGAGACATAAGTATTCTCAATCTTTATAGATTGTGACGGATTTAGTATCGTTTTGGTTGTTGAAAGCTTCTTGTAGTTTCTATCGAGATACTTCTTAAAGCCAACTTCGAGGTCGACGGAGAGTTTGTCGAGCCCTTTTTTTCCGGATTGGGCGAGAAACAGGGTCGCATCCTTGATGAAGGTCAAGACTGCCGGCGCAGCTTTTGCAGCCGTCCCGATCAGTGCGGCGTCCACAACCGGTATCGTCATCCGAATCCCCCAGCCTTCAATATCTTGGGGTCGATAATCGACCCCGCTGAAACGCGACACAAGTCTGTAGACCCCGGTTAGCCAGCAATCGGGATCGCGCCGCTGGGCAACTATTTCGCCATCGTCGGCGGTGGCGACGGAAAGGCGGAGATAACGCTGCGCACGATTTTAAAGGCCGAAACTGGTAGCGGGGGTGAAGTCAGCCTTTGCCGTCAGCGGCGCGGACACTCATCGCGCTTTGCAGGCCAATCATGAGCACATTGTCTCGATCTCCGGCCTGCACATGGTGCTGGCCGCCGGCACGATCTTCTGGCTGGTGCGGGCGCTGCTGGCGCTGTCGCAGACGCTGGTCCTGCGCTGGCAGGTCAAGAAGATCGCGGCCATCGCGGCCATGATCGGTGCGGTCGCCTACTGCGTTTTCTCAGGTGCGGAGGTCGCGACCGTTCGCTCGCTGATCATGACGCTGGTCATGCTGGGCGCGATCCTCGTCGACCGGCCGGCGCTGAGCATGCGCAACCTCGCTTTGGCCGCGATCATCGTGCTGCTGCGCGAGCCCGAGGCGCTGCTCGGGCCGAGCTTCCAGATGTCCTTCGGAGCCGTCGCGGCCCTGATCGCCTTTGCCGAGCGCTGGGAGAACCGCAACCGCCCGCAGCCGCCCTCCGCGCTGCCCTGGCCCCTGCGTCCGCTCTGGATCGCGGCGACCGGCATCGTCGTCACGACCCTGCTGGCGACGGCCGCCACCGCGCCCTTCGGCGCCTATCACTTCCAGACCTTCAACCCCTTCGGACTGCTCGGCAACGCGCTGGCGCTGCCCTTCGTCTCGCTCTGCGTCATGCCGGCGGCGGTCTTCGGCGTGCTCGCCTATCCGTTCGGACTCGATGCGCCGGCCTGGTGGCTGATGGGCGCCGCCTCCGAGGTGGTGCTCAAGCTGGCGCATTGGGTCGCGACCATCGACCATTCGACGCTCGTCATCGCCGCCTTCGGCCCGGCGGCGCTGGCCTGCTTTGCGGCATCGCTGCTCTGGATCACGCTCTGGACCACCAAGCTGCGCCTGCTTGCCATCCTGCCGCTCGTGATGGGCGTCGCCGTCGCGGCCAAGCCCGAGCGACCTGAGATACTGATCGAGCGCGACGGCTCCGGCATCGCCGTGCGCGGCAAGGACGACCTGCTGGTCGTCGCCGGAAAGCCCAGCCGATTCGTCCTGCAGCAATGGCTGACCGCCGATGGCGACGGGCGCAATCCCGATGACGCCGTCTTGCGCCAGGGCGCGGCCTGCGATGCCCGGGGCTGCGTCATCGCCACCAAGGATGGTCGCAGCATCGCCTATGCCCGCGACAGGCTCGCCATCATCGAGGATTGCCGTCGCGCCGATCTCGTCGTCACGTCGATCCCCTGGACCGCGCCCTGCGCCGCGAAGCTGATCGACCGCACGGCGCTGACGCGCGATGGCGCGACAGCGCTCGTCCGCCGGGGCAAGGACTGGCGCAGCCACGCTTCCGAGCAGGTCGGCGGCGACCGGCCCTGGAGCCGCAAGACCGAAGCCCCGCCGCCATTATCGGCGAGGCCGGCAACTGCGGGCACCGTCGCTCCGCTACCCCGGGATGACGTGCCCGAGCCTGAGCGGCTTCAGTAGCGCCGCATCAGATTGACCAGACGGCCCTGGATCTTGACCCGGTCGGGGCCGAGCACGCGCGTCTCATAGGCCGGATTGGCCGCCTCCAGCGCGATCGACGAGCCGCGCTTGCGCAGCCGTTTCAGCGTCGCCTCTTCGTCGTCGATCAGCGCGACGATGATGTCGCCGGTATTGGCGGTGTCCTGCTTGCGAATGACGACGGTGTCGCCGTCGAGGATGCCGGCATCGACCATCGAGTCGCCGCGAACCTCCAGCGCGAAATGCTCGCCGCCGCCCAGCATGTCGGCCGGCATGGCGACGCTGTGGCTGCGGCTCTGGATGGCGGAGATCGGCGTGCCCGCGGCGATGCGACCCATCACCGGGATCGAAATCGTCCCGCGCCCGTCATCCGATGCGCTTTCCACCGGCCGCGGCTTGCCGAGACCGCCCTCCTTGCCAATTGCGCCGTCCTTGCCGAGCCCGCCCTGGACGATCGAGGGGTTGAAGCGGCCACGCGGCTGGCCACCCGCACCGCTGCCCTCCGGCAGCTTGATGACCTCGAGCGCCCGCGCCCGGTTCGGCAGGCGGCGGATGAAGCCACGCTCCTCCAGCGCCATGATCAGGCGGTGGATGCCGGATTTGGAGCGCAGGTCGAGCGCATCCTTCATCTCGTCGAAGGAAGGAGGAACACCGCTTTCGCGCAGGCGCTCATGAATGAAGCGAAGCAGTTCGGCCTGTTTGCGTGTCAGCATGGTCCCCGCCGGCGCCTCAAAGCGCGCATTCGAAACAAATCACGAACACTATACCCGTTCGCGTTGTGTTCCGCAAGCCGCCGCTCGCGCAAGGCTCAGCGCAGACGGATAATGCGGCAGGGATCGCCTTTCTTTGCCGGCTCTGCGAAGGCGGGGCGGATCGCCAGCGCTTCGGCACGCGCCAGCAGGCCGAGCATGGACGAATCCTGCCGGTCGAACGGCGTCGCCTCCCAGCCTGCTTCGGTCAAGGCGAGGTCCGAGCGCAGATAATCCTCGCGCTCGTCATTGGCCGGCATGTCGCGGCCGAGGATGCCGGGCTCGCTGCGGTCGCGCTCGGGCGCGGGCATCCCCAGCAGCGCCTCGATCAGCGGCACGACGAAGAGATGGCCGCAGACGATCGACGAGACCGGGTTGCCCGGCAGGCCGACGGCGACCATTTGGCCGAGTCGCCCCGTCATCATCGGCTTGCCCGGCCGCATCGCGATCTTCCAGAAGCCGAGCGCCATGCCCGCCCGCGTCAGCGCCTCCTGGACGAGATCATGCGCGCCGACCGAGGCGCCGCCGAGCGTGATCAGCACATCGGCGCCGGCAGCCTGCGCCCGTTCGATCCGGGCGGCGAGATCGGGATGGTTGTCGCGGGCGATGCCGAGATCGAGCGCGGTCGCGCCGGCCTGCTCGACGATCGCGGCGAGCGAGAAGCTGTTGGATGCGACGATCTGGTCCGGCCCGACCGGCTCGCCCGGCGACACGAGTTCATCGCCGGTGGCGAGGATCGCGACCAGCGGCTTGCGGCGAACGGGCAGCGCCGGATGCCCGGCAGCGGCGGCGAGGCCGAGCGCCGCGCTGTCGAGCCTGCGTCCGGCCGGCAGCAGCACGTCGCCGGTGGTGAAGTCGAGCCCGGCCGAGCGGACGAACCTGCCCTTGGGCGCGCCCTCGCGCACGCGGATGGTCGCGGAGCCGACACCGTCGGCATTCTCCTGGATCAGGATCGTGTCGGCGCCTTCGGGGATCGGTGCGCCGGTGAAGATCCGCACCGCCTCGCCGGGTCCGACCGTGCCGGCGAAGGAACGTCCCGCGGCGGATTCGCCGATGACCCGCAGTTCCCGTCCGGGCACGAGATCCCCGGCCTGCACGGCATAGCCGTCCATCGCGGAGTTGGCGAAGGGCGGCTGCGTCCGTAGGGCCGTGACATCGGCGGCGAGCACGCGCCAGGCGCATTGGGCCAGCGGCAGCATCTCGGCCGGGGGCGTGGCTGGAACACTGTCGAGCAGAGCCTTGAGCGCGACCGGGACCGGCGTCAGGGCCATCAGGCGCTCTCCGCGCCGTTGCTGCCGGCATCGAAGGTGCCGGACTTGCCGCCGGACTTGTGCACGAGCCGGATGCCCTCGATCCGCATGGCGCGGTCGGCCGCCTTGACCATGTCGTAGACCGTCAGGCAGGCGACGCTGACGGCGGTCAGAGCCTCCATCTCGACGCCGGTCTGCCCTCTCATTTTCACTTCGGCGCGCACCCGCACGCCGGGCAGGGCCTCGTCCAGTTCGAGATCGACCGCGACCTTGCTGATCAGCAGCGGGTGGCAGAGCGGGATCAACTCATGGGTCTTCTTGGCGGCCATGATGCCGGCGAGCCTTGCGGTGCCGAGGACATCGCCCTTCTTGGCGTCGCCGGCGCGCACGATCGCCAGCGTCTGCGGCTGCATCACGACGCAGCCCTCGGCGATGGCCGCGCGCGAGGTCTCGGCCTTGTCGCCGACATCGACCATATGGGCCTGGCCGCTGGCGTCGAGATGGCTGAGCCTGGTCACGCGGCGCTGTCCTGCGTCTTGCCTTCAACTGGCTTGCCGGTCAGCAATTCGCGCGTCGCGGCGGCGACATCGGCCTGCCGCATCAGGCTCTCGCCGACGAGGAAGGCGCCGACGCCGACGCGGTTCAGCCTGATGATGTCGGCATGGGTGAAGATGCCGCTCTCGCTGATCACCATGCGCTCGGCCGGCACGCGCGGCGCCAGCTTCTCGGTCACCGCGAGATCGACCTTGAAGTCGCGCAGGTCGCGGTTGTTGATGCCGAGCAGACGGCTCTTCAGGGCAAGCGCCCGGTCGAGTTCCGCCTCGTCATGGACCTCGATCAGCACATCCATGCCGAGATCGAAGGCCGTCGCCTCGAGATCGCGCGCAGTCGGGTCATCGACGCCGGCCATGATGATCAGGATGCAGTCGGCGCCCCAGGCCCGCGCCTCGAAGACCTGGTAGGGGTCGTAGAGGAAGTCCTTGCGCAGTGCCGGCAAACCGGACGCGGCGCGCGCGCGGGTCAGGAATTCGGGCTGCCCCTGGAAGGAGGGCCCATCTGTCAGCACCGAGATGCAGGCGGCGCCGCCCGCCGCATAGGCGCGGCCGAGCGAAGGCGGATCGAAATCGGCGCGGATCAGGCCCTTGGAGGGGCTCGCCTTCTTGATTTCGGCGATCAGCGCCGGGCGTCCCTGCGCGACCTTGGCGGCGAGTGCGTCGGCGAAGCCGATGGGCCTGGCGGCCGAGCGCGCCAGTTCCTCGATCTGGGCCAGCGGGATCGCCTGCTTGGCCGCTGCGATCTCGCGGCGCTTGTACTCTTCGATCTTGGTGAGGATGTTCGTCATCGCCGCCTCACGCGTTCGAGCTGGCGATGAGCGCGGCCAGCGTCGCCTTGGCCTTGCCGGAATCGAGCGCCGCGGTCGCCTGCGCCAGCCCGTCGCGCAGGTCTGCAGCCTTGCCGGCGACGAGGAGCGCGGCCGCTGCATTGAAGGCCGCGATGTCGCGGAAGGC
>DATDBB010000427.1:0-2018 GCA_036525085.1 Allobosea sp.
GGCATGCTCACCATCGTCGCCGTCGGCGCGGCCGTCGTCTTCTGGCCCAACGGCATCGGCCTCCTGCTGGGCCTGGCCATCTTCCGACTCATCGCCCTGGTCATGACCGGGCTGCCCCTGCTGAAGGAGCTGAAGCAAGGATGACCAACGGGCTCGTCACGACCCTGATCACCGGTTTCCCGCTCGCCGAGGGCGGCGAGGACAGCGGCAGCACCATCGAGATCGGTCACCACGTCCAGCGTGAGTTCGCCGGCATGACCTTCAACATCGACACGATCTTCTCGACCTTCGTGGCCGGCGGGATCGTCCTGATCATGGGCCTCATCCTTCGTTCGAGGCTCGCCAAGCCCCACGACCACGTCCCGTCCAAGCTCCAGCTGATCTGGGAGAGCGTCGTCGGCGAGGTCAACCGACAGGTCGAGGACAACCTGGGCCGCGTGCACCCGTACGTCGCCCCGCTCGCGATCTCGCTGTTCTTCTTCATCCTCATCGCGAACTGGCTCGAGCTGGTCCCGAGCAAGCTGAACGAGGACGGGCCCCACCTGCTCGCGGCCCCGACGGCCGACACCAACCTCACCTACGCGCTCGCGGCGATCACGATCGTCAGCGTGTGGGTCTACGGCATCCGGACGAAGGGCGTCAAGGGCTACTTCAGCCACTTCATGGAGCCGTTCCCGGTCCTGCTGCCGTTGAACATCCTCGAAGAGCTGGTCAAGCCGATCACGCTGGCCCTCCGTCTCTTCGGCAACATCTTCGCCGGCGGCATCATGCTGGCGCTGATCGGGCTGATCCCGATCTGGGCCGCCTGGCTGCCCAACATCCTCTGGAAGTCCTTCGACATGTTCATCGGCGGCATCCAGGCCTTCATCTTCGCGTTGCTTGCCGTCCTGTACTTCGCCATGGCCGGAGCCGGCCACGACGAGCACGACGACGAGGAGCACGCCGAGGACCAGCACGAGAACGACGACAGCAAGACCCCCGCACTCGTGCACTGATCGAACAGCGCACGGTTACGACCCACGTAGTACGACCAACAGCAAACAAGTGGAGAGGCATTTCCCATGGCAGTAAGTGATGAGGCCGTCCAGCTCGCCGGCGCATTCGTCGGCGGTGGCATCGCCCTCGCCGGTGGCGCGATCGGCGCCGGTGTCGGTGACGGTCTGGCCGGTTCGTCCTACATCCAGGGCGTCGCCCGCCAGCCCGAGGCGCAGGGCCGTCTCCAGACGATCTTCTTCCTGACGGTCGGTCTGGTCGAGGCGATGTTCTTCATCAACCTCGCCTTCATGGCGATGTTCGTCTTCGTCCTGTCCTGACCTCACCCGAGGTTCGGTAGGACACAGAACATCCAGGCAAAGGACCAGAAAAAGTGATCCAGCGATGACAGGCGTGGTGGCTCAGCTCGTGCCGATGGCCGAGACCGAGAGCAACTTCCTCGTGCCGAACGCAACGTTCTTCGTCGAGCTCGCGGCGTTCGCGCTGCTGTTCTACCTGCTGGCCAAGTACGTCATCCCGCCGATCAACCGGGCGATGACGAACCGCCAGGAGGCGATCCGCAAGGAGTTCGCCGACCTCGACCAGGCGCGCGCCGACGCCAACGCCGCCGAGGCGGAGTTCACGGCGCAGATCGCCGACGCGCGGCACGAGGCGGCCCGGATCCGCGAGGAGGCTCGCGAGCAGGGTGCCCAGATCGTGTCGGAGATGCGGCAGCAGGGCGAGAGCGAGAAGGCGCGCATCATCGACGGCGCACACACGCAGATCGCCGCCGAGCGGCAGCAGGCCGTCGCGTCGCTGCGGGCCGAGGTGGGCACGCTGGCCACCACGCTCGCGGGCCGGATCGTGGGCGAGAGCCTCGAGGACGACGAGCGCAGCGGCCGCGTGGTCGACCGCTTCCTGGCCGACCTGGATGCGCTCGAGACCTCCAAGGCCGCGGCCAACACCGGCTCCAGCCAGAACGGGGCCGGCTGATGCTCCGAGGCGCCTCAGCGGAGGCCCGCGCCGAGCTGGCGTCGAAGGTCGGC
>DATDBB010000428.1:0-9029 GCA_036525085.1 Allobosea sp.
CACCGCCATGCAGGTGCAGATCCAGGACGATGAGGGCAAGGAGGCCCTGCCGGGCGTGCAGGGCGAGATCTGCGTGATCGGGCCGGCCGTCTTCGCCGGCTATTACGACAACCCCGAAGCCAATGCGAAGTCGTTCCGCGACGGCTGGTTCCGCACCGGCGATCTCGGCCATATGGACGAGCAGGGTTTCGTCTTCATCACCGGCCGCGCCTCGGACATGTACATCTCCGGGGGCTCCAACATCTATCCGCGCGAGATCGAGGAGAAGATCCTGACCCATCCGGCGATCGCGGAGGTCGCGGTGCTCGGCCTGCCCGATCCGGTCTGGGGCGAGATCGGCGTCGCCGTCTGCGTCTGCCGCGGCGGCGAGCAAGCGAGCGAGGCTGAGATCGCAGGTTTCCTGTCCGAGAAGATCGCCCGCTACAAGATGCCCAAGCGCTTCTTCTTCTGGGATGCGCTGCCGAAATCCGGCTATGGCAAGGTGCCCAAGCGCCTCGTCCGCGACGAGCTGGAAGCGCGCGGCGAACTCGAATGGCTCAAGGGGAAGGCCTCGTGAGGCGGATCGAACAGCCTGGCACCGGCACGCCCGAGCGCATCCAGTCGGTGGAATGCCATGGCCTGCGCTTCCCGATGACGCTGGAAGCCGGCTTGCCGCTGATCGAGGCCGTCAGGCGCGGCTTTGCGGCGGCGGGTTTCACCTCCGGCGTGGCGAAACTCGACGGGCTCGCGCTCTCGCCCTTCGCCTATGTCATGCCGGCGCTGTCAAAGACGGCGGAGCACGCCGCCTTCTACAGCGAGACTTTCCGGCCGGCCGGCGTCGCCCGGATCGAGACCGGCGCGATGACCTTCGGCCAGCGCGACGGGGCGCCGTTCTTCCATGCCCATGCGCTCTGGCGGGAAGCTGACGGCCGGCGCGGCGGCGGACACATCCTGCCCGACGAGACGGTGGTCGCTGAACCGATCACGCTGCCGGCTGTGGGGCTGGACGGCGCGGCCTTCGTCGCCGAGCCTGACAGCGAGACGAATTTCAAGTTGTTCGGCCCATGTCCGGCCGATCTGCTCGGCGCGACGCGCGAGGGGCGCTTCTTCGCGCTCAGGGTCAAGCCGAATGTCGATTTCTGCGGCACGCTGGAGCGGTTCTGCGCCGAGCGCGGGATTGCGCGCGCGAGGATCCATGGCGGAGTCGGGTCGACGATCGAGGCGCGTTTTGAGGACGGCGGCGGGGTGGAGAATTTCGCGACTGAGGTCGCGATCACCTCGGGCCGGATCAGCGATGAGGACGGGGCGCTGCAGGCCGAGGTCGACGTGGCGCTGGTCGATTTCACCGGCGCGATGGCGAGCGGGCGGCTCGCGCGCGGCGACAACCCCGTGCTGATGACCTTCGAGCTGGTACTGGAGGTGGGGTAGCCACCTTTGTCCTGTAAGGGCGCGCCGTCATCCCGGACGCAGCGAAGCGGAGATCCGGGATCCATGCCGGAGCCAGCCCGATCAGCGCTCCGGCATGGATCCCGGATCGGCGCCGCTGACGCGGCTTGTCCGGGATGACGGCGAGGATGTCAGACGAGATCAACCCTCCCGCTTTCGCGCCGCCTCCATCTCCCGCAGATTCTTGCGCTGAATCTTCCCCGTCGCGGTCATCGGCAACTCGGTCACGAATTCGATCTCGCGCGGATACTGGTAGGCGGCGAGGCGGTCGCGGACGAAGACCTGGATTTCGCTCGCCAGCGCAGCGGTGGGCTCGACCCCCGGCTTCGGCAGGATGAAGGCCTTGACGATCTCGGTGCGGACCGGATCGGGCACCCCGACCACAGCGACCATCAGCACGGATGGATGGCGGATGATGCAGTCCTCGATGTCGCCGGGGCCGATGCGGTAGGAGCCGGAGGAGATGATGTCGTCGTCGCGGCCCTGGAACCAGAAATAGCCGTCCTCGTCGCAGGCGCCGGTGTCGCCGGTGAGGAGCCAGTCGCCGGCGAATTTCGCGGCGGTGGCCTCGGGCTGGCGCCAGTATTCCAGCATCATCACGGGGTCGGGTCTGGCGACGGCGATCAGGCCGGATTCGCCTGCGGGCAGAGGCTCGCCTGCGGGCGAGACGACGGCCACGCGATGGCCCGGCACAGAGCGGCCCATCGAGCCCGGCCTGATCGGGAACAGGCTCTCGCAGTTGGCGACGAGCAGGTTGGCCTCGGTCTGGCCGTAGAACTCGTTGACGGCGAAGCCGAAGGTGTCGCGGCTCCAGTCGAGCATGTCTGCGCCGAGCGTCTCGCCGCCGCTGCCGATCGAGCGCACGCAAAAGCCGAAGCGGCGGGGATCGCGGACCTGGCGCATCAGCTTCAGTGCGGTCGGTGGCAGGAAGGCGTTGCGGACCCTGTGCCGCGCCATCAGATCGAAGGCGGCCTCGGGATCGAACTTGCGGGCGCGCGAGGCCTGCACCGGCACGCCGCAACAGAGGCTCGGCAGCAGCACGTCGAGCAGGCCGCCGATCCAGGCCCAGTCGGCGGGTGTCCAGAACAGGTCGTGGGCTTGCGGAAAGAAGGATTGCGGCACCTGCACGCCCGGCAGATGGCCGAGCAGGACGCGATGGGCATGGAGCGCGCCCTTCGGTTTCCCGGTGGTGCCAGACGTGTAGATGATCAGGGCCGGATCATCGGCGCGGGTATCTACGGCTGTGAAATCGTCGGAGGCCTTCGCCATCTCGGCCGCGAGGTCGAACTGGCCACTGGGGCCGTCGATGACGAAGATGCGCCTGAGATCGGGCAGGGCGTGCCGGATCGCCTCGATCTTCGGCAGGTTCTCGGCATCGGTGATCAGCGCCGCCGCGCCGCTGTGCTGGAGCCGGTGCTCAAGCGCCTCGGGGCCGAACTGGATGAAGAGCGGCAGCGCGATGGCGCCCAGCTTGTAGACGGCGATATGCGCCATGGCCGTCTCCGGCCGCTGCGGCAGCAGGATGCCGATGCGCTCGCCCGCTCCGACGCCATGGCCGCGCAGCATGTTGGCGATACGATTGCTGGCGCGCTTCAACTCGTCGAAGGACAATGTCGCGAGGCCGGTCCCTTCGTCTTCATAGATCAGCGCCGGCTTGCCGCTGCCATCGGCGTGACGGTCGCAGGCGGCGACGCCGATGTTGAAATGCTCGGGGATGTTCCAGCGGAAGCGGTTGAAGGTTTCGCCATAGGTCGCGTGGCGTTCGAGCATCATCCTCACCCGTTTTGTCGTTGCGCGGGATTAGGCTTGTGTCCGGGCGAGCTGGCAAGGCCGTGGCGAGGGCGCTGCCGTCCTGACAACGCCATCGTTTGATGTTATACGTTCTGCATAACAAGGGAGCCGCCGCCATGAACAAGATCGACCCGAATGCGCGAACCGCTCCCAGCGAGAGCGCCAATGTGCTGCAGATCCGCAAGGTCGGCAATTCGCTGGGGATCATCCTGCCGAAGGAACTCCTTGCGCGTGTCAGGCTGAAGGAGGGTGACAGCCTTCATGTCGTCGAGCAGCCCGAAGGCGGCTTTCGTCTCGTGAAGCAGCGTCCGGATTTCGACAAGGCGATGCAGGCGGCGCGCCGCGGCATGAAAATCTACCACAACGCGCTCGCTGAACTCGCCAAATGAACGAGCCGAACTGGCTGTCGGAGGAGATCGTCATGGCCATCCATGACGAACAACTCGTCATTCATGGCGGCGGGACAGGCCTGCGCGACCAGGGGATGCTGCTGTCAGCGCTGGAACGCCCGCTCAACAAGTGGTCCTATGAGGACGCCGATCTTCCGGCACTGGCGGCTGCTTATGCCTTTGGGCTGGCGAAGAACCATCCCTTCATCGACGGCAACAAGCGCACGGCTCTGCTGGCACTCTATACCTTCCTCTACATCAACGACGTCGATTTCATCGTTCCGGAGCCCGAGGCCGCCGCAGCTATCCTCGCGCTCGCTGCGGGCGAGGTCGATGAAGACGGGTTGACGCGTTGGCTCCGCGACAACTGGCCGAAGGACTGAGCCGGCATGACCACTCCCGGCATGACCACACTGATCTGGATCGAGGCTGCGATCAACGGCCCCTGGGGCAAGGAGCGCCAGCCCGGCATTCCGATCACGATTCCCGACATCATCGCGGATGGCATTGCCGCGGTCGAGGCGGGGGCTGCGATCGTGCATCTGCATGTCTACGACGTCGAGACCGGGCGCCAGCGCGACGATTGGGAACTCTATGCGCAGGCCATCGAGGGCATCCGCGCCAAGGTCGACGCCATCGTCTATCCGACCATCCCGATCCTCGGCTCGGGCTATGCGGGGGATATGATCGGCTCCGGCCGCTACACCCATCTCGAGGAACTGGCGAAGCGCGGGCTCGTCGAATGGGGCGTGCTCGACCCCGGTTCCTGCAACTGGACGACTTTCGCCGGCATTCCCGAGGGAGAACCAGGCTTCATCTACCAGAATCCCGGCGAGCATATCCGCGAGGGGATGGCGGTCGCCCAGACCCATAAGATCCATCCGAGCTATGCGATCTACGAGCCCGGCTTCACCCGGCTCGGCGCCGCGCTGGCCAAGGCCTATCCCGGCATGCCCTGCCCGATCTACCGGCTGATGTTCTCGGATGCCTTCGCCTGGGGCTTCCCGCCGCGCGACTGGGCGCTCGACGCGCATCTGAAGCTGCTCGCGGAGGATGCGCCGGACGCGCCCGCAATGATCGCGGGTCTCGGCGTCGACCTGACCGGGCTGATCCCTGCTGCCGTCGCGCGTGGCGTGCATGTTCGCGCCGGGCTCGAGGACGCGCCTTTCGGCGCTACGCAGACGAATGCCGCGCTGGTGAGCGAGACGGTGCGCCTGGTCGAGGCGGCGGGTGGTCGAGCCGCAAGCGCGGCCGAGGTCCGGGCGGATCTGGCGCAGAGGGAGAGCAAGCGCCGGACGTAGCGTCAACCCGATCATTCGTGCAGACTGATCCGCCGGCGCCTCCGGCACTGCGCCATCCGGCATCAACGATCAGGTTTCCACCATGAGCCCCACCGGTGTCGGCGCCATCGCCTTCCTTTGTGTGTTCAGCGGCGCTCTGACGGGCATGTATCTGCGATCGCGCCTGCCGGATCATCATCTGAGTCCGGAATCACGGGAGGCGATCAAGCTGGCGACGGCGATCATCGGCACATTGTCGGCGCTGGCGCTCGGCCTCCTGATCGCCTCGGCGAAGCGGACCTTCGACGAAGCCAGCAACGACCGGCGGACCTCATCGGCGCGCATCGTGCTGCTCGACCGGGTGTTGGCGCAGTACGGTCCGCAGACCACGGAACTGCGGGCCCAGCTCAAGGCGATCGTGCAGGCACGCCTGAAGGCCGAGCAGGACGATACCGATGGTGATCTTTCGATCAGCGAAGGGCTCAAGATCGAGGCGGCCCAGGACCAGCTGAGGAATCTGGTGCCGCAAAGCGAGGCGCAGCGTGCCCTGCAGCAGCGCGCGATTCAGCTCAGCGGCGATCTCGCCGAGGCGCGATGGATTCGCGCGGAAAGCGAAGTGGGGGGCTTCCCGACGCCTTTCCTGGCCGTCCTGATCATGTGGTTCACGCTGCTCTTCGCCTCGTTCGGCCTGCTGGCGCCAGGCAACGGCACGGTCGTGGCCACGCTGTTCATCTGCGCATTCTCGGTGAGTGCGGCGCTGGTGCTGATCATCGACATGGACCACCCCCATCTCGGCTTCATCCGCGTCTCGGACGTGCCCTTCCGCTGGGCCTTCGAGCAGATCGGCCGGCCCTGACGACGTCCCGGCGCTTCCCTCAGGCCACGGCGGCCCTGGGTATGTTGGCCTCGTTGCGGCCCTCGAAGGCGGCCATGGCCGCCTGGACGCCGCCGCTGCGATGGGGGACGCCGGCCGCCGCCAGCCCCATCTCGACGCCCGAGAGCGCCCCCAGCAACGCAAGCTCGTTGCACTCGCCGAGATGGCCGATGCGGAAGACCTTGCCGGCGACCTTGCCGAGGCCGGAGCCGAGCGAGATGTTGTACTTCTCCAGCGTGATCTTGCGGTAGCTGTCGGCATCGTGGCTCGGCGGCATCAGCACCGCCGTCAGCACCGGCGAATGCTCGGCGGGGTTCTGGCAGAGAACCTCCAGCCCCCAGGCCTCGACGGCGGCGCGGCAGGCAGCGGCCAGGCGCTGGTGCCGGGCGAAGACGGCGTCGAGCCCTTCCTCCTGCAGCATGGCGAGCGCTTCCTTGAGCCCGTAGAGCAGGTTCGTCGCCGGGGTGTAGGGGAAGAAGCCGCCCACGTTGATCTTCACCATCTCCTGCCAGTCCCAATAGGAGCGCGGCAGGCTGTTGGCCTTCGATGCGGCCATCGCCTTCTCGGAGATCGCGTTGAAGCTGAGGCCGGGCGGCAGCATCAGCCCCTTCTGCGAGCCTGAGACGGTGACGTCGACCTGCCATTCGTCATGACGGTAATCGACCGAGGCGAGCGACGAGATGGTATCGACCATGAACAGGGCCGGGTGGCCGGCGGCGTCGATCGCCTTGCGGATGTCGGAGATGCGGCTGGTCGAGCCGGTGGAGGTTTCGTTGTGGACGACCATGACGGCCTTGATCGCGCGTGCCTTGTCTTCGGACAGCCTGGCCTCGATCGCGGCGGGGTCGGCGCCGCGGCGCCAGTCGCCGGGGATGAACTCGACGTTGATGCCGAAGCGGGTGGCGATCTGCTTCCAAAGGGTCGCGAAATGGCCGGTCTCGGCCATCAGCACGGTGTCGCCGGGGGATAGCGTGTTGACGATGGCGGCCTCCCAGGCGCCGGTGCCGGAGGCGGGATAGATCACGACCGGCTGCGTCGTCTTGAAGACGGCCTTGCAGCCTTCCAGCACATGCCTGCCGAGCGCGGCGAATTCGGCGCTGCGATGGTCGATGATCGGCATCGCGATGGCGCGGAGAATGCGATCGGGAATCGGGCTGGGCCCCGGGATATGCAGGAAATGCCGACCCTGTTGCGCGCTCATGCTGATCCTCCCTCGGCATCATGGCGCAGTCCGTGCCGCACCATCGTGGTTGGCGCAAAATTGCATTCATTTTTGTCTTTGGCAATCGCGTGATCGAGCGCATAATTGCCGCGATGGCGCTCGACAGGGCTATCTTGCTGAACTAGCGATGATTCATGGCGACCACGGTTCTGGACAGGCAGGGCGACGACGACACGGGAGCGGTTGCGTCCCTGCCGGGCGAGGCTGCGCGCGCGCCTGTCTCCCTGCATGGCGAATTGCTGGCGGCGCTGCGCGACTACATCGTCGAGGGCAATCTCGAGGATGGCGCGCGCGTGCCCGAGCGGCTGCTCTGCGAGCGCTTCGGGATTTCGCGGACGCCATTGCGCGAGGCGCTCAAGGTGCTGGCGGCGGAAGGTCTGATCGATCTCCTGCCGAACCGCGGCGCGCGCGTGCGCATCCTTAGCGCCGAGGATCTGCGCGAATTGTTCGATGTGATGGGCGGGCTCGAGGCGCTTGCCGGTCGCCTGGCCTGCGAGCGCATCAGCGATGACGAGGTTGCCGAGATCGAGCGGGTTCATCACGAGATGTATCGCTTCTATCTGCGCCGCGAGATGCATGGCTATTTCCAGTGCAATCAGGAGATCCACCGCATGATCGTCGAGGCGGCCGGCAATGCCGCGCTGAAGGCGACCTATGCGAGTTTCGCCGGGCGGATACGGCGGGTGCGCTATTCGGCCAATCTCGCCACGGATCGCGACCGCTGGGGCGAGGCGATGCGCGAGCATGAGGCGATCCTGGACGCGCTGCGGCGCCGGGCCGGCAGCGAACTCAGCGACATCCTGTTCATTCACCTGCGCAACAAGCGCAAGGCGGCGCAGGCGGGCGGCGCGCGTTAGGTCGCGTTCATCTTGTGTGAAACCGCGCGGTCATCCCGGGCGCCGCAGGCGACCCGGGATCCATGCCGGAGCGCTTCCGATCAAGGCTCAGGCATGGATCCCGGATCTCCGCTTCGCTGCGTCCGGGATGGCCCGCGCTTGAAATGCGGCGCCCCCTTAGCTTGTGTGCCGGCGACTGGATTGGGTGCCGTGATGAGTGCGCGCAGCGCATCGGCGCTCCTGGCAAGTGGTCATTTCAGGTCGATCTCATTTTCAGATTGAATGCAAAATTGTTTGCTTCTAGGCTCTCCCTCACGACGCCGTAAGAGCGCGATCCAAGGGAGTGAACCGCATGACGAAGCATTGGCTTGCCGCATCCGCATTCCTGATGGCCGGCGCGACGCCCGCCTTCGCCTGGGAGCCGACCAAAGCGATCGAGATCATCGTGCCGTTCTCGGCCGGAGGCGCATCCGACCAGATGGCCCGCACGATCCAGGGCGCCATCCAGAAGCACAAGCTGACCTCGCAGCCGATCATCGTCGTCAACAAGCCCGCCGCCGGCGGCGCCGAGGGGATGCTGGAGATCCAGAAATCGGCCGGCGACGCCCATAAGCTGATCACTACCTCGAGCGGTCTCTACATGACGCCGATGGCGACCAAGCTGCCGCTGAACTGGACCGATTACACGCCGGTCGCGATGATGGCGCAGGACTCGTTCGTGCTGTGGGTCAACGCCAAGGCGCCCTACCAGAATGCCGGCGACCTGATGGCGGCGGCGAAGACGGCCTCGCCGCCGATGAAGATCGGCGGCACCTCGTCCAAGCGCGAGGACAATCTGATCGTCTTTGCCATGGAGAAGGCCGGCGACACCAAGTTTTCCTATATTCCCCACACAAGCGGCGGCCAGGCCTCGACCCAGCTTTCGGGCGGCCATATCGAGGCCTCGACCAACAACCCGGCCGAGGACGTCGCCAACTGGCGCGGCGGCGCGACCCGGCCGCTCTGCGTCTTCTCCGAAAAGCCGATGAGCTACACCGAGAAGGTCGCCGACGGGAAATCCTGGGCCGACATCCCGACCTGCCCGTCGCAGGGGCTGAACGTCACCTACCAGATGCTGCGCGGCATGTTCATGCCCGGGAAGGTGACCAAGGAACAGCAGGCCTTCTATGTCGACCTGTTCAAGAAGGTCTCCGAGACGCCGGAATGGAAGGA
>DATDBB010000429.1:0-5370 GCA_036525085.1 Allobosea sp.
CGTCGCTGATGAGGTAGTTCGTCGCCGTCAACCAAGAGCCGCGGAAGGTAAAACCAATGCTCAGCGACGACGACAGCGCATCCTGCGTGACGATACCGTTCTTTAGCGCGCCGTCGTCACGCTGGATCTTCGCCAGGTTGACCAGCGTCTGATCGCTGGTCAGCTTGACCGCATTGAGCTCACCATCGAGCGAGACGCCTGGCAACGGGGTCGTCGGCTGCGAGGCCTGGAAGTCCTGGAAGCTGAATTGACGGTTGTAGGGGGTCGGCTGCGCCATCGATCTCGCCCGCAAAATCAGGGTCTGGCGCGGCGAAACCAGCGAAGTACGTCCACTGTCTCTAGGATAACATGGTCTTATGTCAGGATCAAAGTCCTTACGGCGCCATTCGCCCTTCGGCGGCGATCACGGATCTGTGGATAACCGATTGGCCGCGTTCCTGTCGCCTTGTCGCGTTCTGTGCCTCCCTTGCCGGCCATGTCAGAGGCGGCGCGATACAGGGGAAGCCTGTGCGCGAGAGCGTCCAAGGGTTTGGCCTGTCGCCTACAAAATTACGTAGGCACTCATAGAATACACGAACATACAATCGTATTGTTGGATCAAATTATGTTAATTTTCCACGACATTGACTGAATATGATGTATTGAATTCGATATAAGCTCCAACAAAGGAGCTAGAAAGATGCCGAGGCCATTACGGAAGGGCAGAGTAGAGCTTAGTGAGCGTAACGGGGTATGGAACATCATGTTGTATGACCCGATAACCAAGAGAACGAGGCGCATCGGTCTGAGAACCAGAAGCCTTAAGGAAGCCGAGGGATATATGGCCAAATGGCTGTTGACGCCCGAGGCAGAGCGATTTTTCCGGCGCCGGAAGGAGGAGTTGACTGTCGTTGTCTGTCTCGATGAGTACTTCAAAAATCACGCGAAGGTGAAGATCGCAGACCCCGTACGGCAGAGGAATGCAATCACACGCTTGGCGGAGTTTTTCGGCGAGCATTACGTCAAGGACATCGATATCCCCGAGTGCCGCCGGTACATGAAAGAGCGTCGCATGGGGCGCGTTGGCAAGCCCGCGGCAGACGCCACGATCCGACGGGAGTTGAACGTCCTCAAGGCGGCAGTGAACCATGCACGCAAGTGGAAACGGCTCCCGGCGATGGACATGCCGAGCTTCGACCTGCCGCCAGATACTCCGGTTCAGCAGGACGAGGGCTGGTACTCGAAGCAGAACATCGCGGATCTGATATTCAATGCCGAGGGCTGGCTACGGGATTTCATCATCCTGGCCTACTACACCGGCGCGCGGAGAAACTCGATCGAGACGCTCGAGACCAACCAGGTGTTCCTGGAGGCCGGTCGCATCAATCTCCTGAAGCGCGGAGCGCGTGTCACGACCAAGCGAAAGCCGCCGGTGCCGATCTTTCCCGAGATGGTGCCCACGCTGAAGCGCCTCATCGCCGATGCCAAGACGACCTATCTGTTCGGGCCGACTGTCGACTTCTACCGGTCATTCACGCAGCTCTGCCAAAGGCTCGGGCTGAAGCACAAGCATCCCCACGTCCTGCGTCATTCAAGGGCGACCCACATGCTCATGGATGGGGAGAGCATCTACAAGGTCGCGCGGCTGCTCGGCGACTCCGTCAAGACGGTCGAGCGGGTCTACGGCCACCATTCGATCGAGTTTTTGCGAGGCGAGATCCAGTAGGCGGCGGGCCGCCGAGGTTTTCAGAAATCCGAAAATTTGGCGAGGAGCAAACGGGCTTCGCGGAGGATATGGGCCGCCCCCTCCCCAGGGGGTGGCTTCGCGTTTTAGGCGCCGGCGGGTTGGGCGGTATCGCCTGGCAGCTTGAAGCGCACGCCTGCGCCTCCGCCGTTCTCTGCTATGAACTGAATTCCGGCGCCTTCGAGCGCCGCGCGGAGCTTGGCCACGCTCTCGGCAGGCATCGCTCGCCGACTCTTCTCGAAATCAACGACGGTAGATAGCCCGAAGCCCGCGGCGGCTGCGAGTTGGGGCTGCGTCATATCTAAGAGAGCTCGAGCGGCTCGGCATTGGTTCGGTGTCATTTCAACATTTTCTGTTGACAGGTCATGTGGGGCACATTATCAACAGAAACTGTTGATCGCAACCCCTAAGGACATACAGCCATGACCGCTCAGTTTGCTCCCGCTTCCTTCGCCGCCCCCGTCGCCAACATGACCGCTTCGGTGCTCTCCCTGGCGGAAAAGCATCTTCTCGAGCTCGATTACGCGCTCGATGAGGCCACAAGCGACCAGGCGGATGCGATCCATGACGAGCACTCGGCGCTGGTGGAAAAGGCGCTCGCGATGCCGGCCACGTCCGACGACGATCGCGCAAAGCAGGTCCGCATGCTCCTCAACCACGTCATGCCGGCAAGCTGGCTTGGCGCTGATGAGGATCTGGATTGGGATATCGCGATGGCGCGGCGCCTGATGCTCAAGTTCGCCGGCCTCGACCCGATGAACGACCCAACTTCTGGCGAGTGAAGCCTAGCAAATCACGCAAAAGGGCCGGTCCTTCGGGGCCGGCCTTTTGGATTCGAGACGGGGCAGGGCGGGAAGGCGCGTTGCCGATACGTTGCCAGCACCGCAAAAGCGTCGAGCTTCGCGCAGGGCGCGGCGCTCAATTGCGTTTTAATTTCAGGGGGATGCGGTGGTGGGCGACACAGGGATCGAACCTGTGACCACTCCCGTGTGAAGGGAGTGCTCTACCGCTGAGCTAGTCGCCCGCACCGGCGCCTCTCCTAGTCGGCGCGCGCCGTGGCGTCAAGAATGGGCCGCGACCTTGCTGCGGACTTCATTGTCGCGCTGGCCGAGCATGGCACGCACGGCCTCGGGCAGCGCGTCGAAATGCTGGATGATCACGTCCGGCTCCAGCGTCTCGATCGGAACGTCCGTGTAGCCGAATGGCACACAGATCGTCGGAATGCCGGCGGCGCGCGCG
Source organism: Allobosea sp. (assembly GCA_036525085.1). Taxonomy (GTDB): domain Bacteria; phylum Pseudomonadota; class Alphaproteobacteria; order Rhizobiales; family Beijerinckiaceae; genus Allobosea. The sequence continues at coordinate 2,963 of DATDBB010000429.1, forward strand.
GTCGCGATGTCCGTCCGCGAATCGCCGATCATCACGGCGCGGGAGGGATCGGCCCCCGCTGCCTCGATCGTCAGGGTCAGGTGGCGCGGATCGGGTTTGTGGAACGGGAAGCTGTCGCGGCCGGCGACGGCCGCGAAGCGCTGCGAGATCCTGAAATGGTCGAGGATCAGCCGCGTATGCAGGATCGGCTTGTTGGTGCAGACGGCCAGCGCATAGCCATCGGCGGCGAGCGCATCGAGCGCATCGAGCACGCCGTCGAAGAGGTGGCTGTTGGAGGCGACGTCCTCGGCATAGATCAGCAGGAAATCCTCGAACAGCCGCTCCAGCGTCTCGTCGTCGAGCGGCCGCCCCGAAACCTTGAAGCCGCGCTCGATCAGGGCGCGCGCGCCGGCCCCGACCAGTTCGCGGGCGCGCTCCAGCGGCAGCGCCGGCAGGCCCTCGCGCACCAGGATGACGTTCAGCGTGCGCATGATGTCGGGCGCCGTCTCGGCGAGCGTGCCGTCGAGATCGAAGACGACGATGGGGGGCAGGCTCATCGGTGTGGCTCTCCAGGATGGCGGCTGCCCGCTTAAAGGCGCTTCGCCAAGGCTTGGCAAGCAGACTTGGCAAGCAGGTTTGGCAAGCACGCTCGGCAACGAGGCTTCGCAGGCGGAGCACAGGACATCATCCGCCCGGCCAATGATGCTATCCTCCGCTCGATTCGCGGAAGGAATGGTGCGGTGTCGAAATCTCTCGGACGATTGGCTGCCATGGCGGTCTCTGGCTGGCTGGCGCTGGGCGGCGTGGCCCTGTCTGCGCCCTTCGAATTCGCGCCGGCGCCGCAGAACGATCTGAATCGGGTCTACCGCATCGACAAGGCCACCGGCGAGGTCGCCGCCTGCCAGTTCCAGCTCAAGGAGGGCGGCGTCGGCGTCACCGTCTGCTTCCCGCCGGGGGAGGGGGCAGGCCCGCAGGCACCGAGCGACTATACGCTGATGCCGTCTCGCCATGAGCGCGAGGGCGGCATCTTCCGCGTCAATATCCGCACCGGCGAGATGAGCATCTGCTACGTCTTCGACGACAAGACCGTGTGTACGGCCCAGGCGAAATAGCGCCCCGAAATATTCCGCCGTCGGCAGGGCCGAAAAGCGCAGGACCTATTGCTGATATGCGCCCCTGGCCGGTCGTCAGCCGCGGCCCCGGCATGCTAAATCAGGCGCGAATTTGTCCCTTCGCGTCATCGAGGCTGCCATGCTGAAGCTGAACGATCCGTCCCTCCTGAAGTCGCAGTGCTATGTCGACGGCGCCTGGATCGGCGAGGGCGTCGACGTGGTCGACAATCCCGCCACTGGCGAGGTGCTGACGAAGGTGCCGCGCTTCGGCGCCGACGAGACCACGGCCGCCGTCGAGGCGGCCTCGCGCGCCTTCAAGCCCTGGGCCAGGAAGTCGGCCAAGGAGCGCTCGGTCATCCTGCGCAAATGGTTCGATCTGATCATGGCGAACCAGGAGGACCTGGCGCAGATCATGACGGCCGAGCAGGGCAAGCCCCTGGTCGAGTCGCGCGGCGAGGTCGCCTATGCCGCTTCCTTCGTCGAGTTCTACGCCGAGGAAGCCAAGCGCATCTATGGCGAGACGATTCCCTCGCCCTTCCCGAATTCGCGCATCATCGTCCAGAAGCAGCCGGTCGGCGTCTGCGCCGCGATCACGCCCTGGAACTTCCCGGCGGCGATGATCACCCGCAAATGCTCGCCGGGCCTCGCCGCCGGCTGCACCTTCGTGGTCAAGCCAGCGCCGGACACCCCGCTGACCGCCTTCGCCCTGATCGAGCTCGCGATCCGCGCCGGCTTCCCCAAGGGTGTTCTCAACATCGTCACGGGTGACGCGGTCGCGATCGGCAAGGTCATGACCACGCATCCGGCGGTGCGCTTCATCGGCTTCACCGGCTCGACCCCGGTCGGCAAGCTCCTGATGCAGCAGGCGGCCTCGACCGTGAAGAAGGTCGGCCTCGAACTCGGCGGCAACGCCCCCTTCATCGTCTTCGACGATGCCGATGTCGATGCCGCCGTGCAGGGCGCCATCGCCGCCAAGTTCCGCAACATGGGCCAGACCTGCGTCTGCACCAACCGCCTCTTCGTGCAGGAGGGCGTCCATGACGAGTTCGTCGCGAAGTTCGCCGGCGAGGTCGCCAAGATGAAGGTCGGCAACGGCACGGAGGTCGGTGTCGTCCAGGGCCCCTTGATCAACGAGCGTGCCGTCGAGAAGGTCGAGCGCCATGTCGCCGATGCCGTCGCCAACGGGGCGAAGGTCGTCGTCGGCGGGCATCGCCACGCGCTGGGTCGCACCTTCTACGAGCCGACCGTCCTGTCCGGTGTCACCACCAAGATGCTGGTGACCAACGAGGAGACCTTCGGTCCGGTCGCGCCGGTCTA
>DATDBB010000430.1:0-2303 GCA_036525085.1 Allobosea sp.
CCCGGTCTGGGCGGCCTTCATGATCGCCTCGATGGCGCCTTCGACCATCTCGTCGGCGAGCACGATCTCGATCTTCACCTTCGGCAGGAAGTCGACGACGTATTCGGCGCCGCGATAGAGTTCGGTGTGGCCCTTCTGCCGCCCGAAGCCCTTCGCCTCGAGAACGGTGATGCCCTGCAGGCCGACCTCCTGAAGCGCTTCCTTCACCTCGTCCAGCTTGAACGGCTTGATGATCGCTTCGATCTTCTTCATGCGCCGACCGGCCTCCTCTGCGCGTCAACTCGGTCCCGGAAGAGCGCCCGGACCATCTCGATTCCCGCCCCGCTCGCCTGCCCCGGGACGGCAAAAATCATCCTGAGACTGCTCATAGCATCGGCGCATTCCTCCCGCTATGCGGCAGCGCGGTCGCGGACGCCTGATGATAAGGCAGAAAACAGATCATAAAATAACCAAATGCCTAAACAGTGATCATTTCTTGACTTTGCCGCCCGGGCTTGCCCCGGCAGGCGCGCTCTCCGATGATGCCGGCATGCAAGCGCCTGCCTCGCAAGCATCTGCCTCGACGGAATTCGCCCTGCTCGACGTTGCCGGCATGGCGGCGGCCGATCAAGCCGCCATCGCGGCGGGTACGCCGGGCCACATGCTGATGGAGCGCGCCGGGCAAGCCGTGGCGGAGGCCGCTGGCAGGCGGACCGGCGCCGGCGCCCGCATCCTCGTCCTGTGCGGGCCAGGCAATAATGGCGGGGATGGCTTCGTCGCCGCCCGGCTGCTGCAGGAGCGCGGCCGGCGCGTCACCCTGGCCCTGGCGGGGGAGCGCTCGCAACTGGCCGGCGACGCCGCCGTCATGGCGCGGCTCTGGACCGGGCCGGTCGAGCCGATCGCCGGCCTGCGGCCGCACGACCACGACCTCATCGTCGACGCCCTGTTCGGCGCCGGCTTGAGTCGGCAGCTGGAGGGCGAGGTCGCCGCCCTCGTAGCCGCCGTCAACGCGTCGGGGCGCCCGGTCGTCGCGGTCGATGTGCCCAGCGGCCTGTCCGGCGATACAGGTCAAAGCAGAGGCGAGGTCGTCAGCGCGAGCGAGACCGTCACCTTCTTCCGGCTCAAGCCGGGACACCTGCTCCAGCCGGGCCGCTCGCTTTGCGGCGCGGTGACGCTCGCCGATATCGGCATTCGCGCGGATCTCGTCTTTACCGCGGAGCGGCCCGCCACGACCTTCCGCAATGCTCCGGACCTATGGCGCCGATGCTGGCCGTCCCATGCGATCAACATCCACAAATACCGCCGTGGCGCCGTTCTGGTCGTGGCGGGCGGCCTGACAGGGGTCGGCGCTCCGCGCCTGGGGGCGCGCGCTGCGCTTCGGGTCGGCGCGGGCCTCGTCACTATCGCGTGTCGGCCCGACGCCCTGGCGGCCCATGCCGCGCGCGGCCCCGATGCCTTGATGCAGCGCGCGGTGACGAATGTCGAAGGCCTCGCCGACCTGCTGGGCGAGTCGAGATTATCCGCCGTGCTGATCGGCCCCGCGCTCGGGCTCGATCTGAGCGCACGCGAGGCGGTGCAGGCCGTCCTGCGTGCCCCCGTACCAGCCGTCCTCGACGCCGATGCGCTAACCCTTATGGCGCAGGCCGGCGGCCTGAGCCGGCTGATCGGGCGGCGCGGCGCGCCTTGCGTGCTGACCCCCCATGAAGGGGAGTTCGAGCGCCTGTTCGGCGGCGTGCCGGAGATCGCGGGAGCCGCATCCAAACTCGACAGGGCGCGCCTTGCCGCGACCCGTTCGGGGGCTGTCATGGTTCTCAAGGGCGCCGATACGGTGATCGCCTCGCCGGACGGCCGCGCTGCCATCAACACGACCGGGTCGGCAGCCCTGGCGACGGCAGGCTCGGGCGATGTGCTGGGCGGGTTGATTGCGGGCCTTCTGGCGCAGGGCATGCCCGCCTTCGAGGCCGCTTGCGCCGCCGTCTGGTTGCATGGCCGCGCCGGAGAGAAGTGTGGGTTTGGGCTGATCGCAGATGATCTGCCGGAGGCGGCGGCGCAGCTGCTGAGCGAGGTTGCGGACGGCGGCACAGCCTCGCGCTGAACGAAGGACGGCCCGCCTTCCGAGGAAGGCGGGCCGCTACGCCACTCAACAACTCAACTCACCGGGTAACTCAACGTCCGACCACTGTCGCGGTCAGTTTCCGGTGTAGGTCACGGCCGGAGCGGCGGTGAGTTGCTCCTTGGTCATCGTGATCTTGCCGTGGTCCGGATACATCGCCGGCGCCCTGGGGGCCGAAGCGGTCGGAGCCGTGGTCATCGACCCGCCCGAG
>DATDBB010000431.1:0-8794 GCA_036525085.1 Allobosea sp.
AGGGGCCTATCGATGAGCGCCTGCTGCACGGTTGCGCCGACGAGGCGCTCTACGCCGCCAAGCGCAACGGACGCGACCGTATCGAGTCGCGACGGCTGCCGGGCACGCGCCTGACGGCCTGACGGGGCCGTCCGGAGCCCGGGCGACGCCGGTTGGGTTCGCGGTGTCGCGTCAGCCCTTCGCCCAACCCGCGTACCAGTTCTTGAACAGTTCGAGCTGGGTGCGGGCGTAGTGTTTCTGCGCTTCGCTCAGCTTGTCCGAGGCGTTGAAGTGCAGCTCGTATTCCGGGTTGCCTTCGAGAACCATCAGGTACTTGTAATACAGGACGAGATCCGGCCCTTCGTCGAAGCTCGACAGCACGCCGAGTGCGCTATCCAGCTCCTGCGCCTTGCGGCGTGCCTCGACATCACCCTTCGCCGCCTTCTCGCACAGCGCGACGAGATGAAGGACGTGCTTCGGCAGCACGTTGCCGATGCCGGTGATCGCGCCGCTGGCGCCGCAATTGACGAAGCCGTGGACGACCTGGGTGTCGACGCCGACCATCAGGGTGATGTCGTCGGACTGGCCGGAGATGTTCTCGGCGGCGTAGGTCAGGCTCTCGGCGCCGCCAAACTCCTTGAAGCCGATCAGGTTCGGGAAGCTCGCGCGCAGCTTGAAGAACAGTTCGGCGCGGGTCTCGAAGCCGTAATAGGGGCTGTTGTAGATCACGGCCGGCAGGCCGTTGGCGGCCTCGAGGATCGCGCCGAAATGGGCCTCCTGGGCAGAGGGGGAGGGGCCGCGCGAGAGCACGCGGGGAATGACCATCAAGCCCTTGGCGCCGACCTCGCTGGCGTGCCTGGCGAAGGCGGCGGCGCGCTGCGTGTTCTGGGCGCCGGTGCCGACGATGACGGGAATGCCGGCTTTCGTCAGCCGGGCGGTACCATCCATGCGCTGCTCGTCGGTCAGGAGGGGCCAGTCACCCATCGAGCCGCAATAGACGACCGCCGACATGCCGGCAGCGATCAACTCCTGGCCCTTGGCGACGAGCGAATCGAAATCGGGGCTGCGGTCCGCCTTGCAGGGCGTCATGAGGGCCGGGATCGTGCCGGAGAAGATGTTCGAAGCCATTATGCGTTTCCTTCGCGGTTTCTTGTGCAGGCCAGAATGAGCGTGATGTGAGGTTCGACCGGCCCGCCGGAATGTCCGCCGGGCCCGGCAAGCCGCTGCGTGCGGCGCCGATCAGGCTTCGTAGCCGAAGGGGTCGTCGACGCTGTGGGCAGGCTGGGTGAACCAGCGGGCGCTGTCCTCAGCCATGTAGGCGATGTCCTCGAGGCGCACGCCGAATTCGCCGTAGATGCACATCATCGGCTCGATCGAGAAGCACATGCCGACCTGAAGCGGGGTCTTGTTGCCCTTCACCATGTAGGCCTCTTCGTGGATGTCGAGGCCGAGGCCATGGCCGGTGCGGTGGGGCAGGCCCGGCACCTTGTAGCCGGGGCCGAAGCCGGCTGCCTCGATGACGCCGCGCGCGCCTAAATCGACGTTCTCGCAGGGGGCGCCGAGCTTCGCTGCCGCGAAGCCGGCGAGCTCAGCCCGTTTTTCGAGGTTCCAGATCTCGCGCTGGCGGTCGCTCGGCTCGCCGAAGACATAGGTGCGGGTGATGTCGGAGCAGTAGCCGCCGAGCTTGGTGCCCATATCGATGAGGACCATGTCGCCATTTTGCAGCGTCTGCTCATAAGGCACGCCATGCGGATAGGCGGTCGCCTCTCCGAACTGGGCGGCGCCGAAGGATGTGTTCATGCCGAGCTTGCGATGGGCATGGCCGAGGAAATCCTTGACCTGCGCCGTGGTGACGCCGACCTGCAGCGCGCGGGCGGCGGCGCGGTGGACTTCCATGGTGATGTCCATGGCGCGCTGGATCAGCGCGATCTCGGCGGCCGACTTCAGCTGCCGGCAGGTCGCGGTGATCGAATTGCCATGGACGAAGGAGAAGCGATTGCCCGCCTTGCGCAGGCCGTCGACGATGTAGAACGGGGTCTGGGGGTCGAGCGCGATCTGGCCACTGTCATAGCCCATGCTGCGAATGGTCTCGATCACCAACTCGGTCGGGTCCTCATGCTCTTCCCAGCAGCGGACGTCGTCGCCGAACTTCATGTATTCGCGCGTCTTCGGCTCCTCGAACGCCGGGCTGAGATAGGCGATCTCGCCCTCGACGGGGATGACCGCGCCATGCAGGCGCTCGGTCAGGCCGAGCTGGATGCCGGTGAAGTAGACCAGGCTGGTCGAGGTATCGAGATAGAGCGCCTGCAGGCCCTGCTGGCGCAGCAGCGCTTGCGCCTTGGCGATGCGCTCCTTGTATTCCGTCACCGCGATCGGCTCGATCCCATCCGTCATCGGCTTCAGCTTGGCGAGTTCCGCCTCGAAGCTCGATCCGCCCACTCCGATCGTCATGGCCTGTTGTCCTGTTCGTCCATCTTGAAAGGTCTTCGCCGTCGAAACGACGCCGGTGCCGTGCGTCCACGCGGCTCGACGCTATGTCGCCCCGTCATCGTCCGGCTGGAGCAACCGGAGCAGGTCGTGGCGGACGGCGACGACATGGTCGAGCGTCAGACGCGCCGCGCCCTCGGCGTCGCCTGCGCGGCAGAGATCGAGCAGGGCGGCATGCTCCTGCCGGGCACGGCTGGTCGCGCCGTCGGCCATGGTGAGCTGGACGCGGGTGTAGCGGTCGGTGTTGGCGAGCAACTGGCGGACCAGTTCGAGCGTCTGGTTGCGCCCCGCCACCTGGTAGAGCGAGAGGTGGTACTCGGTGTTGAGCTCGCCATAGGCGTCGAGGTCGCCATCGCGGATCGCGGCGTCATAGTCGGCGAGGATGATCTCGGCGCGGGCGAAGTCGCTCGGCTGGAGGCGCGGCACGGCGCGGCGGATCAGATCCGGCTCCAGCATGGCGCGCAGGTCGAAGAGCTCGGCGATGTCGGAGGCCGAAAGCGCGGTGACGACGGCGCCGCGATGCGGATGGAGCGTCACCAGCCCTTCCGCGGCGAGTTGATGGAAAGCCTCGCGGATCGGGATGCGGCTGATGCCGAACTCCTTGGCCAGCGCATCTTGCCGCAGCGCCTCGCCAGCTGCGACCGCGCCGGAGAGGATGCGCCGGCGCAGCTCCGCCACCGCGGCGCCCGTCATCGTCTGGCGGAACTGCGGCAGCTTCGAACGCGTGGACTGGGTCACGATCATGTGGAAGTCCGGCTCAGATGGCCTCTGCGGGCCCGCTTGGATCAGGCCGGAAAACAGGCATGCTTGTCAATTGGATAAAATCTCCAATATCCAATTTTTTGGAGCCAAGGCTGGAGGTCAGCGCGATCCGGTTGGCCGGCGGGGATCGGAAGCACGCCGCGCGGCGTCGCCATGGTGGCATGGCGTGTCCGGCCACGGGCCGGTGTCGTCCGGAGGCGGCCGTGGCGAGCGCCTCCGGATCATGAGCGCGGGAGCGCCGGCCGCCTCAGCCTTCGGCCCAGCGCTGCTGGAGCGCCGTGGCCGACATCAGGTCGAAGGAGAGGTCCGAGATCTGCCAGAAGCGCGTGCTGTCCTGCTGGAAGGCCCAGAGATGGTCGTAGATCTTCTTGAAGCTCGGATTGGCGGCCGACATCTCGGCGTAGAGATCCTTGGTGATCTTGTAGCTCGATTTCAGAATGTCGTTCGGTAGCGGACGCAACTGCGCGCCGCCGGCGATCAGCCGCTTCAGGGCCGCAGGGTTGAGGGCGTCGTATTTCGCCTGCATGTCGTGGCCTGCGGCCATGGCGCAGGTCTTCAGCACCTTCTGGTAGGCAGGCGGCAGGCTGTTCCACTTCTCCAGATTGATGAAGAAGCTGAGTTCGGCGCAACCGTCCCAGAAGCCGGGATAATAGTAATAGGGCGCGACCTTGGCGAAGCCGAGCTTCTCGTCGTCATAGGGTCCGACGAACTCGACCGCGTCGAGAACGCCGCGCTCCAGCGCCGGATAGATGTCGCCGGCGCCGAGCTGCTGCGGCACGACGCCCATCTTCTGCAGCACGTTGCCGCCGAGCCCGCCGATCCGCATCTTGAGCCCCTGGAGGTCGGCCGCCGACTTGATCTCCTTGCGGAACCAACCGCCCATCTGCGCGCCGGTGTTGCCGGCGGGGAGGTTGTAGATGTTGAACTTAGCGTAGAACTCGTTGAGCAGTTCGAGCCCGCCGGCGTGGAAGAGCCAGGCCTGCATCTGGCGGCTGTTCGGGCCCCACGGAATCACCGTTCCGAAGGCGAAGGCGGTGTCCTTGCCGATGTAGAAATACGAGCCGGAATGGCCCATCTCGACGGTGCCGTTGGTCACGGCATCGGCGACCTGCAAGGCCGGCACGATCTCGCCGGTGGCGAAGACCTGGATCTTGAACTTGCCATCGGTGACCGCCGAGACGGCCTCGGACAGATGGGTGCAGGCGCCGTAGAGCGTATCGAGCGACTTCGGATAGCTCGACGCCAGGCGCCATGTGACCGTCGGCATGCTCTGGGCGATGGCCGGGGACGCGATGCCGGCCGCGGCGCCGACGCCGGCGCCCTTCAAAAAGGATCTGCGCTTCATTGAGTTCGTTTCCTTGGAGTTCGTTTCCTGCCCGGTGCTTTTTTGGTTCACCGATACCGGCTTGCGGGCAGCATGACATGGAGTTTCGGCGGGCGACAATGAACGCGCCTGCATGCCCGCGGGGCTCTCGATACCGTCGCGGGCCGGCATGTCTCTCAGGCGCGGGAGCTCTCCTCCATCAGCTTGACGATGGCGGTCAGAAGCCGGTTGGCCGGCGTGGCGATCCCGAGCTTCGCACCAGTCCTCACGACATAACCGTTGAGATGGTCGATCTCGGTCGCTTTGCCCCGCGCGAGGTCCTGTGCGGTCGAGGAGGACTGGTCGGGCATGGCCGCGGCCAGCGCCAGGACCTTGTCCAGAATGTCGTCATCGACCTGGATTCCGCTTTGCCTGGCGACCGCGAGGCATTCCGCGACGATCTCCTTCATGCAGGCGCGGATGCCCTCGACCGCGATCATCCGGCCATAGGGAAGCTGCGGGATCGCCGAGAGGGCATTGTAGGCGCAGTTGACGATCAGCTTCGACCAGAGCGCTCCGACGACGTTGCCGGAGATCTCGGTCGGGATGCCGGCCTGTCCGAAGACCTCGGCGATCTGGACGCTCGAAGGGCCTGGCCCGATGACGAGTTCGCCGCGCCCATGATGCCTGACATGGCCGGGGCCCGACATCTCCGAGGCGACATAGACCGCAGTCGGAATGACCGGCCGCCCCAGGACCTCCTGCAGGCGTTCGGCGTTGTCGACGCCGTTCTGCAGGCTCAGGATCGAGGCGCCGGCGGCGAGATGCGGGGCCATATCCCGGCCGGCGGACGCCGTATCGCCGGACTTGACGCAGAACAGGACGATCTCGGCCTCGGCGACGCCGGAGGCTTCCGTGGTCGCCTCGACCCGCAGCGTCTCCGTGAAGGCACGCGTCTCGAAGACGAGGCCGCGCTCGCGGATCGCCTGGACATGCTGGGGCCGCGTGATCAGCGTTACCGCGTGGCCGGCCCGCGCCAGCATGGCGCCGTAATAGCAGCCGACGGCGCCGGCCCCCATGATCGCGATCTTCATCGGTTCGAGCCCTGTCTCAGCGAGTGGTGGTCTCCTGGCCAGAGATGGTCGCTGCCGAGCTCGGCGGAATCGGCGCAACCGAGATGGATCAGCGTGTTCAGGAATTCGGCCCGGAGGATGTCGATGATCCCGGCCGGGCCGCGCTCGGGGCCGAGGGCCGCAACCGCGAACAGGAAGGGCCGCCCCAGCAGCACGAAATCCGCCCCCGAGGCGAGACTGCGGGCGATGTCGTCGCCGCTGCGCACGCCGCTGTCGAGGATCAGCTTGAGGCGGTCGCCGCAGGCCTCCCGGATCGCGGGCAGGACCTCGATCGAAGAGGGGGCGGAATCGAGCTGGCGACCGCCATGGTTGGAGACGACGAGGCCGTCGGCGCCGATGCGTTCCGCGATGATGGCGTCCTGCGGGTTGAGGATGCCCTTGATGACGAGGTGATGCGGCCAGGCCTTGCGGATACCCTCGATCCGTTTCCAGTCGAGGCCGGGGTAGGAGAGCTGGCGCGAGACGAATTCGGCATGGGCGAGACCGCTCATCGAGCCCTTCGCTTCGACGAAATTCGCCATGCCCGGACGTTCGCCGAGCGCCGCCCGCAACAGCCAGGCGGGATGCCGCGCGACATCAAGGACGGTGCGCAGCGATGGTTTCAGGGGGATGGAGAGGCCGTTGACCAGATCGCGCGGGCGCTTGCCGGGAACGGGGATGTCGATGGTGACGACAAGGGTGGTGACGCCGGCGGCGAGCGCGCGCTGCATCAGGCCGGCGGCCATATTCTCATCCGAGCCCGGATAGAGCTGGAACCAGAGATTGTCCTGGGCGACGCCGGCGATCGTTTCGATCGAGGTCGTCGCTGCCGTCGACAGGCAATAGGGGATGTTCCGTGCCTTGGCGGCACGCGCCAGGGCACGGTCGGTGCCGGGGCGGACGAGATCGGCAAAGCCCATCGGGGCGATGCCGAAGGGGGCGGCGTAGCGGCGGCCGAAGATCGTCACTTCCGAATGCGCCGCGGAGCAGTCGCGCAGCGCCTGTGGCATCAGGGCGATCTGCTCGAAGCGCGAGCGATTGCGGGCGACCGCAGCTTCGGAACCCGCGCCGCCCTCGATGAAGTCGAAGATCGCCCGCGGCAGGCGCTTGCGCGCCCGTGCGGCCATATGGCCCGTCGTGAAGACGCGTCCGGTCGGCACGGCTCGAATTCCTCCTTGTCGGCTTTTGCCCGGCCGCTGTTCCCGCGGCCTTGGCCTTCTTGCCTACAAGGTGGGCTTCGATTGCAGAAGCATCGCGGCTGCACAGGCCACCGGCTCAGGAAGCAGGCCGGCCAGGCTCAGCCGGGCTTGCGCTCGACGAAGACGCAGCCGTCGAAGCTGAAGACCTCGTCGCCGTTCTGGTTCACGCCGGTGTTGTGGTGGAAGAACAGGCCCCATTGCGGGCGCGACGCGCTGGCGCGCTTGTCCGTCACCTCGGAGCGATAGGTGATGCGGTCGTCGGCGAAGACCGGCTTCGACCATTTCAGGTTCCTGAAGCCGGGGGAGGGGCCGAGGCGCGGTGCGTGTCCCGCGCCGAAGGCCGCAAGCTGGCGCCGGCGATGCGTCACCATGGTCGCCATCCAGACGGCAGCGGTGTGCCAGCCGGAGGCCGCAAGCCGGCCGAAGGAACTCGCCCGCGCCGCTTCCTCGTCCATGTGGAAGGGCTGCGGATCGAAGGCGCGGGCAAAGGCCACGATCTCGTCCGCCGTGAAGACACAGCTGCCGAGCTCGAAGCTCTGGCCGATCTCGATGTCCTCGAAGAAGCGGGCGGCTTCCGTCGGCTCTCGCGGCGGCTCGATCGGCGAGGCGAAGACCGGCGGGACATAGAGCGGCGGGTGAGCGAGCCAGTCGCCCGAGGCTTGAGCGGCATCGGAGCCGCGCCGGCCGAACATGATCCAGTTCGCCTGTTCCAGGACCGGCTCGTCGCGCTGGTTGACGAGTTCGAGCCGGAAGCGGATGAGGCCCATGTCCGGGCGCGAGCGCGACGGCCTGATCTCGGTCACGGTGCGGCGGCCATGCAGCACGTCGCCGGGCTGGACCGGGCGCAGCCATTTGACCTCCTCGATGCCGGGCGCGCCCATGCCCGAGGAGTTCAGCAGGAAACTCTCCGCCATCAGCCGCATCAGCAGCGAGCAGCTATGCCAGCCCGACGCGATCAGCGTGCCGACGAAGCTTAGTCGAGCCGCTTCCGGATCGACATGGAAGTCCTGCGCGTCGAAGCGCGAGGCGAAGGCGATGATGTCGTCCTGCGAGACCGCGATGCTGCCGGTCGAGACCGTCTCGCCGACGATGAAATCCTCGAAATACAGCATCGCGTCGGCGGCTCCGGCTTAGTTGGCCAACGTGTTCAGTTGGCGAAGCGGAAATGCAGCACGTCGCCGTCGGCGACGACATACTCCTTGCCCTCGAGGCGGAACTTGCCGGCTTCGCGCGCGCCCGACTCGCCCTTGTTGGCGACGTAGTCGTCATAGGCGATGGTCTCGGCGCGGATGTAGCCCTTCTCGAAATCGCTATGGATCACGCCGGCGGCGGCCGGACCCTTGGTGCCCTTCTCGATCGTCCAAGCGCGGGCCTCCTTGGGGCCGACGGTGAAATAGGTGACGAGGTGGAGCAGGGTGTAGCCGGCGCGGATCACGCGGTTCAGGCCGGGCTCCTCCAGGCCGACGGCCTCGAGGTAGTCTTTCTGGTCGGCAGCCGGCAGCACCGCGATCTCGCTCTCGATCTTGGCCGAGACCACGACCGCGACGGCGTTCTCCTCGGCAGCGCGCGCCTTGACGGCCTCGGAGAAGGCATTGCCCTTGTCGGCGCTGGCTTCCTCGACATTGCACACATAGAGCACGGGCTTCGAAGAGAGCAGGCCGAGCATGTCGAAGGCCTTGCGCTCCTCGGGCGCGACCTGGACGAGGCGGGCCGGCTTGCCGTCGCGCAGCAGCACGAGGCAGCGGTTCATCAGCTCGGCCAGTTCCTTGGCCTCCTTGTCGCCGGTCTTGGCCTTCTTCTCCAGCGGCAGCACGCGCTTCTCGAGGCTTTCGAGATCGGCCAGCATCAGCTCGGTCTCGATGATCTCGATGTCGTTGATCGGGGCGACCTTGCCCTCGACATGGGTGATGTCGCCATCCTCGAAGCAGCGCACGACATGGGCGATGGCGTCG
>DATDBB010000432.1:0-2985 GCA_036525085.1 Allobosea sp.
CACCGCCGTCGGACGAAAACTCGTCACGATCCTCAACGCCCTCATCAAGGCCGACACCCCCTATGATCCAGCCCACGCTTGACAGCCCGTCACACAGTTGCTGGACAAGCCGCAAAGCGGCGCCGATCCGGGATCCATGCCTGAGCATTTCCGATAGAGGTTCAGGCATGGATCCCGGGTCTCCGCTTTGCTGCGCCCGGGATGACGTGGTGTTTCCGTATGGTCCCGGCGCCGATCAGGTCCCGTATCCCCGCAGCGAACTCACAGCCGCCATCACCCCGCGCAGTTCCGCAAGCCCGCGCAGGCGCCCGACCGCCGGATAGCCAGGGAACGAGCCCTTGCCGACATCGTCGAGCAACGCGTGGCCATGGTCCGGCCGCATCGGGATCTGCCAATGCGCGAGACCTGCGGCCTTGCGCCGCTGCTCCTCGGCCAGCAGGACTTCGACCAGCGCGACCATGTCGGTGTCGCCGCCGAGATGCTCGGCCTCCATGAAGGAGCCGTCCGGGTCCTTGGCGACGTTGCGCAGATGCGCGAACCAGATCCGGTCGGCGAAGCGCTTCGCGATGCCGGGCACGTCGTTCTTCGGATTGGCGCCGAGCGAACCCGAGCACAGGGTCAGCCCGTTCGACGGGGTATCGACGGCGCCGAGGATGAAGGCGATGTCGTCCTCGTCCGAGCAGATGCGCGGCAGGCCGAAGAGCGGGCGTGGCGGATCATCGGGGTGGATGCACATCCGGATGCCGACCTCTTCCGCCGTCGGGATCACCGCTTCGAGGAACCGCTTGAGATTGGCGCGCAGCACGTCATGGCTCATGCCGTGATAGCGCTCCAGCATGCGCTTCAAACCCGGCACGTCGTAGCGGTCATAGGCGCCGGGCAGCCCGGCCATGATGTTGGCGAGCAGCCGGTCGCGATCGGCCTCCGAGGAGCGCTCGAACCAGGCCTTGGCACGATCCATGATGTCGGCCGAATGCCCGTCCGCAGCGCCGGGACGCTGCAGCATGAAATGGTCGAAGGCGACATATTCGTGGATGTTGAAGCGCAGCGCCGTGCCGCCACCCGGTAGGCGGTGGGCGAGTTCGGTGCGCGTCCAGTCCAGCACCGGCATGAAGTTGTAGCAGACCACTTCGAGCCCGCAGGCGGCGAGGTTGCGCAAGGACTGCCGGTAGTTCTCGAAGATCGGCTCGAGATCGCCTTCGCCGATCTTCACGGTCTCGTGGATCGGCAGGCTCTCGACCACGTTCCAGCGCAGCCCGAGGCTCGCGTCGGCCGCGATGATCGCCTTGCGCGCCTCGATCTCTTCAACGCTCCAGACCACGCCATAGGGAATCTGGTGCAGGGCGTTGACGATGCCGCGCGCACCCGCCTGCCGGGCCTGCGCGAGCGTGACGACGTCGTCGGGGCCGAACCAGCGCCAGCTCTGTTCCATCAGAAGCCCCGTTCCGTGAGGACATGGGTCATGGTCGCGTATCCTTTTCGTTTCTTTACGTGGTTCTTGGTGCGGATGTGGCCCGGCCGTCAGTCGAGCCGTGCAGGGGTGGCGCTGCCGGCGAAGGCATCGACCTGGTCGCGCGCGATCGTCTCGATCGCGTCGAAGACGGTGCGCAGATGCGCCCGCATCGCTGCTTCCGCGCCGGCTTCGTCGCCGGTGACGACGCAATGCAGGATTTCGCGGTGCTGCGTCAGGATCATGTTGGGCCAGGCCGCGCTTTCGAGGGAGAGGCAGCGGACACGGTCGAGCTGCGCCTTGACGCCCTCGATCAGGCTCCACACGGAAGGGTGGCCGGCGAGTTTCGCGAGCTCGGCATGGAACGCCTCGTCATGGCGGAAGAAGGAGACCCGGTCGCCGCCGGCGAGATCGCGCTCCTGCAGGCGCACATTTTGCTCCAGCGCAGCCTTGCCCGCCGCGTCGGCATGGCGCGCGGCCAGCGCGACCGTCCGGCATTCCAGCGTCTCGCGGACGAACTGGCTGTCATGCACGGCGGCGAGGTCGATCGGCGCGACGAAGGTGCCGACCTGCGGCACCACCATCAGGAAGCCCTCCTCGACGAGGCGCTTGAACGCCTCGCGCACCGGCGTGCGGCTGACGCCGAAGCGCACGGCCATGCGCGCCTCCGACATCGCCTCGCCCGGGCGCAGCACCGCCGCGAGGATGTCTCCTCGCAACAGGCGGTGGATCTGATCGGTGCTCTGACGTGCTGCGGGGATGCCCATTGCCAAGCTCTTGTCGACTAGTATACTAGGATACCGACTATTCCGGGGTCGCGTCAATCGGCGCGAGCAACGGAGCCATCGAGGCGGCATCCTGAAGCGGTGCCCGCAACTCGATCAACAAGAACAAAGCGGAAAATCCGCATCATCCGGAGGAGAGGTCATGGTCCAGAGCAGAATTAATCGGCGTGCATTCATCGGCGGCGTCGCGGGCCTCGCAGGCGCGGCGCATGCTCCTTCCGTCTTCGCCCAGCAGCTCAAGCTGCCGACATCCCCGGTCGTCCTCTCGATCGTCGACGTCGCCGGCAATCTGGCGTTGACGCAGAAGGCGATCGAGAATTATCGCAAGGCCAAGCCCAACCTGGTCTCGCGCATCGTCTTCACCAAGGCGCCGTCGCCGGAACTCCCCGGCAAGATCAAGGCGCAGCAGGATGCCGGCCGCGTCGACATCGACATGGTGCTGACCGGCACCGACGCGCTCTCGGCCGGTGTCGACCAGAAGCTCTGGGTGCCGCTGCTGCCGCAGCTCGCCGGCAGCCTGCCGAAGCTCGATGAAATCTATCTCGAAGGCGCCGCCAAGATGCAGGCGCTGGCCAGCGGGCAGGGCGTCGTCGTCACCTATTACCCCTCCGGCCCGCTGCTCGAATACATGCCGGCCAAGGTCAAGACGGTGCCGACCACGGCCGAGGAGTTGCTGGCCTGGACGCGCGAGAACAAAAACCGCTTCATCTATCCGCGCCCGGCCAATTCCGGCCCCGGCCGCACCTGGAT